>JAPYUH010000226.1 GCA_029936195.1 Alphaproteobacteria bacterium
CTCCGCGCGGGCCGCGCATAAGCGCCGGGTCGCCGTCGCGACCTTGATTGACCATTTCATTCCCGAAAATAGTCTAGCAGTTCCGGGCTATTCTGAACCATTTGATGGCGTCTCCAAATCACCGGGCGGCGTTACGTCGCTTGCCCGATGTCCCAGACCGCCCGAAAGACGCTATTACAGACGCCGGGGCAGCCGATGATATAGCCAGCTGAATTTTCGCGGACTTGCGGTGACGACGGCAGTCATTCACAGGTCAAAAAAAGAACGTGGGGCCAAATGGCCCCACGTCCCGAAACGATCGTACGTTCGACTTTTAGAAGGAGAGTTTCGTCCCAAAAATGCCAAACGCGTTCTCGCCTTCTGCGGTAGCCGCGTCGGCATTATCCTCGAAATCGTGAGTTACGATGCCACCGAACAATGCTACACCGGGCGCAACATTATAGTTAGCGCCGATAGAGAAGTATGTCGTCTTGTCATCAGCTCCGACAAAGTCCTGTACGGCAACCTGATAGGTGAAGCCGACAGACCACGGGCCCATACCATAGTCGGCACCAATGCGCCAGTTGGTCCGATCAGAGCCGCTGCCGCCAATGTCTTCGAGCTTGGCATACCGGCCGCCAAGCTTGACGCCGCCCATCGACACCTGGACACCAAGTCCAGTACCGTCGACATCCGGCAACGCTGTTGCCGTGGCAGTATCGGGCTCTGACTCAGATGTAAAAGCGACAAGGCCTAGGCGAACATTAGCGCCGCCAACCTTATTAACGAAGTTGACGCCGACGTCTACAAGTTCATTCCCGACGCCGCCGCCCAGCTCAGAAGTTCGCGCACCGTTTGAAAAGGCGTTCCCCTTCTCCGGCGCGTAACCAATACCCAACTGAAAGCCAGACATCCGCGGCGTGTAATAGGCTAATTTAGGCGACGGTCTACCGTTAAGACCAGCGCCACCAATAAAGCTATTTAGGCCGAGACCGTTAAGATTGACCCCTGCATTAAAGGACGCGAAGTCGCCGGTGTGATTTTTTTCGCCCACGCCGCCACCGACCATTAGCAGGCTGGGGCCCCAGGTCTCACCATAATGGACAGTGCCAAAGCCACCGCTTGCGGTGATCCAGGTGTTATCGATTTGATCTCCTGCGGCCCCTTGGCTACTTTCGCCTTCGAGTTGAACAGCCGCGGTAACGGTAATCCCGTTGTCCAACTTGGTCTTGCCGGAGAAGTAAATTTCCGACTCCTGGCCAAAACCATGGTCGCGGAGACCCGAATCGGCGCCGGCGGCGCTGCTCGTGTTGTCCCCAACTTGTATCATGCCGCGCCAATAGCCGCCCAAGCCGAGCTTGATCTTCTCGGAGGCCACTGCCGTGCCGGCCATTAGGCCAACAGCAAACAGCGCCGTGGTTCCATATAGAATATTTTTCATTTAGGTCGTCCTCTTCCTCTCTCTACGTGGCGATCATGGCATAGGCCACACGCTCACTGAACAATCCTTCGTGCTCGCTATATAGATCGCTTTATCAAGGGCGCGGGTCAAGCGATCCTGCCCGGGACTGTGACGAAAATCTATTACTGTGGTAATGCTGCAACAGGACCCAAAACCCAGGGTTCCTTGGAAAACTGCCCAGGTTACGAGGAACCAGACTCAATTCTCCTATAATGAGCAAGCCCGACGAATTATCAAGCCGCAATGAACAAGCGACCGGGGCCCGCCCCGTTCCAGCCGTCAGCCCCCGGCTTTGATCCAATCGGCTTTTTTGTCACAGCCGCAATTGTGGTTCAGACGCCTGCCGGCAGCTCATGTTGCAGGCGTGTTCATAATGCCAATTAGTTTTTGTTGCCCCCGCCAGACAACACGACCATGTTAGCATTGCATGGCTGTTTTCAGCTTGACAATGGTGGCAAATAATTGCCTTTTTCCGTTACAAATGTGCACGACGACCCGCGGGATATTCTTGAAATTACATAGCCATCTTCGCGCTCTTGAGGCTGAAGCCATTCACATATTCCGTGAAGTGGCGGCCGAATGCCGCAAGCCCGTGATGCTCTACTCCATCGGCAAGGATTCTTCCGTGTTGCTGCATCTGGCCATGAAGGCGTTTTATCCGTCCTTGCCGCCTTTTCCCTTGCTGCATGTGGACACCACCTGGAAATTCCGCGAAATGATCGAATTTCGGGACAATTTGGCGGCGGACCCTGGCATCGATTTAATTGTCCATGTCAACCGGGAGGGTGTTGAGCAGGGTGTCGGGCCGTTCAGCCACGGCAGCGCGGTGCACACGGATGTGATGAAAACCCAGGCGCTGAAGCAGGCGCTGGACAAACACGGCTTTGACGCGGCATTTGGCGGTGCCCGCCGGGACGAGGAGAAAAGCCGGGCCAAGGAACGGGTCTTCTCCTTCCGATCCGCCCAGCATCGCTGGGACCCGAAAAATCAGCGCCCGGAATTGTGGAACATTTACAACACCCACATTAACCCCGGTGAAAGCATCCGGGTCTTTCCATTGAGCAATTGGACGGAATTGGATATCTGGCAGTATATCTATCAGGAGCAGATTCCCATGGTGCCCCTGTATTTTGCCGCTGAACGGCCGGTGGTGGAGCGTGACGGCACCCTGATCATGGTTGACGACGACCGCATGCCCCTACAACCTGGCGAAGTACCGAAAGCGGAAATGGTACGATTTCGAACATTGGGCTGCTACCCTCTGACGGGGGCGGTGCGCAGTACGGCGGCCACGCTGCCGGAAATTATTCAGGAGATGCTGCTGTCGACCACGTCGGAACGACAGGGGCGGGTCATTGACCAGGATGCGGATGCCTCCATGGAGCGCAAGAAACAAGACGGGTATTTCTGATGCCTGATACCCGGAAGTCCGAAAATACCACCGCTTCGCCGGCGCAAGACTCCAAGGCCAAGGTTGAGGCCTATCTTGCCGAACAAGGCAATAAGGGCCTGTTGCGTTTTCTCACCTGCGGCAGCGTGGACGACGGCAAAAGCACCCTGATCGGACGTCTGTTGTTGGATGCCAAGCAAATTTTCGAAGACCAACTTTCCAGCCTCGAAAACGATTCCAAGCGATACGGCACTCAAGGCCAAAACATGGACTTGGCGCTGCTGGTTGATGGCCTTGCCGCCGAGCGGGAACAGGGCATCACCATCGATGTGGCCTACCGGTTCTTCGCCACCGAAAAACGGAAATTCATCGTTGCCGACACGCCGGGCCATGAACAATACACCCGCAACATGGCCACCGGCGCGTCGACCGCCGAACTTGCCGTCATCCTGGTCGATGCCCGCAAGGGCGTGGTCACCCAAACCCGGCGCCACAGCCATATCGTCGCCCTGCTGGGCATCGGGCAGATTGTCCTTGCGGTCAACAAAATGGACCTGGTGGATTACGATCAGGGGACCTACGACGCCATTCGCGCCGATTACCGGGCCTTCGCGGCGTCCCTGGGCCTTGACAACGTTACGTCCATTCCACTCTCGGCCCTGAACGGCGAGAATGTTTTGAATGCGACCGGTGCGATGCCATGGTACCAGGGTGAAACCTTGATGGGCGCGTTGGAAGCGGCGGATACCGGTGCGGACCGCGCGGATGGACCGGCCCGGTTTCCCGTGCAATGGGTCAACCGTCCCGACTTGAATTTTCGCGGCTATAGCGGCACTCTCGCCACGGGCCGCCTGCATCCCGGTGACGAAATTGTCGTTTTACCGGTGGCCAAGACGACGCACATTGAACGCATAGTCGCCCAGGACGGCGATCTTTCCGAGGCCGTCGCGGGCGATGCCGTCACCCTGACCTTGCGCGACGAGATCGACGTCTCCCGCGGCGATGTGATCGCCAGCGCCGAGGGGCGGCCGGAAACGTCGGATCAATTCCAGGTCCGCCTGATCTGGATGCAGGATGAGCAACTGTTGCCGGGACGGTCCTATCTGTTGAAGACCGCCAACCAGATCACGCCGGCCTCGGTCTCGGAACTAAAGTACAAGATCAACGTCAACAGTCAGGAACATGAAGCCGCCAAGGTTCTGGAACTGAACGAAATAGGCATTTGCAATATCTCGCTGACATCGCCCATCGCTTTCGAACCATATGGTACCGACCGCACCCTTGGCAGTTTTATTCTCATCGACCGCCTAACCAACCACACGGTCGCCGCCGGGATGATTGATTTCGGTTTGCGCCGGGCGACCAATATCCATTGGCAGTCGGTGGACGTGGACAAGCAAGCCCGTGCCGGGCAAAAACATCAGCGCCCCAGCGTGCTGTGGTTTACCGGCCTGTCGGGCTCCGGCAAATCAACCATTGCCAATATCGTGGAACAAAAACTGCACGCCATGAACCGCCATACCTATCTGCTGGATGGCGATAACGTGCGCCACGGCCTGAACCGTGATCTCGGTTTTACCGATGCGGACAGGGTGGAGAATATCCGCCGGGTCGGCGAAGTGGCGAAATTGATGGTCGATGCGGGCCTGATGGTTCAGACCGCCTTCATCTCGCCCTTCATGGCGGAACGGCGCATGGCGCGGGATTTGCTGGCGGACGGAGAATTCCTGGAGATCTTTATCGACACGCCGTTGGAGGTCTGTGAACAACGTGATCCCAAGGGCCTGTACGAAAAGGCCCGGGCCGGCGAGATCAAGAATTTCACCGGTTACGATTCACCCTACGAAAGACCGGAACAGGCCGAACTGACCATCGATACCGTCGCCCTGACGGCGGAACAGGCGGCCGATGAAATCATCGCATTCCTAAAACAACGGGGCTATCTCGAAGCCAACGATGACTAGACGCGACACGCTCTAATCCGCCAATCCGGAAATTGCCGCGATGCCGGCAATACCGGTCGGGCCCAGACGGCCCGCGTTCACTATATTGACGCCACCCAAGGCATAGACCGGCAACGGGCCCCATCGGGCCGCCCGCGCCAAACCCAGGGCACCAAGGGTCGCGGCGTCCGGATGAGACGCCGTCGCAAAGACCGGCGATAGCAATGCCGCATCCGCGCCCAGCAGCGCTGCGTGGCTCAGCGCCTGGGGCGAATGAGCGGCGGCGGTGATCAGCCAATCCGGCGTTCGCCGGCGCGGCGGCCGACTTTGTAATTGCCATTCGGGAAGGTGGACGCCATGGGCACCTAATTTCCAGGCCAGACGCCAGTCGCCGGCAACAAGAAGTTTCAGGCCTCGCCGACGGCAGATCGCCAGCAAGGCCCGGGCCAAGGTCTCCCGTTCCGGGTCGTCGTAGTGGCGCAGTATGATGGCGCTGCCCCGTGGCAGGGCCGCCGCCGCCCGTAGGGGGTTGGGCAGGCGGGCTGTGTCGGTCAACAGAATTGCGCCGGGCAGGAGGTTGGAAAATCCCCCAGCCCGATTGAGGCGGAAAGACAGTTTTGCTAGGGTCGCCGCAGACATGAGGATGACAATGCCATGAGCGAGAATAAGGAACCAGCTGCCATTGAAGTTGATGTGGCCGCAAATCTGGCCGCCGTCAACGACGCGATTGCCGCCGCCGCGAAAGCGGCCGGCCGGGACGGCGGCGAGGCCGGCCTGGTGGCGGTCTCGAAAACCCAGCCGGCAACGGCGATCGGGCCGGCAATCCGGGCCGGCCAGCGGGTTTTTGGTGAAAACCGGGTGCAGGAGGCCATGGGCAAGTGGCCTGATCTAAAGGCCGCCCATGGCGATGTACGCTTGCACCTGATCGGCCCGTTGCAGACCAACAAGGTGCGCGACTCCGTCGCCTTGTTCGATGTAATCGAAACCGTCGATCGCCCCAAACTGGCCCGCGCCCTGGCCCGCGAAATGGTAAAACAGGATCGCCGCGTGGATGTCTTTATTCAGGTCAACACCGGCGAAGAAGAACAGAAAGCGGGCGTCTGGCCAGAGGATACGGACGCATTCGTCGATTTGGTGCGCGATGAACTGGGCTTGAACCTGCGTGGCTTGATGTGCATCCCGCCGGTGGACGAGGAATGCAGCCTGCATTTCGCCCTGCTGCGGCAGATCGCCAAGCGTAACGGTTTGTCGGAGTTGTCCATGGGCATGAGCGCCGATTATGAGACGGCTATCCAGTTTGGCGCCACCCTGGTCCGCGTCGGCACCGCTATCTTCGGTGCCCGCAGACCTCTCTAACGACCACCATCGCGACCTCTCTAACTGCCGGTGCGAATGGCCTTTCGATAGGTCGAGTGCAGGCCCTTCATCAGCTGGTCATGCTGGCCTTGCATGCACTCTATAGATGCGGCGGCGTATCCAAAAGCCTTTCCGCTGGTAGGATTCGTGATTACACGGAAGGTTTCACCTGGGTGATATGCGGGCTATATTCGCGCATCTGCAATCCGACCTCAAAATGGAAAGAAGCTCGATGTCAGAACCGATTATCCTGGAAGTCTTCACGGATTACGTTTGACCGTGGTGTTATCTCAGTACCGGGCGTATTGAAAAACTGAAAC
>JAPYUH010000227.1:0-1259 GCA_029936195.1 Alphaproteobacteria bacterium
ACGTCTTGTGACAACGATCAAATCTAGCCCAAAAATAAATGTTGCACCTTCATATACTTTGCATGCTAGCTATATAAATATGGGGGCTGACCCAGATAACGCCAATGAGGTGTTATCTGGGTCAGCCCCCAAAAAAATTTCAGACACAAAAAGGGCCGCCGCCAATGATGACGGCGGCCCAGAATTTCTTGTGCCCGGAACCGGGCCAGCCAATTAATCTCGCGGTATCTCGTGTTTCAGCACCTTGCCGGTGGCGTTATGGGGCAGTTCTTCGACAAAGCGCACCTGTTTCGGCACCTTGAAGCGGGCCAGTTGGCTATCGCAATGTTCGATCACAGCGTTTTCGTCCAGGTTGGCGCCGGGCTTGAGGACGACGCAGGCGCGGCCAACCTCGCCCCATTTTTCGTCGGCCACGCCGATCACGGCGTTCTCCAGAATACCATCCAGCTGATAGATGACATTCTCGATCTCCGCCGGATAGACGTTCTCGCCGCCGGAGATGTACATGTCCTTGGTCCGGTCAACTATATAGTAGTAGCCGTCTTCGTCCTGACGGGCCACGTCGCCGGTGCGGAACCAGCCATCAGAGGTGAAAAAGTCATCATGCTCGGCCTCCCGGTTCCAATAGCCGGGCAGCACCGTCGGGCCCTTGATCAGCAATTCGCCGTCCTGGCCGAACGGCACCTCCACATCCTGGTTGTCACAGATTTTAAGATGCACATACATGGGCGGCAGGCCGGAGGAGCCGATCTTGGACAAGGCCTTGTCCGGTGACAGCATCAGGCCCAGGGGCCCGGTCTCGGTCATGCCCCAGCCCTGCTGCAGCTTGATATCCTTTTTGGCGAACAGCTCGATCAAGGCCAGGGGCGCGGCCGCGCCGCCGATGCCCAGGCATTCGATGTGGGAGAGATCCGCATCGTCGAAGCCCGGTTCGTTGGCCATCATCAAAAAATTCGTGGGCACGCCGAACATATGGGTAATGCACAGTTCCTTGTCCGACAGCAGCTCCAGGAAATAGGCCGGGTCGAATTCCCGCAGCACGACGTTGGTGCCGCCCGAATGGAAGATCGGGTTGGCATAGACGTTCAGGCCGCCGGTATGGAAGGTCGGCAGGAAAACAATGTTCTTCGAGGCCGGGGTGATGGACATGGTCATGGCGCAATGCACGGCGTTATAGACCGCCATTTGATAGGTCATGCGCGCGCCCTTGGGCCGGCCCGTGGTGCCGGAGGTATACATGATGGTCCAGGTGTCGGTCA
>JAPYUH010000227.1:1359-6443 GCA_029936195.1 Alphaproteobacteria bacterium
CCCTTGGGCCGGCCCGTGGTGCCGGAGGTATACATGATGGTCCAGGTGTCGGTCAGATCCTTTTGGGGCGGGTTGACTTCGCCGGTGGCCGCCGCCAGGCCGCGTTCATAGTCACTGTCGCCGCCGTTGTTCAGGCCGACCAGATGGGAAATGCCGCAGAGTTCCTGGATCTCTTCACACTGGGAGGCGAATTCCTTGCCATGGATCAGTACATGGGGGCCGCCGTCCTTGCAGATATACTCCAGCTCCGCCACCGCCAGGCGCCAGTTCAGGGGCATGAAGATGGCGCCGATGCGCCGGCAGGCGAATTGGATTTCAAAGGCATCGGAATCATTGAGGCTGACCAGGGCGACCCGGTCATTTTTGCCGACGCCCAGGGCATCGCGCAGATACAGCGCTGCCTTGTCGATACGGGCATGGAATTCCCCATAGGTGAAACCCCGGCCGGAGGCGAGGTCGACAAGCGCCTCCTTACCCGGCGTGAACGTGGCGTGATGTTGGATCCAGTCTTCGGCGACGACACTCATTTTGATACTCCAATAGTTTCGTTGCCTAGATCAAACAGTCTTAAAACGGGTTCATATTCAGACTGTTTGATCTAATTCAAAGAGTTAGAGCAACTTGCCCGCGTTCGAACGAAAGCAGGCTGCTCTAAGCTTTCAGGTCGCCCATGCGGCAAATAATCTTCCAGCTCTTGGCGTCCACCGGCTGCACCGACAGACGTGTATTCGTGACCAGGGGCAGCTCGGCCAGGCGCTCATCAGCCTTTACATCGGCCAGGGTGACGGGCTTTGGAAACGGTTCCAGCGCGCGCACGTCGACCATGCCGAACTTGCCCTTGGGATCGGTGGGGTCCAAATACCACAACTTGCAGACCTCGACGATACCCACGACGCATTTTTCATTCACCGAATGATAAAAGAAGGCTTTGTCGCCGATCTTCATGGCCTTCATGTTGTTGCCGGCCTGATGATTGCGCACGCCGTCCCATTCGGCGCCCTTTTTGCCTTCCTTGACCTGGTCGTCCCAACTCCATGCACCCGGTTCCGATTTAAACAGCCAATAGGCCATGCCGCCGCCTCCAATAGGTCATTTGATTGTTATTCCAGTTCCGCCCGGCCCTATTCCGCACGGTCTTGTTCCGCACGATAGGGCCGCCCCAGCAATCCCTTGATTATATCATCCAGTGCCGCGCCCTGGTTCAAGACCATGTCCATGGCCGCGCAGATGGGCATTTCGATGTCTTCGCCCTTGATGTGATCGGCCAGGGCGCCCACGGTATGGGCCCCTTCGGCAACCGACCGACGCTCGCCCAGAATTTCCACCATTACGCGGCCCTTGCCCAACTCGAACCCCAGCGACATGTTGCGCGAGGCCAGCGAGTTGCAGGTCAGGGCCAGATCACCCAGGCCCGACAGCCCCATCAAGGTTTCCGCCCGGCCGCCGCGCCAGGCGCCATAACGCATGATCTCCGCCACCCCACGGGTCATCAGGGCGGCGCGGGCGTTGTCGCCCAGGCCCTTGCCCTCGACAATGCCGCAGGCAATGGCCAGGACGTTTTTCACCGCGCCGCCGATCTGGGCGCCAATGACGTCATCGGTCCAATAAGGCCGGAAATGGGGTTGCCCCACGGCGGCAACGATTTCGCCGCCCAAGGCTTCGTCGGCGCAGGCCAGGGTCACGGCGGTGGGCAGGCCCTTGGCCACCTCGATGGCGAACGTGGGGCCGGACAGAACCGCCACGGGGGCCGCCGGCAGGGTCTCCGCCAGCACCTCGCTCATTAGGGCGTGGCTGACTTTCTCGATGCCCTTGGCGCAGACCACCACGGGGATGCCGGGCGGCAGATGCGCCGCCAACTCTGCCGTGATAGGCCGCAAAAACTGCGCCGGGGTGACCAGCAGAACCAGGTCCGCCGCCGCCGCCTCGGCCAATTGGGAGGTCGCGCGCAGATTTTCCTGTAAGGCGACGCCGTCCAGATACAGGCTGTTGACGTGCGCCGTATTGATGGATGCCACGACGTCTTCTTCGCGGGCCCAGATTTGCGTCGTCCGCCCCGCCGCCGCCAGCATCTGCGCCAGCGCCGTGCCCCAGGCCCCGCCGCCGATAACACTAATTCTATCCATGCCCTTTTATCCCTAAAAGATGGCGCCGGGGCAATGATATACTCCAGGCAACCGACAAAACAGGAGTGCCCCCATGAACCAGCAAATGTCCAAGCGGCGCCAGCCAACGGCGCAACAGATCCGCGACCTGCGCGACCACCCCCGCAAGGGACCGATCCAGATGATCAATCTGTTGAAGTTCCGCGACCGGGCGCAATACAAGCCGGGCGAGGTTGACGACGCCGAGGTCTCCGGCGAGGTGGCCTACTGGCGCTACGGCAAGCTGGTGGGGCAAATTGTCGCCGGCCTGGGCGGGCGCATCATCTGGTCCGGTACGCCGGAAGTGGTCGCCATCGGCGACGGCGAAGACTTATGGGATCAGGCGGTGATCGTCGAGTACCCCTCCCGCGAGGCGTTTATGGCCATGATCTCCATGCCGGAATATCAAGCCGCCCACGTGCACCGGGAAGCCGGTTTGGACCACCAAAAATTGATCGAATGCCGACCGGGAGGCGAGGCGATATCGTAGGCAATGGTCGGCGGTCCTGGATTGCCGCAGAGTAGTGGGTCAAGCCCATTGCTGTCCGGTTTAAATACAGGACGGCGCAATGGATTGTACGACAGAGCGAACAATGGCCGTTCACAGGTGCGTCTCTGGATGCCCGGATCAAATCCGGGCATGACATTTTTGGCTGTTTTTAGCTAATAATTTACCTATTTGTCATTGCCGGGCTCGACCCGGCAATCCAGAGTCGCCTGGCTTCGCCTTGCCCGAGAGGAATCCTGCCCCAAGTATTGAAATTCGCCTGAAGCTGACTGAAATCAACCGTCTGCGTCAGGCACCCGGTCAAACCAGGGTTGGGCGGCCTCCAGTTGTGCGGCCAGGCGGAACAGGGTCGCTTCGTCCCCGAACGGGGCGCCGAAATGGATGCCCACGGGCAGGCCTTCCGCCGAGATGTGCAAGGGCACGGTCATGGCCGGGCAGCCGGTGTTATTGTAAAACGGCGTGATGGCGATCTCGTCCTCGAACAGGGCTTGCCAATAATGCTCCAGATTGCTGTCCTGCATGTCGATGGCACCCAAGGGCAGGGGCGGATGGCGCAGGGTGGATGACAGGATCAAATCATAGTCTTGGAAAAACGCCGCCAACTGCCGGCTGCCCTGGTGCAGGGTCAAAACGGCGGCGGCATAGTCGCCGGCGGTGGCGCGGGTGCCCTCCTGGGCGAGGGCCCAGGTGACCGGCTCCACATCCTGGCCGCTGGGCTCCCGCCCCAGGGCCTCGCAACGCAGGCGGACGGCGGTCCAGACATTGCCGGCGATAATCGTGCGGGTGGCGGCGATCAAGGCGCCCACGTCAAGTTTCGGCGCCGCCGGTTCCACGTGATGGCCCAGCCCGGTGCACAGTTTGGCGGCGTCTTCCGTGCCCTTGATACACTCCGGGTCCAGGGGCCGGCCATCAAAACCACTCGTCATCAGGGCAATGCGCAGTTGCCCCGGATCGGCGCCGACCTCCTCGATAAAGGGCCGGGCGGGGGCCGGGGCGGCATAGGGGTCGCCTGGTGCGGCGCCCTGGGTGCAGTCCATCATACGGGCGGAATCCCGCACCGAGCGGCTGACCACATGGCCCGTGGACATACCGCTCCACCCTTCGCCCACGTCCGGGCCGGCGGGATTGCGGCCCCGGGTCGGCTTGACCCCGAACAGCCCGCAATTGGCGGCGGGAATGCGGATCGAGCCGCCGCCGTCCGTGGCGTGCGCCATGGGCAGAATGCCCGCCGCCACCGCCGCCGCCGAGCCGCCCGACGAGCCGCCGGCGGAATGGTTGCGGTTCCAGGGGTTTGGCGTCGGGCCATGCAGGGTTGGCTCCGTGGTCGCGTTCAGGCCCATCTCCGGCGTGTTGGTGCGGCCCATGATGACCAGGCCGGCGGCCTTGCAGCGTTCGGTATAGGTGGCGTCGTGATCGGGCACGAAATCGGCCCACAGGCGGCTGCCTGAGGTGCAGGGCTGGCCCGCGTCAAAGGCGCCCAGGTCCTTCAACAGATAGGGCACGCCCTTGAAGGGGCCATCCGCGGGCACGGTCGCGCGGGCGCTATCGTATTGCTGGTGGACAATGACGTTCAGGTCCGGGTTGACCGCCTCGGCCCGGGCGATGGCGCGCTCCACCACCTCTTGGGCGGTCAGCGCACCCTTGGCCATGGCCTCGGCCAGGGCGGTGGCGTCCAATTTTCTGTATTCGGCGAACGAAATCATCTTTCCCTCCCAGTTTTCGGAAAGCTTACGGGTTTAAGGCCGTCCGCGCCAGTTGCGGTTGTTCGCCACTGTAGCGGGCCCGGGGGCGGATCAGCTCCGGGCGGGCGTATTGCTCCTGGGCATGGGCGATCCAGCCGGCGCAACGGCCGATGGCAAATAGCCCCATGGGCGCGACCACGGGCAGGTCCAGGCTGCGTTGCAGCATGACCAGGGAAAAATCCACATTCGGCGCCAGGCCGGTATTGGCCACGGCGGCATCGGCCAACGCGCCGGCCATGTCCAGGGCCGGATTGCTGCCCAGGGCCCCCGCCAAGAGGCGGCGCAGGGCGGTGCAGCGCGGATCGCCTTCGGGATAAAGCGTATGGCCGAAACCAGGCAGCCTTTCGCCCCGGCGCAGGCGCGCGGCCACCGCCGCCGCCGGGCTGTCGGCCCGGGCTACCTCGTCGAACAAGGCCGCCACCCGCGCCGTCTGGCCGCCGTGCCGGGGGCCTTGCAAGGCCGCTAAACCGGCCATTACCGCGCCGTAGGGCGTGGCCCGGGTGGAGGCAACACAACGTACCGTGAAGGTGGAGGCATTCAGTTCATGGTCGGCGCACAACACCAGGGCGGCGCGGATCAACTTTGCGGCCGCCGGCCCGCCGCCCCAACTGGCGGCCAACTGGGCATGAATGGGCTCGATCGACGGCGCATGGTTGGTGAAGCCGGCGGTGAGCAAACGCAACAGGCCAGCCC
>JAPYUH010000472.1 GCA_029936195.1 Alphaproteobacteria bacterium
GGCGGCTGTTCAGATAGTTGGCCGAGGCCTTGATGCGCGGCGGCGAGGCGTTCTCGATATTGCGGTTCCACGACGAGGTGATAAAGCTCTGGCCGTTGTGATAGGTCGCGGCGCGGGCCCGGGGCCGGCAGATCACAGTGCTGCCCACGGGCCCGGTCGCGGTCATGGAGCCCCAATCGTCCACATAGACCTGCAGGCGGATATAGCTGTCCTCGCGGAAGTCGTTGGCCTTCAAGGTTGCCAGAATGTCGTGGGCGAACTGCTCCGTTGCGGGCGGGTCGTCCAGTTCCAGCAGGGCCATGGAAAATTCCAGCCGTTTCAGATGCTCCTCCAGGCGGAAGATCAACAGCTCCTCCCGTTCCGGGTTCCAATAGGCGCGAAAGCCCTCGAACACCAGGGCGGCAAAGGTCAACCCCGGCGCCATGACCGATATCTTGGCGTCTTCGTAAGCGACCAGTTCGTGGTTCTGGGTCACCCATTTGATCCGGGCCCGGCTGTCGGTTGTTGTTGTTGTCACGGATCAAACACCCCAACCGGCGAAGATAGCCCGCAGCGCGGTGACGAAGGCGAGCGGTTGATCGATGGCGATGTGGTGCTGGGCGTCGGGGATGCCGATCATGGGATTCGCGGGATCGAAAATGGGCGACATGTAGTCCACCACGTCGGGGCCGAAAATCGCCGAGTCGTCACCATAAATCAGGGCCTTGGGGCAGGTCATGGCGCGCAGATAGTCTTCCAACGGTTCGTCATGCAAGCCCGCTACACGGGCTGCGGGATCGAACTTCCAGGTATAGCCGCCCTCGCACGGCTTCAGGGATTTGCGGGCGATGTGTTCCAGGATGTATTCGTTCTCGCAATATTGCGGCGGGATGGTGCGAAAGCGGTAGACCATTTCCTCCGGGTCCGTGAAAACCCGGTTCGCCGGCCGCTTGGGCGGGTCATAGGCCCGGCGCCCCGCCTCGGTCTGCCGGTTTTCGGGACGCAGGGGGCTGTCAACGATGATCGCGCCGGACAGTTCTGCACCATGATCCTTGCCGTGGCACATGGTCATGTAACCGCCGAAACTGTGGCCCACGATGATTGGTTTTTCGCCCAGACCGGCATCCGCCAGGACGGCGGCGATTTCGGCTACATGACAACCGCTGCCATAACTCTCCCGCCAGCCGCTGTCCCCCATGCCCGAGAGGTCAATGGCCGCGATGGCCCTGTCGGCGCAGAAAAACGGCGCGATGAAGGACCACCATTGGGCGTTGCAGCCGGCGCCATGGATGAACAGGATACCTGGTTTCTCGGATACCAGTTCGGATTCGGGCGGCCCCCAGCGCAGATAGTGAATATCGCAATCCTGCACCTGCACATGGTGCGAAG
>JAPYUH010000016.1:0-32723 GCA_029936195.1 Alphaproteobacteria bacterium
TGGATTTTATACGGTGACGTTATACGTATATTAACTCGCTATATTGTTGATCTAGCCACGCCTTTACAATCATAAAATTATAACGTCACCGAATTAAAAATTGCGGCGCGGTACTGGTTAGGGCGCCGTCAGGCAATCGTCGGGCAGGACAGACAATGGCGTGAAATCCCTGTGGGCGATATACGCCGGGCGCTTGAAACGGCGGATGGCATTGTCCGTGCGGTTGTAGGTGACATAGACGATCAGGCGGTCCCAAGGCGACATATTGGGCGGCGAGCCGTGCACCAATGTGCCGTGAAAGAAAAAGCCCGAGCCCGGCGGACCCTTGGGCGCCGCGATGCCGCCCCGTTCAATCAACCGCGCCACGGTGTCCTGGTCCAGGGTCCAAAGTGGGTAAGACGTTGTCTCAACGTCATGACCGGCGCCCAGTACGCCGCTCTTATGGCTTTTCGGTACGATATAAAGCGGCCCGTTGAATTCGTTCACTTCGTCCAGAAAGACGGCCAGATTCATGGCCCGGGCCTCGGGCATGTCGTCGTCGCGCTGCCAGGTGCCGTAGTCCTGGTGCCATTGCCAGACATCGCCGTCAAAGGCGGCCTTGCCGTTCAACTTGAACTGATGAATATAGACATCGCCG
The DNA here is from genome assembly GCA_029936195.1 of Alphaproteobacteria bacterium. Classification (GTDB taxonomy): domain Bacteria; phylum Pseudomonadota; class Alphaproteobacteria. The sequence continues at coordinate 638 of JAPYUH010000016.1, forward strand.
CCCAGCAATTGCCGGGCCGGTTCCAGGATCCGGGGGTGGCTGACAAAGCGGCGATAGACATCGTTGTAGGTATGGGTGGCAAAGGCGGTGCGCACCACGTCGCCGCTCTTCTCCCGCACGATCTCGGGGCGGCGTTCGGCAAATATCGCCGGGATTTCGCCTTTCAGGACCGCCAGTTCCTCCACGTTGAACAGGTCAGGGACAAAGATGAAACCTTCATCCTCGAATTGCCGGACCTCCTCGGCGCTCAAAAGCATGCCTAATGTCCTTCCAGTATGGCATCGGCGATCTTCTCCGCCGTCATCAGGGTTGGAATATTTGTATTGGCGCAGGGCACCACGGGAAACAGCGAGGCATCGCAAACCCGTAACCCGTCCACGCCCCGAACCCGCCCGGCGTTGTTAGTCACGGCCTTGGGGTCATCGTCGGCGCCCATGCGGCAGGAGCACGAAGCATGCCAAACCCCGACGGCGGCCTGTTTGACGAAGGCCTCCAACGCCGCGTCGTCCCGCAGCAATTGCGGCAGGGTGAAATCTTCCAGGATCAGGTTATTCATCAAAAAGCGCCGCAAAGGGCCGGGTCCGTCCAGTAATTTCGCCATCACGCCGGTGAGTAATTTGTTCTTGCCGTTGACTTCGCCCACCTGGCGAACCTTGTCGGAATAACTGGCCGGAAAGGGGTCGGAGGTGGCTTCCCGCATGGCCGGCAAGGCGTGAATGGCGGCCATGCGATGGACCGCGTCTTTCAAACGGTCCAGATCGCGCTGATCCGACAGAAGATTGAATTCCACGGTCGGCTCGTCCCTCCAATCCGCACTGTTCAACTTGACCTGTCCGGTTTCCGAATAGGTCTTGTTGACGAATATGACCATGGAGGCGATCTGCTCCCCCACCGCGTGCCAGGACGATTTGGACGAGGCGGCGACGAACATATCGCCCTGGGGAATACCTTCCAATCCGGAGGAATAACGCAAGCCGACCAGGATATGGCGGCGGGTATAATCGTTGATCCGCGCATGTGGCTTGATGAACGAAGCCACGGCGATGGAGGGGTGATCCATCAACCCCTGGCCCACCCCGGGAACATCCGCCCGCACATCAATTCCCAGTTCACCCAAGGCCATGGCCGGGCCGATGCCGGCGCGAAGCAGATGCGCCGGTGAATGAATGGCGCCGGAGGAGAGTATGATTTCGTTGCCGCGGAATTCCTGCTCCCGCCCCTTGACCATTGCCTTGACGCCGACACAGCGTTTGCCCTCGAACAACAACTCCTTGACTTGGGTTCGGGTGGAGATGGTCAGATTTTCCCGCAGCCGGGTGCCGGGATCGAGATAGCCGATGGCGGCCGAGACCCTGCGTTCATAGGCGTTGGACATCGGGGTGGGAAAATAGCCGTCCTCGAAAAATCCGTTCTGATCCGGCAAAAACTTGAAGCCCGCCTCCTCGAACGCCTTGGCGACGGCCGTGGCATGACCGTTCCATTGGTCGGGCATGATGCGGCGAATGGGAATGCGGCCCTCGTTACCGTGAAAGTCGTCGTCGTAATCCATGTCACGTTCGACTTTTTTGAAATAGGGCAGCACCGTATCCCAATTCCAGCCCGCCGCGCCCCGGCGCTCCCATTCATTGAAATCCGTGGGCGCGCCGCGGTTGGCCATCTGGCCGTTGATCGACGAGCCGCCGCCCAGAACGCGGGCCTGTTCGTACTTGCGCAGGCGGGGTCGGTCCACGTCCGGGTTGTTGTGGGAGATCACTTCCGTGGTCACCTTGAGGTCATTCCAGATGAAGCGTTGGTCCAGATACGCCGTGCCGGGATAGCTGTCCAAAATCTCTTCCGGCACGTCGCCGTGAGGGGTGTCCTGCCCGGCCTCGCACAACAGAACTTGATTGCCGCCGCGCGCCGACAGCCGGTTCGCCAACACCGAGCCAGCCGATCCTCCCCCGACAATAATGTAATCGTACACCATACCCTTAATCGCTCCTCAATCTTCCTCTGCCACATAGTAAAGCACGAATTCCTGCGCCAGACCTTCAATTTGACGCGCCGACCGGGACAGATGGGAAATGGAAATATGCACCGAGGGATAACCCTCCGCCTGTTTCTGGAATTTGCCCAACTGCGGTGAAATCAGATTCAGAAAGCCGACGGAATTGCGCACATACGTCCGCGCCTCTTCATCCAGTTGTCCCGGATCCACGGCGATCATTAGCACCCGCCGCATCAAGGTCGCGTTCGCCGCCCCCATGCCGATTACCGCCGACCAGGGGATCGTCCCCAGCAGCGGCCGTTGGCAATAGATGCCCTTGCCGTCAAAGACGATTACGGGTTTGCGGTCAAACGCCATCTGCAATAACAGGAACGCCACGAACAGGCAGATCAGGATGGCCAGAATATTAACCCAGCTCAGTTCCGCCAGTACAAAACCGCCCGCCCCCTCCGCGCCGTCAGTCTGCAGGGTCATGCCAATGCCAAACAGGCAGGGGATGATCAAGACCCCCAGTTTCGCCTTGGAGGGATAGATATTGACCGGATCGGGCGGCGGCCCGCTATTTTGCTTCTCAACCGGCATGCGGCCGCCTTTCCCCGTGAATCTGTCTGAGTGATTTGGCTGATCATAGCTATTCGGCGATATCATCGCTACTCTGCCTTCTCGTATAAAAAAGGGGGCGGAAAATGCAATTGGATAGCCAAGTAGCGCTTGTGACCGGCGCGGGAAGCGGTATCGGCGCCGCCGTCGCCCTGGCCATGGCAGCGGCCGGGGCGCGGGTGGTTTGCGCCGATATTAATTCCGAAGCGGCACATGCCACGGCCGAAAAGGCCGGGTCCGATAGTCTTGCCCTGACGGCGGATGTTGGCGATGTGGCCGCAATCGAGGCCATGCTGGATGCGGCCAGTGAAAGATTTGGCAAATTGGATATCATCGTCAACAACGCCGGCGTCACCCGCAAGGCGGATATCATGGACCTGACCGAGGCCGACTGGGACCGCATTCACCGGGTCAACGCCAAGGGCGTCTTCTTCTGCCTGCAGGGCGCCGCCCGGCGCATGATCAGCGGCAATGGCGGCGGCCGCATCATCAACATGGCGTCCATCGCCGGGCGCGGCTATCGGGGCACCTCGAACGCCGCCTATGCGGCCTCGAAAGGCGCGGTCATCGCCCTAACCAAAACCGCCGCGCAGCAGCTGGCCCGCCATGACATCACGGTCAATGCGATCTGTCCCGGCGTCACCCGCACGGACCTGCTGGAGCAGGTCTTCACCGCCATGCAGAAAAGCCAGGACATCTCCAGAGAAGAGGCAGAGGCCCGCGCCGCCCGGCCGATCCCCTTGCAGCGCATCAACGAACCGGAAGATATCGCCGCCATGGCCGTGTTCCTGGCCTCTCCCGGCGCCCGCAATATCACCGGCCAGGCCTACAACGTCGATGGCGGCCTGATCATGAGCTGAATGCAATTATGAACTGAACGAAGGCCGGCGATGCAGGGATTGCTGAACAACCTCACGGACGGCGTGGCACAGGTTAATCCGGCCGAGGCTATTCCGTGGCCCTGTCGCTGTTGTTTTTCCTGCCAGCCGTTATTGCTTTCCCGCGCGGCCATCCCCGGCGTTGGGCCATCGTCATCCTGCTTCTTGCCCTGGGCTGGACGGGGGTCGGCTGGTTGGTGGCCTTGATCTGGTCTCTGTCGGCGACCAGGAGATGACATCAGGATTTCGACTATCTGGGCCTGTATCCCGACGCCGTCCATCCGGCTGGACACAGGCGTCGGGGGTTGATCCGGCGCTATTGCGCGGCCGCGGCACGTCCACGTTCCGCCGGCCGCCAGCCGGTGATGTCCCGGATCGGTCTGCCGAACAGATAGCCCTGGCCATATTGCACCCCTACATCGCACAGGAACCGCGCCGAAGCCTCCGTCTCGACCATTTCGCCGACGGTATCGACATCCCGCATGCCCTTGAACGCCATTATCGGCTTTGCCCAAATTATCAGCCGCGAGTTGATGGGCCAGGTTTCCGACCAGCGCTATCGTTCCTACGCCTCGGATATTGAAAGCAGCGGCCGCCATCTATTGGGCGTGATTGATGAAGTGCTGGATCTGGTGCGGGTACAGACCGGCGATCTGGAATTTACCGATAGTGAATTTGAGTTCGCCCAAGTGATAGACAAATGCTGTGAAACCGTGGACAGCCTGGCCCACGCCCGCCACGTTGAATTGATCCGGGAACTGCCCGCGGGCGGCATGATGGTTCGGGCCGAACACGGCCGCATGCGCCAGGTGACCGTCGCCCTGCTGCCCAACTGTATCGCCCTGGTCGGCGGCGGCGGACGGGTGCATGCACAGTTTTCCAAGTCCGCCCAGGCGCAGCCCATGCTATTGATCCGCGCCACCGGCAGCACCGTATCGCCGGAACGCATGACCTTGGCGCTGGGACCCCTTGACGGCCTTCCCACCGGCCACGGCGCCGAACGCCTTGGCATTGGCTATGGCCTGCCCATCGCCCGCCGCCTGGTGGAACTGCACGGCGGCCAATTACAGGTTGGCGGACCGAAGGCGGAAAAAGCCCACATCATCCTGACCCTGCCGGCCGAGCGTTTGCTGTAACAGAAAACTTCTGTGCTTCCGGACCCACTCCCCTATGATCGCGAACAGCATATAGGGATATCCCGCCATGAAGAAAGCCGCCCTTGCCGCCCTGTTGGCGACCACCGTGATCTTCGCCCCCTGGCGCGTCGCCGAAGCTACGAATTTTCTCCACGGTCAAAGGTTGTATTCTCTGGGCGACTACCCAGGCGCCATGGTCATCTGGCGGGACTTGGCCCTGCAGGGCGACGCCCGGGCCCAATACAGCCTGGCGGTGATGTATCAAAAAGGCCATGGCGTCACGCTGGATAAAGTGAAAGCCCGGGAATGGGCCCGCCGGGCCGCGGACCAGGATTATGAACCGGGCCGGCGCTTATTCGAACAATTGCAGGCAGGCGCGAAGATCGCCGGCGGCAATAAACCACGCAAACCGGCGGGCCAATTGTCCGAGCTGGAGCGCACGAAGGCGGCGGTCGAGGATCTGCTGGCGCAGATCGGCGGCAAGATCGCCCGCGACGGCGCCTTGCACCATGGGCAACTGCAGGCCGAAAAACTGGATGACGCCATTCAGATCACCATTCCCGACATCATGATCCAGTCGTCCGACGGCGGCGCGTTCGAACTGGGTGATGTTCTGGCCCACGTCAGGCATGTGGACCAGCGTTACGATGATATCACCCTGGCCCTGCCCGGAGAAATACGCTTCCGTAACAGCGGCGGCACCAGTGGCCGCATCACAATTGCCAATCGCTTGGCAAAATTGCGTTGGGACCGTCGCGTGGAAACCAGCACCGAGTTTGAATTCCGCTTCGGCCAAATCACCTTCCTATCCGATGACAATGGCGAATTGGGCCGCATCGCGGAAATTCTCGCCCAGGCCCAGGTGGTTGAGGCGCAGGAGCTATGGACCGGGCCCATGGCATTCTCCCTCACCGGGTTGAACATGACCAACTTCGAGCAAGCCCAGCTGAGCGTAGACAGCGCCAGGGTGGATTTGGACCTGCGGGGTCTGGATCTGCATGCCTACGCCAGGAATTCGGCATCGCCGGGGCGGAACGGCACTGCGGGTACCGCGGCCATGCCGCCGCTGGAGACGCTTCTGACCATGGCCAGCGGCCTCGGCCTGCGGACCAGGATCGCCGGTCTGTCCTGGCAAAGTCCGGCCCAGGGGGCCTTTCAACTAGCGGCGGCGGACTATGGCGTATCGCTATCCAGTCCGGACCGGAAATTATTGAATTTGACCCTGACCGCCCGGCACGACGGCCTGTCGGGTACCGGCAGCGCCGCGCCCGAGGCCATGGTGCCACGACATATGAATGTGGCATTGAACCTAAGTAACCTGCCCATCGATACACTGGTCAGCGTCGGCGTGGCAGCGGCGGTCGAGGTCATGCTGCTGGGACAGGTGACCTCCGGACAGGAGGTCTTCAACCGGCTGCGGCGTGAATTGAGTGCGGCTGCTACGGTGCTGCGCCTGAAACGTGCCGATGTTGCCGCCCAGGACTACAATATTGCCTTTGACTTCACCTTGCGCGCCGACGGGGCCGCCAAGGCCGGCGTTGTTGGCGGTGGCAATCTGCGCATTGCGGGCCTGAAAAAAATTCTGGGCGCCTTCGGCATCGGGGAACAGCCCCCCCTCGCCGCCCTCTCGAAAATGGGCAGGCCGGTGACCGGCGGCCCAGGCGTCTCTTTCGCCATTGCCGTCCGGCCCGATGGCCAACTGACGATCAATGGCGACGCGTTTACCTCCCTGGCGCCATTCCAAAAATAACTGTCGGAATTTTGTCCCAAGATTAAAACGACCGACCGCAACGGAGAGCAACCGCAACAAAATGGAACACCTGACCCGCGACATCGCCACCCTTTTGTGCCTGGCCGCCGTCTTCGGCTATATCAACCACCGTTTCTTGCGTCTGCCCCGCACCATTGGATTGGTGATGATTGCCATGGCTGCCTCCCTGGCCGCCTTGGCCATCGATGCCGTCGTGCCGGACTGGGGCGTGGGACCGGGCCTGCGGGCGGCCCTGATCGAGATCGATTTTACCCAGACCCTGATGCACGGGATGCTGGGTTTTCTGCTGTTCGCCGGCGCCTTGCATGTGGACCTGGGACAATTGGCCCGGCGCGGCTGGTCCATCGCGACCATGGCTACTGTTGGCTTGCTGATTTCGACGGCCCTGGTCGGTTTTGGCATATGGCTGGCCTTTGATCTGTTCGGCATTGGCCTGCCGCTGATTTACTGCCTGTTGTTCGGTGCCTTGATCTCGCCGACGGATCCGGTGGCCGTTCTGGGAATTCTGAAAACCGCCAAGGTGCCCGCCAGCCTGGAAGCCAAGATTGCCGGGGAAAGTTTGTTCAATGACGGCGTGGGCGTGGTGGTCTTTGTCATATTGCTGGCCATGGCAACCAGCGAGGGGGGCGGTGGAGGCGCAATGGATGCCGGCGGCATCGCGATACTGTTCCTGAGGGAGGCAGTGGGCGGCGCGGTCTTGGGACTTGTTGCGGGCGCCATCGCCTTTTGGGCCCTGCGTTCCATCGATGAATACAATCTTGAGGTTATCATCACCCTGGCCCTGGTCACCGTGACTTATGAAGTGGCCCATATGCTCCATACCTCCGGCCCCATTGCCGTCGTCGTGGCGGGACTGTTGATCGGCAACCATGGTACCCGCCTGGCCATGAGCGATACTACACGGGAGCATTTGACAAACTTCTGGACCTTGATTGATGAAATCCTGAACGCCGTGCTGTTCTTGTTGATCGGACTGGAGGTGGTGTTGATTTCCACTACACCGGGCCTGATGTGGGTATCGCTGATCGCTATTCCCCTGGTCTTGTGCGCCCGGTTCGCCGCCGTCGCCGTGCCCATCACGCTGTTGGGGTTGTTCGCGGATTTCACCAAGGGGGCGATCCCCGTGCTTACCTGGGGCGGCCTGCGGGGTGGTATTTCCGTAGCCTTGGCCTTGTCGCTGCCGGCGGGATCGGAAAAGGATGCCATTGTCACGGTCTGTTATGGGGTCGTGGTTTTTTCCATCCTGGTCCAGGGTTTGACCATAGGGCGATTGGTGGCAAGGGTGGTTCCGGATCAGAGCGGGGGAAATGTACATGAGTGAGGCCGATCGCACGGTGGAGGCGCTGGACAGGCGCACTTTGTATCAAGGCTATTGCCGGCTGAATGAATATCGACTGCGCCATAGTCTTTACGGCGGCGGCATGAGCGCGGACATCACCCGCGAGGTGATGGAGCGGGGGCACGCGGTCTTTGTCCTGCCCTACGATCCGGTCCGCGATGAAGTGGTGATGATCGAACAGTTTCGCATTGGACCGTACGTCAACGGTGACCAACCCTGGTCCCTGGAAATTGTAGCCGGCATGATCGAAGACGGCGAGGCGTTGGAAGATGTGGTCCGCCGCGAGGCGCGGGGGGAAGCGGGCATTGAAGTTTGGAACATTACTTATTGCCTGGGTTTTTATGCCTCGCCCGGTACCACCTCCGAGCATTTTACAATTTTTTGCGCCCGAACCGACACCGCCGCGGCGGGCGGCATCCACGGCCTTGCCGAGGAGGGCGAGGACATATTGGTCATCGTTATGTCATTCGGCGAAGTCATGGCAGCCCTGGACAATGGCCGCATCAACTGCGGGCCCGTGATCGCGGCGTTGCAATGGCTGGCGCTGCACCGCGACGAGATCAGGCAGCGTTGGCTGGCCTTATATACATATTTTTATTGTGAATAATGGGCATTCACTTGTCGATTTTGGATATTGGGCTTAATCTGCCCGCTATTCATGAATATTGGCTGCGGAGCAGGACATGGACGTACGTCACGGATTTATCGACAGCATTGGCAATACGCCTTTGATCCGCCTGAAAAAGGCATCCGAACTCACGCAATGCGAAATCTATGGCAAGGCGGAGTTCCTGAACCCGGGTGGGTCGGTCAAGGATCGCGCGGCGCTGGCCATTGTCACCGCGGCAGAGGCGCGGGGGGACCTGAAACCTGGCGGTATCATTGTCGAAGGGACGGCCGGCAACACCGGTATCGGCCTGGCCCTGGTGGCGAACGCGCGCGGTTACAAAACGGTTATTGTCATCCCGGAAACGCAGACACAGGAAAAGAAGGATATGCTGATCATGTGCGGGGCCGACCTGCGCCAGGTACCGGCGGTGCCTTACCGGGACGACAACAACTTCGTAAAATATTCCGGCCGTTTGGCCAAGGAATTGGCCGCCAGCCACCCGGAAGGCGCCATATGGGCCAATCAGTTCGACAACGTGGATAACCGCCAGGGCCATTATGACACCACCGGACCGGAGATCTGGCGCCAGACCGACGGCACGGTGGACGGCTTCATCTGCGCCGTCGGCTCGGGCGGCTCCCTGGCTGGGATTGCACAATATTTACGGGAGCAGAACCCCGCCGTCACCATCGGCCTCGCCGACCCGCCCGGCGCGGCCTTATACCACTACTATACCAAAGGTGAATTGAAGGCGGAGGGCTCCTCCATCACCGAAGGCATTGGACAGGGCCGCATTACCACCAACCTTGAAGGGCTGATCGTGGATAAGCCGTTTCACATTCCCGACGAGGATGCCCTGCAGATCGCCTTCGATCTGATTATCGAGGAAGGCTTGGTATTGGGGTCATCATCGGGGGTCAACGTGGCGGGCGCCATCCGTCTGGCCCAGGAAATGGGGCCGGGCCATACCATTGTGACCTTGCTTTGCGATGGCGCACAGCGGTATCAAAGCAAGATGTTCAATCCGCCCTTCCTGAGAGAGCAAGGCCTGCCCGTCCCAAGTTGGATGCGTTGACAATCGAGGACCCCATGACCGAACTTGTTTTTCGCGACGACCCCTATGCCAAAAGCTGCGAAGCCCGCGTAATCGCCATTAACGATCGCGGCGGCATCGAACTGGACCGCACGGTGTTTTATCCAACCGGTGGCGGACAGCCCGGTGATACGGGAACCCTGCGTCTGGCCGACGGCCGCGAGATTGTCATCGCGACGACGGTCAAGGGCGAAGGCCCGGACGATGTCATCCATGTTCCCGCCGAAGGGCAAGGCCCGGCCTCGGAAGGCGATACGGTCACCGCCGTCATCGATTGGGACATCCGCCACCGCCTGATGCGCATTCATACCTGCCTGCACCTGTTGTCCTCGGTGGTGGAGTATCCCGTTACCGGCGGACAGATCAGCAATGGCAAGGGCCGGCTGGACTTCGACATGCCCGAGATGACGGTGGAAAAAGACGCCATCACCGCCCGCCTGAACGAATTGATCGCGGAAGCGCATCCGGTCAGCACGGACTGGATCACGGACGATGAACTGGCCGCCCAGCCGGACCTGGTCAAGACCATGTCCGTAAAGCCGCCCATGGGCCAGGGCCGGGTCCGACTGATCGATGTTGACGGCTGCGATCTGCAACCCTGCGGCGGCACTCACGTGGCCAATACATCGGAAATCGGCCAGGTACGGGTGCGAAAGATCGAGAAAAAGGGCCGGCAAAACCGGCGCGTCTCCATCGAATTCGTTGAATAAAATATTTGAGGTGCGTGATGACTATTTCGCCAACCGTGTCCACGGAATGGCTGGCCGACAATCTGGATAGCGTAAAAATCCTGGACGGCTCGTTTTATCTGCCGGCGGAAAACAGAGATGCGGAAGCCGAGTATGCCGCTGCCCATATTCCCGGCGCGCAACGCTTCAACATCAATGTTGTTTGTGCGCCCAGCGATCTGCCCCACATGTTTCCCGACCCGGTGAGCTTTGCCGATGCGGTCGGCGCCATGGGGATCGGCAACGATGACATGGTGGTTGCCTATGATGGCGGCAAACTGACCGGGGCCTGCCGGGTGTGGTGGATGTTTCGCGCCTTTGGCCACGACAAGGTGGCGGTGCTGGACGGTGGCTTCAACAAATGGCGGGCCGGGGGCGGGGCGGTTGAAGACAATGTAGCGGCCCCCGCCAAGGCAAGCTTCTGCGCTGATTACCGGGAGGGCATGGTGCGATCCGTCGACCATATGTTGACCCTTATCGGGCAGGGCGGCGAATCCCAGATTATTGATGCCCGAAGCGCTGGCCGTTTCGACGGCACGGCGCCCGAACCGCGGGCCGGCCTGCGTTCCGGCCACATGCCCGGCGCCCACAATCTACCCTACGACCAATTGCTGAACCAGGATGGCACCTTGAAGGCCGCCGACCAGCTGCGGGAATTGTTCGGCGGCGCGGGCGTCAATCTGGACAAGCCGGTTGTTACCTCCTGTGGCTCCGGTGTTTCGGCGGCGGTTCTGTTGCTGGGCCTGACCGTTTTGGGACATAGCGCCAATACCTTGTACGACGGCAGTTGGTCCGAATGGGGCGGCCGCGACGACACACCCATCGTTAACCTGACGCCCATGCAACTGCGCACTTACGTAGACGCGGACCAGGCCGCCGTCGCCGAATTATGGCAACGGGCGGGCCTAATGCAGAACCCGTTGAACGATCCGGTCCGGGATATCGCCTTTTGCATTGCGGGCGGGCATGGCGAAATTCTTGTCCTGGAGGATGCCGGCATTATCGTGGCCACGGTGATGGTGGGCCAGGACGGCCACCGCGGCTGGATCCATTACCTCGCCGTGGAGCCGGAACGCCAGGGCGAACATCTGGGACTGCGTATTGTACGGGCCGCCGAAGATCGTCTGAAAGAGCAAGGGGTGCCCAAGGTGCACCTCATGGTCCGGGGCAGCAACACGGAGGCCGTGGGCTTTTACCAACGACAGGGCTATCGGGTGGAGCCGGTGACCACCATGAGCCGGCGCCTGGATGGCCAGGCCCTGCCCGTGGGCCATCAGATGGACGACGAACCGGTAATGATTACCTATCTGGAAATGACCCAGCGCCCCTCCCTGCCCCAAATCATCCCCAAGGCCCGCAAGTACGCCCTGCTGGGCGCGCACGAGATGACGGTGGGCTTCTACCGCTACCTCTATGATGCCGTGGGCCGGCCCTGGTATTGGACGGACCGCAAGCGGCTGTCGGATCAGGAATTGGCGGTGATTATCGAGGACGATGGGGTGGAGATTTATGTCCTCTACATCGGCGGCGCCCCAGCCGGTTTCTATGAACTGGATGCCCGCCAGATGCCCACGGTTGATCTGGCCTATTTCGGCATCATGCCGGACTACATCGGCCTTGGCCTGGGCCCCTATCTATTGGTCCAGGCGATCGACATGATGTGGCAAAAGGAACCTGATCGCGTCACGGTCAATACCTGCACCCTGGATCATCCCAAGGCCCTGCCCCTCTACCAACGCATGGGGTTCCAGCCCTATGACCGCCAGGAGGTTCCCGCCCCCTGGCAGGACCCTGACAACATTCTGGATTTTGCTTGAGGTGTGTCCGTCAGTTTTCAAGATTTACCATCTCGGCCCGGGCCGTGGCTTCAAAATGCAGCAGTCGTTCTTGAATAAACGTCCACATGTGTTCCCGCCGCATGGCACCGGATATCCAGCGACATGCCGATTTTCGGGTTTTCGCGATACCTCGGCGATTATTCCGCCGCAACCCGGATTACAAATGAAATTAATGAGTCAGAATTTGGCTCAAAAATTGCTTTGTTCTGTCGGACTGCGGGTTGTTAAAGAATTCGTTCGGTTCGTTCTGCTCGACAATATCGCCCTCGTCCATGAAGATGACCCGGTCGGCGATGGTTTTGGCGAAACCCATTTCATGGGTGACCACGATCATGGTCATGCCGGTGGCGGCCAGTTCCACCATGACGTCGAGCACTTCCTTGATCATTTCAGGGTCAAGGGCCGAGGTCGGCTCGTCAAACAACATGATTTTGGGGTTCATGCACAATGACCGGGCAATGGCCACCCGCTGCTGTTGCCCGCCGGACAGCTGGCCGGGAAATTTCTCCGCCTGTTCTGGAATCTTGACCCGCTCAAGATAACTCATGGCAATGTCCCGGGCTTCCGCCTTGGGAATCTTTCGCACCCAGATTGGGCCCAGGGTCAGATTCTCGAGTATGGACAGATGGGGAAACAGATTGAAACTTTGAAACACCATGCCCACTTCACTGCGGATGTGGTCGATGTTTTTCAGATTCTTGTCCAAGGTAATGCCGTCAACCACGATATCGCCCCGTTGATGTTCTTCGAGGCGGTTAATGCAACGGATCAGCGTTGACTTGCCTGATCCGGACGGGCCGCAGACAACAATTCGTTCGCCCTTGTGCACAGTCAAATTGATGTCCTTCAGGACATGGAAACTGCCAAACCACTTATTGACCTGATTCAGTTCAATAATGACCTCGGACGAAGCGGCCGACGCCAACTGGCCCTGGGTTTCCTGGCCATCCACTGCTGTCATTACTCTCTCCCCCGGTCTGTCCGGATCAATGTTTTTCGCCGGCTGAAAGCTTCACTTCCAGATGCCGGCTGTATTTTGACATGGCGAAGCAAATGACAAAGAACAACGCCGCGCCGAAGATCAGCGGTTCATGATGCAGTCCGCGCCAAGGAATATCCTGAGAGATGGCCCGCAACATACCCAGCAGATCAAACAGCCCAATAATCGATACCAGCGTGGTGTCCTTGAGCAGGCCGATGAAGCTGCCGACGATATTCGGGATCATATGCTTCAGGGCCTGCGGCATCACGACAAAGGCCATCATGCCCCAGTAACCTAGTCCGATAGTATGGGCCGCTTCGTATTGACCCTTGGGAATTGCCTGCAGGCCCGCGCGCACGGTCTCGGCCATGTAGCAGGCGGAAAACAGGCATACGGCGATAATCACCTGAACCAGTTTGTTCAGGACGAAGCCTTCCGGCATGAACAGCGGGAACATGGTGGTCGCCATGAACAATACCGTGATCAGCGGAACCGAGCGGAAGATTTCGATGAACGAGACACTAAGCACGCGGATCACGGGCAGCCTGGACCGCCGTCCGAGAGCAAGGATAATTCCGCCTGGAAGAGCCGAGGTAATACCGATGCCGGAAATGACAAGGGTAAGATGCATCCCGCCCCATTTTGACCAGGGCACCGCCATGACGGTCCAGCCCATTTGAAGCGCGTAGACAACCACGTAGGCAACAGCCAGGATCGCCAGCAAGGTGTTGCGCTGATTGCCATCCGAGGCCTTCTCCTTACCTAAAACAGCGATGAGATATTCCGGCAGACTACGGCCGCTGGTCATGCCGAGAATGGAATGCACCGTATTGCCGATCAGGCAGACGATGGCCCCGGTCGTCATGACCTGCATGAAGATGCCCTTGTCGCCGCCGGCAAACAGATAACCCGCCAGGAAGGGATAGAGGAACACCGTCGACAGTCCGATAAAGATCTTGTCCTTGACCCGCGGCAGCCATAGCGGCGCCATCCACAACACCAGCAGCAGACCACCCAAATTCACCCGCCATATTTGGTCCCTGGGAAAGCGGCCGTAGAAGATGTTGTCGAACCAGATGAGGACGCCAGCCCAACAGGCGCCATGTTTCGAGATGGCGAAACATTCGCGCCGGTTTTCAGCCACCCAAACGGCATCCAGGACACCCCAGATCAACAGGCTTTTCGACACCGAATAGATGATATAAATCGAAATAATGGTGAGAATGGTGTTGATCCAGGAACTGAACAAGTTCTTTTGCAACCATCCGATGAATGTCGTTTCCGACAGCGGCGCGTCCCTGGGAGCGGTTTTTTCATGTTTCACCATGGACATGGTCAACGCTCCTCCAACTGAACGCGCTTGTTATAAATGTTCAACACGCCGGAAATTGAGAGGCTGATGAACATGTAGAAAGCCATGGTCATACCCACCATTTCAACGGCATAGCCGGCCTGGTTCAGTGCCGTCTGCATGAACAGCGCCACCACGTCCGAATATCCAATGGCGATCGCCAGCGAGGAATTCTTGACCACGTTCATCCACAAAGAGATCATCGGCGGCACGATGGCGCGCATGGCCTGGGGAATGATGATCAGGGATATCGCTTTTTTCGGACGCAGGCCGATGGCCAAGGCCGCTTCGGTCTGCCCCTTTTCCACGGACAAAATGCCCGCCCGCACTGCCTCCGCCAAATGGGCCGCATGATAGGAAACCAAGGCGACCAGCAAGGCCAGGAAGGCTGGCGGCAAAGCGGCGCCACCGGCGAAATTGAAACCCTGCAGCGTCGGCACATCCCAATTAAGGGTCGAACCCGATGCCAGATAGACGAGATACGGCAACACGATCAGCAAGGCGATGGAGGCCGACCATATCGGAAACTGTTTGCCGGTTTCGTCCTGACGCTTGTGGGCCCAGCGTCTGAGCACGAAGACCCCGACGACGGCGGCTAAAAAGGCGACGATTGTCATCCAGAACAGATCGTCCGGCACCGGCCACGCGGTATAAAGACCGCGGTTATTAAGAAAGGCCACTTCCGCCCCGGCGGACAAATCAAGACTATTCTTAACCCTGGGCAACAGGGCAAAAACCCCGACGTACCAAAAAATTATCTGCAGCAGCAGCGGGGTGTTACGAACGATCTCGACATAAGCCAGGGCCAGGCGGGCGACTAGCCAGTTGGATGACAGCCGCAAAACACCGACCGCAAAGCCCAGCACCGTGCTGAAGATAATCGCAAAAAATGAAACCAAAAGGGTATTGAGACAGCCGATCAGGAAAATGCGGCCATATGTGCCAACACCAGGCTTATACTCAATAAGTTTGAAATCCGTATCGAAACCGGCAGTGGCGCTCAGAAAGCCAAAGCCCGTGTTCATGCCACGTACTTGGAGATTGTGCGCCGTATTGGATATCAGATACCAAGCCAACCAGCCGACAACGCAAGCCGTCAGAATTTGGTAGGCTACCGAGCGGACCCGCTCGTCATGAAAAAAATCGAACTTCTCTTTCGGCTTTAGTGTCGCCACCGTCTTACCAGCACCATCGATCGCCATGCCATCAGACCCCGATTTTACGCATGGAATACACCAAAGAAATTCGGCCCCGGTTCATTTCAGAACCGGGGCCGATCGTCGATCCTAGCGGAACGGCGGTGCGTACATCAACCCACCCTTGGTCCATAGATCGTTGGCCGATCCGGCCCGGCTAATGCCGATGCCCAATTTACCGCCGCCCATATAGGCTTCGTAAATTTCACCGTAGTTGCCGACTTCCTTGATGATGTTGTAGGCCCAATCCTTGGACAGACCCAAACCTTCATTAAGATTGCCTTCGACGCCGAGCATGCGGCGCACGGAAGCGTTGGTCGAGGTGGAGCGCATCTTGTCAACGTTAGCCTTGTTGACGCCAAGCTCTTCAGCGTTGATCAAGGTGTAGACAGTCCACTTGACGATGTCGAACCACTGCGCATCACCCTGCCGCACGGCCGGAGCCAGGGGCTCTTTGGAGATGGTTTCGGGCAGCACAATGTGGTCACCCGGATTTGGGAAAGCCGCCTTGTTGGACGCCAGACCGGATTTATCGTTGGTCAACGCATCGCAACCGCCTTGCAGATAAGTATCGTTGCGGACGTTGGAGTCCTCGAACGTTACCGGTTTGATGTTCATGTTGTTTACCCGGCTGAAATCCGCCAGGTTCAATTCCGTGGTGGTGCCGGTCAAAACGCAAACCGTGGCGCCCTTGAGCTGCATCGCGGAGGTGATGCCGCTGTCCTTGGGCACCATGAAGCCCTGGCCGTCATAGAAGTTGACTGCCGTGAAATCCAGGCCAAGCTGGGTATCACGAAGCAGGGTCCAGGTTGCGGTCCGCGACAGCATGTCGCTTTCACCGTTGGCAAGGGCCGTAAAGCGCACCTGGCTGCTGACCGATTGGATTTCAAGTTTCGTCTTGCTGCCAAAAATAGCGGCGGCGACAGCCTGGCAGATCGAGACATCGCTGCCGTACCAATTGCCCTTGGCATCCAGATTATAAAAGCCAGGGCTCGCCGGGCCGACCTGGCAGCGTAGATGGCCACGTTCCTTGACGATTTCGAGCGTGGTCTTCGCCGTAGCGACCGTTGCTCCGGCAAAGCTCATCGCAACGACGGCTGCTACCGATAGAACAAAAGAATTGGGTTTCATTTGGTTTTCTCCCTGTTACCCACACCGCTTGGAATAGTTATTTCTTGCCTTAGCGGCATATGGATTGAACGTTAGCCGTTCATTCTAAATATCGCAATAGCGCTTTTTGAGGAATATTCAGACAGCGACAATTGCGATCATTTGGCGGGGATGGCACTTTTCGAAATGCATTCAAACCGCTTTTTAACGGCGCGTCTATTTACCTTGCGAAGGTCGGCATAGATGGCCTCGGCCCGGGCCTTGCTGGTCAGACAGGCCGCCTGTGTTTCATAAGGGACGGGGCCCCAGCCCTTCCTTGCGTCACCCTGGACCCACTGCCCATCAAATAGGAAAAATACCACCAAAAAAAACTTCATTCCCTGTCCACCCAATGCGACCGCCGGCTCACCCGTTGTTCAGATAATGAAATTGCCGCCCCGGATCAAGCTGCACAAGCTGATCAAGCTGCATGGGGGGGCATCGCCGCTAAGTCACTGGCGCGAAGGTGGCGGGAATGGCATCATGGTGCGCATCTTCACCCAGCTACGCCGCACGCCCCTTATCCAAAGAGACAACCGAGTATGAAAGACGAAACGAAATTGGTCACGTCGGGCCGCGACCCGGAAAACAATCACGGCGTCGTCAATCCGCCAGTCTACCACGCCTCGACCATCCTTCATCCTACCTTGGACGCGTTGGAGAGTTCCCGGGAGCGGCGGGCGTCGGGGGAACGGGGCGTCTATTACGGCCGCCGGGGCACGCCGACGACATTCTCTCTCGAGGACATGGTCTGCGCCATAGAAGGCGGCCACCGCTGTCAGGTCTATCCCTCCGGGCTGGCGGCCATTGCCGCTTCACTTCTGGCATTCCTGAAAGCCGGCGATCACATATTGATGTCGGATGCGGTCTACGCCCCGGCCCGGCGCTTTTGCAATGATCTGGCCAGCCGTTATGACGTTTCGACGACATTCTATGATCCGGGCATCGGGGCCGGCATCGCCGAGCTGATCCAGCCCAACACCCGCGTGGTTTATGTGGAGGCGCCGGCCACGGCGACGTTCGTGATGCAGGACATCCCCGCGATCGCAGACGCCGCCCATGACAAGGACTGCATCGTAATGATGGACAATACCTGGGCCTCGCCCTTGTATTGCAAGCCGTTCGACCTGGGCGCCGATGTCTCCATCCAGGCCGGCACCAAATATATCGTCGGCCATTCCGACGTCATGATCGGCACCGCCTCGGCGACCAAGGAAGCCTGGCCGGCGATCGAAGCCATGGCCGGACTGCTGGGCCATGCCGCCGGTCCCGATGATGTGTATCTGGCCCAGCGCGGCATGCGCACCCTGTCCGTGCGCCTGAAGCAGCATTGGGAAAACGGCCTGAAGTTGGCTGAATGGCTGCGCGAACAGGACATGGTGGAGGTGGTGATGCATCCCGCCCTGCCCGACGATCCTGGCCACACCCTGTGGAAGCGCGATTTCCAGGGCGCCTCGGGATTGTTCGGCACCACATTGCGGCCCTGCCCCCGCAAGGCGATCGCCGCCCTGGTGGATGATCTGGAACTGTTCGGCATGGGTGCCTCGTGGGGCGGCTATGAAAGCCTGATCCTGCCGCAAGACCCCAACGCCTTTCGCACCGTCACGCCGTGGCCTTATGAAGGGCAATGCGTGCGCTTTCATATTGGTCTGGAAGACCCCGACGACCTGATTGCCGATTTGTCGGCCGGATTTAAGCGTCTGAAAGCCGCCATGTAGATGGGTCGGTAGATGAATTGCCTGGCCAAGGCGTCCTTTGCGGGCGCATGGCTGTGCCTGGCCGCCTTGGCCTTGCCGCCCAGTCCCGCCTGCGGCCAGAACATCGACCTACTCGCCGCCGCCTCCACGACCGAGGCGGTCACCGCCGTCGCCGCTGCCTTCGAGGCGAAAACCGGTTTGGTCCTTCGGCCCATATTTGCTGGCTCCTCGACCTTGGCGAAACACATTGCCGCCGGGGCGCCGGCACATTTGTATTTGTCCGCCGATCTGGATTGGATGAAATTCCTCCGGCAACGGAACTTGTTGGCCGCGGATCGTTCCGTTGCCTTGCTGGGCAATCAATTGGTTCTGCTTCAGCGCCGGGGCGGGAGCAGGCTGGCCAGCCTTGCCGAATTACCCCAAGCTCTGGGCGGGCGGCGACTGGTCATGGGTGATCCGGCCCATGTTCCCGCCGGCCGTTATGGCCGGCGGGCATTGAGCAATCTTGGCCTTTGGACCCAGCTCAAGGACCGCGCCGTTTTCGGCGCCTCGGTCCGGGCGGCCCTGGCGCTGCTGGCCCGGGGACAGGGCAGCTACGCCATAGCGTATGCGACCGATCTTCGTGCGGACGGCAATTTGTCAATTGCCGCACGCTTTCCCAATAACATCCACCAACAAATTGTTTATCCCCTGGCCATTGTCAAAAGCGGCGACGGACCCATGGCCCGCCAGGCCTATTATTTTCTTCAGGGCGGGACCGCGCGGCGGATCTTTGAACAATTTGGCTTTACCTTTTCGCCCAAGCCTCGCTAATTAACCCCATGTTGAGCCCACTGGAAATCGAGGCGCTGTCGCTGTCCCTGAAAGTCTCTCTTTGGGCCGTGGCCTGGAGCCTCGTCCCCGGCGTCGCCATTGCCTGGCTGTTGGCGCGGCGGGAGTTTCCGGGCAAGGCGCTGCTGGACGGTATCGTGCATCTGCCCCTGGTGCTGCCCCCAGTGGCCCTGGGTTATCTGTTGTTGGTACTGTTCGGCCGTCATGGTCCGGTGGGGGCCTGGCTGCACGATTGGTTCGGTCTCAATTTGGTTTTTTCCTGGCGGGGTGCGGCGGTGGCGGCGGCGGTGATGGCCTTTCCCCTGTTGGTACGCGCGGTCAGGTTGTCCATGGAGGCCGTGGACCAACGCCTGGAAACGGCGGCACGGACACTGGGGGCAAAACCTGCACGGGTCTTCTTCACCATCACCCTGCCCCTGACCAGCCCCGGCATTCTGACCGGCGTGCTGTTGGCGTTTATTCGCTGCCTGGGCGAATTCGGCGCCACCATAACATTCGCCGCCAATGTCCCCGGCGAAACCCGAACCCTGCCCCTGGCCTTGTATACGGCGCTGCAGGTTCCGGACGGCGAGGCATCGGCGACCCGCCTGGCGGTGATCTCGGTGGTCCTGGCCATTGCCGCCCTGGTCGCCTCGCAATACCTGGCCAGGCAAGTGGCCAGGCGGATCGGCTTGGCCTGATGCTCGAAGTTGATGTCACAACGTCGTTGGGTGCCTTGACGATCAGTGCCGCCATCCGGGCCGATAGTGGCATCACCGCCATCTTCGGCCCCTCGGGCGCCGGTAAAACCACTTTGGTCAATATGCTTGCTGGCCTGCACCGGCCCGAACAGGGCCGCATCATGGTCGGCGGCAAGGTGTTGTTTGACAGCCAACAGCAGATCGATCTGCCGCCCGAGCAACGGCGCCTGGGTTATGTTTTTCAGGAAAGCCGGCTGTTCCCCCATATGACGGTGGCGGACAACCTCTCCTATGGCCGGCGCCTTGTGCCCAAGGGCGTGGCGGGGGCCGACTACGATGCCGTGGTCGGTCTGCTGGCCCTGACGCCGTTGCTGGACCGCCGGCCCAAGACCCTGTCGGGTGGCGAGCGCCAGCGGGTGGCCATTGGGCGGGCCCTGTTGGCGGCCCCGCGCCTGTTGTTGATGGATGAACCCCTGGCCAACCTTGATGTCCCACGCCGGGCCGAAATCCTGCCCTTTATCGAGAGCCTTCGGCGGGAGTTCGGCCTCTCCATCATCTACGTCTCCCACAATATGGATGAAATCGTCCGCCTGGCGGACCAATTGGTGGTGATGGCGGAAGGCGCGGTGGTGGCCCAGGGACCAATGGCCGAAATCACCGCGCGGCTGGACCTGCGTCCCTTGACCGGGCGCTGGGACGCGGGCGCCGTGCTGTCGACAAAAGTTGCGGCACAAGATGAACGGGATCAGCTGACCAGGCTGTCTTTCCAGGGCGGAGACCTTTGGTTGCCGCGCCTGGATCTGGCCATTGGCGCGCCGCTGCAAATTCGAGTCAGGGCCCGGGATGTCAGCTTGGCCCTGACGGCGCCGGAAGATATTTCGGTGTTGAACGTCTTTGCCGGAGAGGTGATGGAAGTCGGCGAGGACGACGGGCCACAGGTCGACGTTCTGGTGGATATCGGCAGCCGCTTGTGGGCCCGCATCACAAAAAGATCACAGCGGGAGCTGGCCATTCTGCCCGGCCGCAAGGTGCATGTCCTGATCAAGGCCATGGCCGTCGACCGCAGCGGCTTGGGTTAGGACATTTCGATCCTGAAAGGCCCTAGTTTTTCGCCGGGTCGGCTATTTTCGGCCGTTCGGCGACGCCATCGGGGACGGATACCGAGCGTGGCGTTTGCAGGTTGTAGATAAACGCCGGCACGGCGCCCAAAATCAGGGCGATGGCGACCAGCCCCGGCCAATGAAATTTGTCCAGGCCGGCGAGCCGCCGCCGCCGCACGCTTTCTAACAGATAAACCGCGCCCAGGACGGCCAGCGCCGATATCAACCAAACCAGCAGAAAATTGCTCATGACCCTCAGCCTAACAGCATTTGGCCTATAACTCGATGCCGTGCAGCGCACCCGCCCGGCCCCGCGCGCCGGCCATCAGGTAGGACAGATCGCTGCCCCCCAACACCATGCGGACACCCATGCGGATATACTTGGCGGCCAGATCGTCATAGACCCCTCCCATGCCGGCCCACTTGCCGTTGTTGCGGCAGGCGGCGACCGTCGTATCGTAGGCGGCGACCACGTCAGCATGATCGTATTGGCCGGGAATACCCATTTCGGCGCACAGATCATTGGTGCCGATCAACAGCACATCGACGCCCGCCACGGCCGCAATCTCGTCCGCATTGGCAACAGCTTCAGGGCTTTCCAACATCACCACCACCAACAGAGTATCGTTGATCAGGCGCGTTGCCTCGGCCATGGGCAGATTGTCATATTCCAGGATTGCCGCCCCGCCCGCCAGCGAGCGATGGCCGACGGGCGGATAGAGGCATTGGTCCACCACCTTGCGGGCCTCGTCGGCTGTGTTGACGTGGGGCACGACAATACCCTGGGCGCCCGCGTCCAGGGGCCGGCTGGCATGGTGGTGCAGGTGGGAGGAGGCCCGGACAATGGGCGTACAGCCCGCATCCAATCCCGCCAAGGTAATATCCGCCACGGTTTCCAGGGACAGCGGGCTGTGTTCCATGTCGATAAACAGCCAGTCGTAACCGCAAACCTTGGCTACCTTGGCGATCTCCACCCCGCGGGCGATGCGGACGCCCATGCCCAGGGATAATTCGCCCGCCGCAAGTTTTTGTTTCGTGATATTGGCAATGACCGCCATGGAAATTCCTCCTCAAATTGTGTTTTTGCCGCTTTCGTCCGGGGCGGGGCGATTTTCGACACGGCGCAAATCATGTTGCGCCAAATGCCGGGTCAGGGCGACCTGCCGCTGCCGCAAGCGGCTGACCGCAAGGGCCAGGGTGGCGATCAGGCCCAATAGTATGAACACGACGATCAGAATAATGGCGATGGGTGCGTACAGAATACCGAAAAAGGCCGCGATACCTTCGACGAATTGCCGGTTCAAACTGGCCGCCGCCAAAATCAACAAGGCCAGGAACCAGGGCAATGACAGATCCACCTCCAACAATCCGCGTCGGATGAGCAGCAATAGCAGCGCGGCCAATAACAAAATGATCAGCAGGGGGATCATGGCCGCCTCCGCCGCCCCAAGGTTTCATTCAAGGCGATCACGTTAAATCGGTACAACAACCGCATGGCCTGAAACCATCCCAATGTGGTTTTGCCGTGGCGTCGGGGTTGTTGGTGAATGGGGTGGGCCGCCAACCGCAGGCCCGCCCGCCCCAAGGTAAGAAAGATTTGCGGCTCGGGAAAGCGGTACAGATTGGTGCCGTTCAATATGCTCATGGCGGTCCTGTTCATGGCCATGAAACCAGTGTTGACGTCCGCCGGGCTGCGCCCCGCCGTCAGCAGCCGGGAAACAAGGGTGAAATAACCTTTTACCAATCCGGCCATCAGGCCGCCATTACCCGCGCCCGGGTTCAGACGTTCGCCGGAGACAACATCTTCCCTATCCGCCCGCAGGGGCTCCAACAGCTCCAGTATGGCGTCCATGGGATGTTGGCCGTCCGCATCGATCCGCACCATGATTTGATAGCCGTAGGCCAGGGCATGGTCGATCGCCACATGCGTGGCCACGCCCAGACCCATGTTGGTGGGCAGGCGTACCAGCAAATCATCCACGCCCAAGATCCGCCGATCAATGGGCACGGTTGAGCCGTCATCCACCACCAGCAGCCGGGCCAGAGGCAGTGCGGCGGCGACGGCCTGGGAGATTTCCCCCAGCCGGTCCACGTCGTTCAGGCTGGGCACGAAAACCAAAACGTCGTGCCCCTGCTCTCCCCTGTCGGCATCCACCGCCAATCTATCTCCGTCCAATTCATGCCCACGCCATGACATACCTTTAGAGAGGATCATGGAGGCAATCAAGAGACCTCGCTAAACCGCACTTTGAATGCGTTCCCGGCAGGCGCGGACGACTTCGTCGCCGGGCCGTTTCCACCAATTCCCGGCGGAAAAAATCTCAACTTCGATCAGGCCGTCATATCCGCTGTCTTCAACCCAGGCGCTGATTTGCGGAATATCGATGACACCGTCGCCCATCATGCCCCGGTCCAGCAGCAAATCCGTGGTCGGCACCAGCCAGTCGCAAACATGGTAGGCCAAAACCCGTTCGCCGGCCCGGTCGATTTGTGCCTGTAAATCCGGGTCCCACCAGAGATGATAGACATCGACGGCAACCCCGACCCCCGGCCCCAATTCATCGCAAAGATCCAGCGCCTGGCCCAAGGTATTGATGGCGCAGCGTTCGGCGGCGTACATGGGATGCAGAGGCTCTATCGCCACGGGCATGCCGGCGGCGCGGGCGTGCGGCAGCACCGCGCCCAGGCCGTCGCGGATCATGCTCCGGGCACCGGCAAGATCCTTCGATCCCCGCGGCAGGCCACCGGCCACCACGATCAGACAATCCGCGCCCAGAGCCACGGCCTGGTCCACGGCAAGAAGGCTATCATCGATGCTGGCTTGCCGGCTTGCCGCATCGCCGCCGGGAAACTGGCCCGCCCGGCATAGACCCGAAACACGCAGGCCATGGTCTTGAACCATGCGCACGGCCTCGTCCAAGCCGCATTCATCCAGCTTGTCCCGCCAGATGGAAATGCCCGTGACACCGGCCCCGGCATAGGCCGCTATCGCTTCCGCCAGACTATGTTGTTCCCGCGTGGTGGCCTGGTTGATGGACAACCGCGCCAGATCAGCCATGGCGCAATTCCCGCATGACCGAGAAATCCGGGTCCGCGCCATGGGCGAAGCCCACTGCATCCAACGAGCCCAGGGCGATCTGACCATCCCTGATGGTCAGCCGCATGGTGCCGTTGGCTTCGTGGTACATATCCCCGTGGGCGGCCCGGAAGGCGGCCTGTTCCGCCACGGGCACGCTGTTCAGACCGTTGACGTAGTGGTGGCCGTTACGCTCCACATGGGTGATGCCCAGAAGGTTCACCAGGGCCAAATCCTGCTGTACCGAAAGCCCCGCCTGGGTGGTCAAATCCTCCGCCGACATGAAATAGCCATCACCCCAGTGTTCACAACGGCCCCGGTTCAGAATGGATTTGTACGTGCCCTTGCAGGTTTTCGAAGAGACGCCGCGATAGCCAAGTTCCCGCCCCTTGGCAAAGGCATCGAGGAAGCCGTCGGATTCATCCAGGATCACCGGCTTGCGGGCGCTCAGGGCGCTCACATCCACGTCCAGCGCCACGGCGCGGGAAATGGGTTGCTCCACGAACAGGATTGATTGGTTGAAACGCGCCAGACACCGGTCGCCTTCGATACCATCCAACAGTGCCGTCACGCCGGCAACATCACCATATTGTTCATTGCCGTCCAGCGAGATGACGTAGGTTTGATCGCTTTCATCCAGCACGTCGGCGATTTCCACCAGCCGAGCCACGTCCTCGTCCAGGTCACCGCAAACCTTGATTTTGAAATAGCGGTGGCCATAGGCGGCGATCACCTGTTGCAATGTTTCGGGCAGGCCGTCGCCCACGGGTTCGGGGTTTTCACGGATCGGATCCACCATGCCGACCGTGTGCCGGGCGTGGATCGCGGTCGCCGGGCGCAATTTGGCCAGAAATGGATCGACATCATATTCGCCGCTCTCGATACCCGGTAGATTGCCCTGAATGGCCCCATAGAATGAAACGTCGTTGAGCCGGCACAGGGCATCAAGGATGGCCCGGTCCAAAACGGCGGGGCCATAGCAGGCCACAAGGGAATTATCGCCGCGCTCGCCACAAATTTTGATCTGCTCATCATAGTTGGAACGGAACAGCCCGAACGCCGTGGCGGCGGACGTGTCCTGATAGAGCTGCGACGCCGTGGCGAGGGCATGGCGCAATTGGCCGAAATTGTCCTCGTTGGAAAGTTCCAGATTCTTGTCGAACCATTTCGGTGCCAGCATTTCCGCCGATAGGCCCCAGCCTTCCCGCCCATCGCCGAGACGGATACGCACCCTGGCAAAGACCTGGGGGCTCTCCCGCAAGGTGGTGACGCCAAAGCGGAAGGGCATGCGCAGGGTCACGTCACGCTCGAACAATTGTACTTCCAGGACTGAAAGCTTAATGGGATCAGACACGCAAGGCCTCCTCGATACCGCGTAAAAAACCAATGGCCCGGGCCGCGACACTAGGGCCGTCGGGCACATATTCAAAGGGCTCCGCCGCCACTGACACCGTGCCGTCATAGCCGTGCCGTTACAAGGCCCCTAGTGGTGCGAGCGAAACAGAAGAGTCCTTCAGTTTCGTGTCTAGCGCACCACGATTCTTAAGAGTCTAGTGGTCTTTCGATCCTCACGGATGGGAACCATCCGCTAGAATCGGACCACTAGGATCGGCGGGATGTCCAATTCCCACAATCCCGGCGTCCGGCCAATGCCTTCGTTGCACGGGGCGAACTTCATAAAGCGACCCTCCGCTCCGTCTCCGCCGAACGATAAATGGCATCCAGAATACGCGCCATGCCAACGCCGCATTCCTCAATCCCCGCCAGGGGCGCCGCCGTGCCGTCCACCGCATCCAGGAAGGCGGCGAATTCGCTCGCCACGACCTGGTGCGGCTCAACCACCGTCCCATGGGGCATCTCGACGCCCTGATTTTTAGGCCGCCACAGACCCCCGGTCAGCTCGTGGCGGACCCGGTGCAGGCGCAATTCGTTGCTTTGATAGTCTATTTCCGCCGCCCCTTCGCTGCCCGCCACCACGAATTCCTTGGTCTGCGTGGCGCCGGGCACGATGTTGTCGTTCCAGCGGCCCGGTTGAATGCAGCCGGCTTCGACATGCGCCAAGGCGCCGGATGGATAGAATAACCGGATCAGCGCCAGATCGTCATAACCCCGCCCGAAATGATCCCGCGTCACCGCATCCACCGCCACGGGCAGATCACCCATCATCCAGTTCGCCTGGTCGATAAAATGCACGGCATCATTGCCGACCACGCCGCTGTCCCCGCGGGCCCGCTTGTAGCCATGAAAGCGGGCCGAGATATATCGCAATTCGCCCAGCCGTCCCTGGTCGACCTCGGCCTTGGCCCGTATCGCCAGCGGGTGGGCGCGGAAGTAAAACCCGACCTGAACCACCTGCTCCCGCACGAGATCCTGTAGGCCCTCGGCCTCGGCAAGGGTCGCGGTCATGGGTTTTTCGATGAACAGATGCTTGCCCGCGGCAAGCAGTGGTTCGCAGACATCGAAATGCCGATCGGTCGGCGCCAACACGACGACCAGTTCGACCCGGTCCACGAAGTCCGAAATCTCGGCGGAGACCCGCTCGCCCGGCAACCCCAATTCCAAACAGCGCCGCCGCGCCTGGGCATCCGGATCAACCACATACAATCCATCCGCCAATCCCAACGACCGCCAAGCGGCAAGATGGGTCGGGCCAAAATTGCCGAAACCAATTTGCAAGATGCTCCGGCTCATGATGGTTTGTTCATGGCTTGGGCCATACCATGGAGATCACCGCAACAAATCCCGGAGATAGGCTTCCAACTCCCTTGAAATTTGTTCCGGACCTTCAGGCCTGTCCCGCAATCGTTGGGCCCACGGGCGTCCGGGGTGAAGCACATCCCACCTTGACTGAACTTGATTGTATCGACCGCTGCCCGGATCGTGATTTCCAAACCCATCAATGAGTTTGCTCCAAATTGGCGCAAATTTAGCGATGAGCAGATTTTCGCCAAGCGGTATCCAAATATCTTCAACTACGAGGAAGCGGCAATCGAAATCCTCGATGTTCAGGTTGTCAGCTTGATCTATGCTTGCCGCATGTTGACGTAACCTCGCGCTCAACGCAGTGCTGGAGGTCTTGGTCCGTTCCAACCTTCCCAAATGCGCCAACCAGTCTTCATTTCCCCTTCGCCGAAGCTCGGGATAGGTTAACTGCAGCAATATATACTGAAAATAATTCTCAAAGGCGGTTCGCGTGAGACCCTTTACGTTTTCAACGATAAATGCCTTTGGCCAAAGGCGTCGGATGGCATCGACAGTGGCAGGGAACATATCACGATCGTCTTCAAACCCGCGATGCTTCCCGCCCATGGAAAATGGCTGGCATGGCGGCCCGCCCGCGACCAAGTCTATCTTGTCTTCCAACGAACCATAGTCAAAGTCACGAACATCACCGTGGATAACAGGCCAATCGCGGGTTAGAGGAAAATCGCGTCGCCGATTTTCATTCATCGTGTCGCATGCCCATCGATCCCATTCCACGACGGCGCACGCCTTGAACCCGGCAAGACTTAATCCCATCCCCAAACCGCCTGCCCCGGCGAACAGTTCAATCGTCTTCAGCATCGAACAAAATTTTCCTTTCGCCCAATAAGAACCCGCGAATCAGTTGTTTCAGCTTTTTGTTGTCCCGCACTTGGCATTCCCAGACAACTAGGTATTCCCAGCCGAGGCCCGCCAGCAAGCTTTGATTTTTGATGTCTCGTGTTCTGTTGCCCTCCAGTTTCGCAATCCAAAATTCGGTTCGCGATTTAGGAATGCGGGCAAGTTTGCAGCCAGGGTGGCGATGCCAGAAGCAGCCATGGACAAGGATAACCTTGCGGCGAGAGGAAAACACCAGGTCCGGTGAGCCGGGCAGATTCCGACGATGTAAGCGATATCGCAGACCCATGCCATGGATCAATCGACGAACAGCCAATTCGGGCTTTGTGTCCTTGCTTCGGACACGGCACATGCGTTCACTTCGTTGTTTCGGCGTCAATGTATCCATGGCGCCTGGCTACCAATCCCTAGGCCGCGACACCGTGGGTGGCCAGCAATGCCGCCATGCGGTTACTGGCCAGGTCGGGATCACGCAGCAGGCCCGCGGCGTCGGCCAGGCGGAATAGTTCCGCCAAGTGCAATAGAGACCGGGTGCTTTGCTGGCCGCCGACCATGACGAAATGGTCCTGATGGCCGTTCAACCAGGCCATGAAGACCACGCCGGTTTTGTAAAATCTTGTCGGGGCGCGGAAGATGTGGCGCGACAGGGGCACCGTGGGGGCCAGGATGTCGTGGAAGCGGTCGCCATCACCCCCCGCGAAGGCATCCAGGGCGGCGGAAGCGGCGGGCGCGATGGCGTCGAATATGCCCAACAGAGCGTCGCTGTATCCGACCTCGTCGCCGGCGATCAGTTCAGCGTAGTTGAAGTCATCGCCGGTGTACATGCGCACGCCATCGGGCAAGCGCCGGCGCATGGTGATTTCCTTGTCCTTGTCCAGCAGAGAGATTTTGATGCCGTCGATCCTAGAGGCGTTGGCGGCCAGCAAATCCAGGCAGACATTCATGGCCTCCAGGTGATCGGCATGGCCCCAATAGCCGGCCAGGGCCGGGTCGAACATTTCGCCCAACCAGTGGATCATGACCGGTTCGCGCACCTGGCCCAGAATACGGTCGTAGACCTTGGCATAATCGTCCGGGGTTTTGGCGCAGGCGGCCAGCGCCCGGCTGGCCATGAGAATAATGCGGCCGCCCTGCCCCTCGACGAATTCCACCTGTTCCTCGTAGGCCCGGATCACATCGTCCAAGGTCAAATCGGGGATGGGTTCCAGATGATCCGTGCCGGCGCCACAGGCGATGCGGGCACCGGGGATATGGCGGGCCGCTTCCAGGCTGCGGCGGATCAACTCCTGGCTGGCGGCCCAGTCCAGGCCCATGCCCCGCTGGGCCGTATCCATGGCCTCCGCCACGCCCAGGCCCAGGTCATAGAGCTTGACGCGGTAGGCAATGGTGGCATCCCAGTCGATGGCGGCCTCGACCCAAGGGTCCGCATCCGATAGCGGATCGGCCACCACATGGGCGGCGGAATAGGCAATGCGGTTGAAGGGGCGGTTGGCGCGGGTGGGGAAATCCTTCGGCGTTGACATGGTGAAGGGGGACAAAGCGCCATCGGCTGTCGGCAGATTCAGCGTCGGCACGACTAAACCTCCAGATCGGGGATATCCATCCAGCGCCGCTCGGCCCAGCTTTGCAGGCCCAGTTCCGCCAGTTGCACGCCCTTGGCGCCGGCTAGCAGGTCCCAGGGGAAGGGTTCATCGTCATGGAGATGGCGGATAAACATTTCCCATTGGGTCTTGAAGGCATTGTCGTAGTCAATGGGGTCGGGCACTTCCTCCCAACCTTCCTTGTAGTCTATGGCGGGGGGGATATCAGGGTTCCAGACCGGCGTTGGCGTATTGACCAGGGCCTGGCCGCGGCAGCGACGCAGGCCGGCCACGGCGGAGCCATGGGTGCCGTCCACATGCAGGGTCAACAGATCGTCCCGGCGCACCCGCGTAGCCCAGGAGGAATTGAAATGGGCAATGATATCGCCTTCCAGTTGGAAGGTGGCATAGGCCGCGTCATCCACATCGGCGTCATAGGGTTGGCCGTTCTCGTCCCAGCGTTTGGGCAAATGGGTGGCGCCCAGGCAACTGACCGATTGCACCGCGCCAAAGGTATTGTCCAGCACATAGCGCCAATGGCACAGCATATCCAGGATGATGCCGCCGCCCTCGCTTTTCTTGTAGTTCCAGGACGGGCGCTGGGCCGGTTGCAGATCGCCGTCAAAGACCCAATAGCCGAATTCGCCCCGCACCGAGAGAATGCGGCCAAAGAAGCCGGCGTCGATCAGATATTTCAGCTTGCGGATGCCGGGCAGGAACAGCTTGTCCTGCACCACGCCGTGTTTGATACCGGCCGCCTTGGCCTGTTGATAGACGCCATAGGCGTCCGCCAGACTATCAGACGTGGGTTTTTCGCAATAGATATCCTTACCCGCCGCAATGGCCTTGCTCAACAGTCCGGCGCGCGCCTGGGTGGTGGCGGCATCGAAGAACAGCGTGTCCTCAGGATTGGCGATGGCCGCATCCAGGTCGTTGGTGGACCGCTCCAAGCCATGTTCACGGGCCAGGTCGGCGACGCGGCCCGCATTCCGGCCGACCAGGATGGGGTCCGGCATGACGCGGGTTCCGTCGGCCAATTCCAAACCGCCGGCCTTCATGATTTCCAGGATCGACCGGATCAAATGCTGGTTCTTGCCCATGCGCCCGGTGACGCCGTTCATGATGATACCCAGTCGTTTCTCGGTCATTGGCGCTTCTCGCTATTATTCATTCCATTCCCAATAGTTTGTAGATGCGGCGGGTATAGTCGCCGAAGGCTTCCTGTGTCTTCATGTCCAGGGTGCGGGGGTAGGGCAGATCGACCAGGAAATTGTCGGCCATGCGGGCCGGGCCGGCGGACAGCACCACAACGCGGCTGCCAAGGAACACGGCTTCTTGTATGCCGTGGGTAACGAAGACAATGGTTTTGCCGCTTTCACTCCAGATGCGCAGCAGTTCCAGGTTCATTTTCTCCCGGGTCAGGGCATCCAGGGCGCCGAACGGCTCGTCCATTAAAATCAGCTTGGGATCATGCACCAGGGCGCGGGCGATGGCGGCGCGTTGCTGCATGCCACCGGATAGCTCGTAGGGATAGCTTTGCGCGAAACCGGTCAGGCCGACCATGTCCAGCAGATGGCCGGCGCGGTCCCGCGCCTCGGCCATGTTGAGGCCCAGGATCTCCGCCGGCAGCAGGACATTTTCAATCACCCGGCGCCATTTCAACAGCAACGGTTGCTGGAACACCATGCCGATGTCGCGGGCGGGGTCGAAGCTTTCCCCACCGCCGCCGATGCGCACGGTGCCGTCTTCATGGGAATGCAGGCCGGCGAGGATTTTCAGCACCGTGGTCTTGCCGCAACCGGACGGCCCAACCATGCTGACCAGCTCGCCCGCCTGAACATCAAACGTGACGTCCGAGACAGCCAAAAAGTCTTCATTGCGTCCGCGGTAAACCTTGCGCACGCCCTCAAGCTGGATGAATGAAGGTCCCTCGTTCATCTATTCCATCCGCGCATCGGAGACCACCAACAGGCGCTCCAGTATCAAGACGATGGCATACAGGCTAACGCCCACTGCGGTGATCATCAGCACCGCCATGAACATCCCGGCGGTATCCAGGGTCACCTGCACCTGCATCATCAGATAGCCCAGGCCTTCTTCCGAGGCGATGAACTCGCCCACGATGGCGCCCGCGACCGCCAGCACCACGGCCACCTTCATGCCGGAGAAGATATACGGCAAGGCGCCGGGCAATTGGATCTTGGTGAAGATCTGCCAGCGGGAAGCGCGCAGGGTGCGGACCAGGTCGATTAACTCCGGCTCCACCTCGCCCAGGCCCCGGGCCGTGGTGATCAGGATGGGCAGGAAACAGATGGAAAAGGCGATCAGAATGTTGGGGCCCAAACCATAGGAAAACCAGACGATGAAGATGGGCCCCAAGGCGACCTTGGGGATCATGTTCAACGAGACGATCAAGGGCATCAGGGCATCGTTCAGCCAGCGCGACCAGGAAAACAGCACCGCCATGCCAACCCCCACCACAACGGCCAGCCAGAAGCCGCCGAATACCGAGGCAGCGGTGATCATGGTGTTATGGCCCCAGGCGTAAACCTTCCATTCCAGCAGGGTGGCGAAGGTATCCAGGGGCGCCGGCATGATATAGGGCTCCACCTCGCCCAGGGTGATCCAGGCCTGCCAGGCGCCCAGGGCGGCCAAGTGCATGACGATGATCAGCACCCACTTGCGCAGTTTATCCCGGCCGTCATCCATGGGCGGTCGGGGCCCATTCAACAAAGCGATACCGGCAATCCACCTTGAAACCGGGCATCATCATGCCAGCCAGCGCTCCAAATTCTCGGCCACGAATTCGTCGTCGCACAAATGCGGATAGTCGGCGATCACGCGGTCCAGCTCTTCCGCCTGAC
>JAPYUH010000016.1:32823-36622 GCA_029936195.1 Alphaproteobacteria bacterium
TCGTCGCACAAATGCGGATAGTCGGCGATCACGCGGTCCAGCTCTTCCGCCTGACCGGGGCTCATGACTTCATCGGGGTTCAGGCACCAGGTGCCCTGCAACAGGCCCTGCCGGCGCAGCACCTCGTGACAGCCGGGGATGCAGCCGGCGAAATCGTTCGCCACGTCAAACAATGCCCCGTTGGCATCGGTGATCTGGCTGTCCAGTTGCAGCAGCGCGGCATCGACGCTGCCGGCCGCGGCCGCGTCGTGGGCGCGGGCCAGGTAGTCCACCGCCGGCTTTACCCAGGCGCACCAATGACCCAGCAGGCCGCCCTTGAAGCGGAGCACCACCGTCTCATCGTCCCGGCGCACCGCGAACGGCGTCACCAGGTCCAGGAGGATATGATCGTCGTTGCCCGTGTAGAGAGAGATGCGGCCCTCGGCCTCCGCCGCGACCACGCCGCGCATGACATCCAGGGTGCGATAACGGTTGAACGGCGCCACCTTGATGGCGATAACGTTATCGATAGCGGCAAAGCGGCGCCAGAATTCCGCCGACAGCAGAATGCCGCCGACCGCCGGCTGCAAATAAAAGCCGATAAGGGGAATGCGATTGGCAACCGCCTGGCAATGGGCGATCAGCTCATCCTCGCTGGCACCCTTGTGCGCCGCCAGGCTCAACAACCCCGCATGATAACCAAGGCCAAGCGCAACTTCCGCCTCGGCCAAGGCTTGTTCGGTGCTCCCGACCAGACCGGCGATCATGACCGTGGGCCCGTCGGTCCAAGCCCTGGCCGTTTCCGCGGCCAGACGCAGGACCGGTTCGTACAATCCCACGTCGCGAATTTCGAACTGTGTCGAATGCACGCCAACCGCCAGGCCGCCCGCACCCGCGTCCAGGTAATAGCGGGTCAGGGCACGCTGATGGCGCTGATCCAGGTGCCGCGCCTCGGTCAGGGCCAGGGGATGGGCGGGGATGACCACGCCGTGGCGCAACTGGGCCAAAATCTCCCCGGGCAGATCCTCGCGATGCAACGACATTATCCCCTCCCCCGCCTAAAATTTCACCACGACGGCCCGGTCGTAGATCAGCGCCGGTGTAACCAGCGACGTTCCGCCGTTGCCGTAATGAATAGCACAGGCGCGGCGCGGCCGGCTGGATTGGTTGTCGGACGATTGATGCAGGGTGTTGCCATGATGAAACGAGACTCCGCCGCGGCGCACCGGGGCCGCCGTCATTTCATATCCGCGCGCGACTTCGTCGGGTATCAGCAGATTGAAGGGTTCGCCCGCCGGCGACGTGTGGGGGATGACCGGGCCCAAATTGGTGCCTTCGCCGAAAAACAAACAGCCGTTCTCCACATCCGCGTCATCCAGGGCAATCCAGGCGGTGACCATGCTATCGGGATCATTGGGGCCGAAGTAGAAGTTGTCCTGATGCACCGGCTTGGGCCCGCCGCCGCCCGGCGCCTTGAAGAATATCTGGCTGAAAAAGGCCTGCGGCTCCGCTCCGATCAACTGCGCCACCATGGCCAGCAATGCCTCATTCGACGCCAGGGCGCAAAAGGCCGGGCGCAAATAGACCGGATTGTCCAACTTGCGCAGCACGGCCCTGTCCTTGACCGCCCCTTCCACGTACCAGGCGCGGCCATCGGCATCCAGTTGCGCAATCTCCGCCTCGGCCCAATCTTCGGCATCCGCCACCGCCGTGAGGATATCGTCGGCGGCGAAAACCGCCTCCACCGTCAGATGGCCATGGTCCCGGTATGACTGCAATTGTTCCTGATTAAGCATTGGTCCGGCCCGCAATATTGAAGTAACTAACTGGTTACTTATATCATTCATGCGGCGGCGTCAAGTTGGCCTGAGATAACCCAGCACGACGTCGATAACATGGGCCCGCCGGGCCGCAACCTCGCGCTCGGATGTCAGATCCCGGTCAAAAATAGCCGACAAGGTGTGTACATTGGAAAAATAGAAATATCCGACCGAAGCAATGGTGATGAACACTTCAACCGGGTCGGCGTCATCGCGAAAGACACCTTCGGCAGCGCCCCGCTCCAGCAGATCGGTGATCAGGCCGATAACCGGGCCATGCATGTCCAAAATTGCCTTGCTGCGGCGCAGATGGCGGGCCCCGTGCAGGTTCTCGCTGTTCAAAAGTTTGATGAAATAGGGCGCCTGAACGAAATAATCGAAGGTGAAGGCGACCAGCTTGCCCATACCCTCCACGGGGGACAGATCGTCCAGGTTCAGAGCCTTTTCCGCCTCGCGGATTTCCCCGTAGGCAAGCTCCAAAACGGCCAGGAACAAATCGTCCTTGTTGCCAAAATAATGGTACAGCATGCGTTTGTTCACACCGGCCCGTTGCGCGATGACGTCCACCCGCGCGCCGCCCAGGCCCTTCTCGGAAAATTCCGCCAAGGCGGCGGCCAGGATACGCTGGCGCGCGGCTTCGGGATCTCTTTTGGCGGGCGCGTTGACAGGGGACATGGGGACAACCTATGTTTCGGGTAACCAGTCAGTTACTAGAGCTATCCAAATAAACAGGGAGGATCAAGCATGAAAGTTTACAGGCTCGCATTTGCGGCATTGTTCGCGGCAGCTTTAACCGCCGGTTCGGCACAGGCGGCGGAAAAAGTCAGCTTCATTTTGAACTGGGTCGCCGGCGGCGATCACGCGCCGGTCTATTGGGCCAAGGCTCAGGGCTGGTACATGGACGCCGGCATCGACCTGACCATCGAACAGGGCAAGGGCTCCACCCTGTCATCCCAGCGCGTCGGCATTGGCAAGAACCAGTTGGGCATCGCCGATCTGGGCACCGCCCTGGTCAACAAGGGCAAGGGCGCCGATCTGGTGGCGGTCTTCAACATTTATGCCAATTCGCCCTATGGCTTCTATTGGAAGAAAAGCTCCGGCATCAAGACCATTCTGGATTTCGCGGGCAAGAAAATCGGCAACCCACCGTGGGATGCGGCGCGTCAAATGTGGCCCGCCTTCGCCAAGGCCTCCGGCATGGCGCCCGACAGCGTCACCTGGGTTAATATCAAGCCCAACGCCAAGATCGCGGCGTTGAAATCGGACTCCATCGCCGTCACCACCTCGTTCTACAACATCCATTTCGTCTTCCAGAAAGTGTTCGGGGACGACATGGGCTTCGTCGCCGGCAAGGACATCGGCGTCAATCCTTATGGCAATTCGGTCATCGCCAACGGCAAGTACCTGAAGGAAAACCCCGGCGTGGTGAAGAACTTCGTCAAGGTGACGCAAAAGGCCTATGCCGCCTGCGCCAAGAACGCCGACCCCTGCATCGACGCCCTGCTGGCGGCCAACAGCGGCCTGAAGCGCGGCAGCTCGCTGGCCAACTGGGCCTTGGTGAAAGAGTTGATGGACGCCAAAAGTTCCCGCGAAGGCGCCATCGGTTATTTTGATCCCGCCCGCATGGACGCGGATTACAAGTTGATCGAGGCCTATTTCAAACTCAAGGCGCCGTTCGACATCAAGAAATCCTACACCAACGATTTCCTGGACATGTCCGTGAAATTCAGCGGCTAGCTACGGCCAATTCAAGACCGCGCCTGGCAACTCGTCCGGCGCGGTCTTTTTTGTGCCGGCTGGCTCGCCAATTTCAAGCAGCTTTAAGAGGCGCTAAATCGCCTGGCAAAATTCCACCAGTTCCCGCGTCCGCACCACCTTGCCGGCCCAATGTTTATCGAACTCGGCAATGAAGCCTTTCAATATGTCCGAACTCATCAACGTGTTGGCCGCCTCCAGGTCGTGGAATTCGTAGAAGGCGATGTGCACATCCGCCTCCACGC
>JAPYUH010000473.1 GCA_029936195.1 Alphaproteobacteria bacterium
CGGCCTGAAAATGATTCCATTTTAAGGCTGTTTGATCTAAGGCAATTCCAGCATCACCTTAATTTGCCGATTGGGCTGTTTCAGGGCCTCGAATTCCATCGGCAGGTCCGCCATCTCAATAAAGTCGCTAATCATCGGGGCGGCATCAATACGGCTTTTACCAAGCAGATGTACGACGGTTGTAAAATCTTCCTGGCGGTAGACGAAGGCGAAACTAATATCCAGCTCCTTGACCAATGCTTTGGTGGGGAACAGGTGATCACCCGCCATGCACAGGCCGACCACCACGATGCGGCCATCAGGCGCAGAGTAGTTGATCGCCAGTTGCAGGCTGCCGGGCACGCCGACACAATCAAAGACCACGCCGGGTGGACCGCCGGCAGCATCCGCTGCCTGTTCGGCAACATTGCCCTGGCTGGCATCCACAATCGCCGTAGCGCCCAGGGCGCGAGACATCTCCGCCCGCGCTTGGACCAGATCGCTGACAACGATGTGCTGGGCGCCAAAAAAGCGGCACCACATGGCGATTGTCAAGCCGACCGGGCCAGCGCCGACGATCAAAACCCGGTCCGCCGGTTGCAGCCGGGCTCGGCGCACGGCGTTCAGGCCAACGGCCAGGGGCTCAACCAAAGCGCCTTCGCGAAAGCTGACAGTATCTGGCAGGCGGATGGATTCCCCACCGCCGACCCTGCAATAATCCGCATAGGCCCCCGGCAGGGCGTGGCTGGCACGGGAAATCACTCGTGCACACCGATAACCCCGCCCGACCCGGCACGCTGGACAATCGCCACAACCTATCCAGGGCAACGCCGTCACGCGGTCGCCCACATGCCACAGGGTTTGGGCCTCGCGGCCCACCTCCACCACCTCGCCGGCGAACTCATGGCCCATGACACAGTCTGGCGGCAAGACCCGCCACCCCAGGTTGGGATTGCTATTTTCGGACATATGCAGATCCGTACCGCAAATGCCACATGCACCAACCCGCAGGATCAAATCGGTCGGGCCCGGTTCCGGATCTGGGATATCCTCAATCGTCATAGGGGCGCCTATGGCATGAAGTACGGCCGCTTTCATATTTTATCCCTTTCTTAAATTCTCAGGCGTGCGCCTTGCCTTGAATACTTCCCGCCGCAGCAGGCGGTCTTCCAACGCGCGGTGTTTTACCTGATGCCCAGCCCGCCGCTCGGCCAAGGCATCGCCATCATACAGTTCCTTCATGGCCGCCGCCGCCTGTTTCAGGTCTGTCACCCATGATGGCCCTCCCTTAATTGGGTCCTCTAGAACGGATGATAGCGACAAATTTGTGGTCACGAAACGCAGCATTCTTAGACCCTTTTGACGCTTCTGAAATTCGCACTTTT
>JAPYUH010000228.1 GCA_029936195.1 Alphaproteobacteria bacterium
TAAATAAATGTTAACGCACGAGTATCTTGGCCTGGGAATATTCACCTAGTTTGTTTACTCTGCGGCTATCTATAAGTTAATTTCAGCTTGGTTTAGCTTCGGAAGCAGTTCCGAAGACATTTTTGTTTTTTTGATTGGCGTTACAGGCGATCTGGTTTTGACGAGCATAGGAACAGCAACGGCGGTATACGCGCGCATGGCCCTTGGCCATGGCGAAGTCGCGCCCGTGCGCGCTATCTCACGCCCGGCTGATCAAAGAACCGCCGGCCAACAGGGGGCTTCATTTGCCGCCAAGGGTCACGGCAACCAAGCTCCGGCACACGGCTTGCGCGCGCCGGCCAATGTAGTTGACCTGCCCATCAGCAATCGGGCCGCCGTTGAGCCGGCCATCCGTACGCGGAGACTACAAGCGCCGCAACCCTTCACACCGTTCCTGGCCCAGCAGATCGCTCAGGAAGGTTTGTCCGACAAGACCAAGGCGCCGCGGCAAAAACATGAAGCGGTGAGCGAGGCCTATGTCCTGGCCAACGATGACGAGGTAAAAATTCTTGGCCCCGTGCGGCCCCGGGAACTGGTCGTCTAAAACTTTCTTTCAAGATTTGAATTGTTTGACCTTGAACCGTATGGCGAAGCCATTGCGCCGTGTTGCATGGCGCCGTGCTGCATGACCGGGCCATCCTGATCCGGTCCAGAGGGAACCCCGATCATTTGGAGCAATGGCATGCATCTGGTCCGCGCCTCGTCCTCGTCCCTGCCGCAAGCCGCCTGGTTGCTTGGTCCCGAGCGCGGGCCCCGAGGCCGGTGATCGGGAATTGCGCGACACTGTTGATCAGCGATCGGCCGATTTCTAGGTGCCACGAAAACTTTGGATTCTGGCCGAAGTCCCCAAGAGTGCCACGGGCAAGCTGCGGCGTATCGGCTGGGCCGAAATGCCTGGGATCACCCAAGAGAAATTCGGGGATTAGAGCATTTTTACTGCAGTCCAAACCACTTGCCGGGTACAATTGGGATGTACCGATATTGCCTGGAGGGACTAAGGGGCGGGTGGCCCGGTGCGTCAACGAAAGGCGAAAACACTCTAATGAACGGTGTGGCCCTGTTCGCCGCCGAGGCGGTGGATTTCCTCGACCACGCCGTACCAGGCGTATTGCTCGGCTACTTGCAAGGCCTGATCATAACCGAGGTTTTCGATCAAGTTTTGTGCCAGGCCTTGATAATGTTCGACGATCCCGGTCATTGTTATACTCCTTGGCGACGGCGGCATTGATAAACAGCATAACCGGGCCTGATTAAGAAATTCTAAGCGGCAATGGTAAACAACGAAGGGCGGCAGCCATGATCTATATTTCTTCCTGGCGGGCGATGGAGGAACATGCGGTGGCCATGGGGGCGACCCATATTCTCTCGCTGCTGGGCATCGAGGGCGTGCCGGATACGCCCGAGGGCATTGACCCGGCCCAACATCTGCATATTGAGGTGGATGACGTGCCGGCGTCCTATGCGGGCGATATCGCACCCACCATGGAGCATGTGCGCGATTTCCTGGCATTTGCCGGGACATGGGGCCGGCGGGGTGCGATGTTCGTGCATTGTTATGCCGGGATTAGCCGTTCGACGGCGGCGGCATTGGCGATCCTGTGCCAGTTCAATCCGGGCCGCGAGCTGGAAGCTGCCCAGGCCCTGCGCCGGGCCGCCCCGCACGCCAGGCCGAACCGCCGTATCATCGCCATCGCCGATCAAATAATGGGGCTGGACGGCCGTCTGGAAGACGCGGTGGAGGCGATCGGACCGGGTAACTATGAGGGCGGGCCGACGCCGTTGGTCGAATTGTCCATGACATTGAAATAATTGGGCACCGCGTGAAAGCCAGACCATGAAAGCAATTGTTTGCCGCGAGCTGGGGCCGCCGTCCGTCTTGCGCCTGGAGGATATGGCGGAACCTGAAATAGGACCGGGACAGGCAAGGGTTCGGATCCGGGCGGCGGGAATAAATTTTCCCGATATTCTCACTGTTCAAGGTTCCTATCAGCACAAGCCGGCGCTGCCGTTCATCGCCGGGGTGGAGACCGCCGGCGAGGTGATCGAGGTTGCCGCGGACGTGCAGGCTATCCAACCCGGCGACCGGGTGATGATGAGTATCCGGCCAGGCGGCTATGCCGAGAGGGCGGTCGCGGACGCCGCCATTCTGCTGCCGACGCCAAAACCGTTCGACCATGTCACCGCCGCCGCCTTCATGACTGCCTACGCCACGGCCTATCATTGCCTGTTGATGCGGGGGCAGTTGCAGGCCGGGGAATGGGTGTTGATCAATGGCGCGACGGGCGGCGTCGGCCTGGCGGCGGTGGAGATCGCCAAGCTGCATGGCGCCCGGATTATCGCCACGGGCGGCGACGACGGCAAACTGGAGGTGGTGCGCGACTACGGCGCCGATCACGTCATCAATTACCGCCAGGGGGAATTCCGCGACCGGGTCAAGGAGATCACGGGGGGCAAGGGTGTCGATCTGGTTTATGATCCGGTGGGCGGTGATGTGTTCGATCAGTCCCTGCGCTGCATGGCCTGGCATGGCCGTTTGGTGATCGTGGGCTTCACCTCCGGCCGAATCCCGCAATTGTCGGTGAATTATGCCCTGATCAAGGGGCTGTCCATTATCGGCTGCCGGGCAGGCGAATTTCGCCGTCATGACCCGGAGGCCGGCCGCCTGATGCAACAAGACCTACTCGCCATGGCCAACGCCGGAAAACTGCACCCCCATGTTTCCCATGTTCTACCCTTCGAGCGTACCATCGAGGCCATGCAACTTGTGCTGGATCGCAAGGTGGTCGGCAAGGTAGTGGTCACGATGGGTTAGGTGGTGCTATGTGGAGACAAGTCCAATCATTAGACTGTTGCCTGGTCTGAGCATATGCGCATTCTGTACCATTTCTGGCTGTCGCCATTTTCCCGCAAGGTGCGCATCACCTTGTTTGAAAAAGGCCTCGAGGCTGATTACGTGGTGGAAAAATATTGGGATCGCCGGCCGGAATTCCTGGCCATGAACCCGGCCGGTCAGGTGCCCGTGCTGGCGGAATCCGACGGCACCGTGCTGGCCGATAGCCAGGCCATCGTGGAATATCTCCAAGATTGTCAGCCCGAACCTGATTTGTTGGGCCGTGACGCTTTGGACCGGGCCGAATGCCGTCGCCTGATCGCCTGGTTTGACGGAAAGTTTCATGACGAGGTGACGAATTTTCTGCTGCGGGAGAAACTGCTGAAACGTTTCATGGGCATGGGAGAGCCGCGCTCCGACCTGATCCGGGCGGGGCGGGAAAATATCGGCTACCACATGGACTACATCGGCTATCTGGTGGAGCGGCGGAATTATCTGGCGGGCGAGGTATTTTCCCTGGCCGATATCACGGCCGCCGCGCATCTATCCTGTCTGGATTATCTGGGCGATGTGCCCTGGGATCAGTATCCCGGCGCCAAGGAATGGTATGCCAAGGTAAAGTCCCGCCCCTCCTTCCGCGCTATCCTGGCGGACCACATGCCCGGTCTGCCGCCGCCCCGGCATTATGCCGACCTTGACTTCTGACAGCCGCGAATTCGCCGCCAGCCTACGCCGCGAGGCCCGGGCCGTGGGCTTTGATGCGGTCGGCATAGCGGCGGCGGATGTCAGCCCCCTTGCGGGCAGCCGCCTGGAACAGTTCCTCGCCCTGGGCCGCCATGGCGACATGGACTGGCTGGTGGCAAAGGCCGCGCGCCGCCGCCATCCCCATGCCCTGTGGCCCGAGGCCCGCTCCATTATCATGCTGGGCCTGAACTATGGCCCCGATGCGGACCCCATGCCGCGACTGGAGCAGACGGACAAGGGCAATATTTCGGTCTATGCGGGACGCAAGGATTATCATGTGGTGGTCAAAAAGCGCCTGAAGGCCCTGGCGCGCTGGCTGCAGGCCAATGGCGGCGGCGAATTGAAGGTCTTCGTGGATACCGCTCCCGTGATGGAAAAACCCATTGCCCAGGCCGCCGGGTTGGGTTGGCAGGGCAAGCACAGCAATCTGGTCAGCCGGGCGTACGGATCCTGGCTGTTCCTGGGCTGTATTTTTACCACCCTGACACTGACGCCCGATGAGGTGGAGCAGGATCATTGCGGCGCTTGCACGAGGTGTCTGGATATTTGTCCCACGGCCGCGTTCCCAGCCGCCTATGAACTGGACGCCCGGCGCTGTCTGTCATACCTGACGATCGAACACCAGGGCCATATCGACGTGGCGTTCCGCAAGCCAATGGGCAACCGAATTTTTGGCTGCGATGACTGTCTGGCGGTCTGTCCGTGGAATAAATTTGCCCAAACGGCCCACGACAATGTCATGGCGATCCGGTCCGCCCTGGACCTGGTCGATCTGGAAGAATTGCTGCAATTGGACGACGGTGCCTTCCGGCGGCTGTTCGCCGGAACGCCGGTCAAACGACTGGGCCGGGATCGATTCCTGCGCAATGTGCTGATCGCCACGGGCAACAGCGGCGCGGTCCGCTTGACGGTGCATGTGGAACCATTGCTGGCCGATCCATCCCCCCTGGTGCGCGCCATGGCCGTATGGGCCCTTGCCCAGTTATCTGATCAAGGCGCGTTGGCGGCCGTGGCGCCGGGTCATATGGCCGGCGAAGTGGATGCGGCGGTCCGCGCCGAATGGACAAGGGCTATTTCGGTTTAAGCTCCAATTGCTGCAAGTGGTTTTGCGCCGCATCGCCGGCGGGGGTACCGCCATGGTCCGTGGCCGCGCGTAGCCAATCGGCCCGCGCGCCATCCCTGTCGCCCTGTTGCAATCGCAGCAAGCCGCGTTCCAGCCGGGCGGAGGGATTGTCGGGGTTAAGCGCCAGGGCCCGTTCGATGGCCGCCATGGCCTCGTTCTCCCGGTTCAGATGCCGCAGGGCGCTGGCCCTGAAGGCGGCGGCGTCGTCATCACCGGGGGCCAGGGCCACGGCGCGGTCGAGGGCGGCAAGGGCCTTGGCATAATCCTTGCGTTCGGCCTGAATGCGGCCCAGGTCGATCAAGTGCGACGGTTTGTCCGGGTCATACTGCAGGGCCATGTCAATGGCCTGGAGGGCCCGCGTGATGCGCCCGCCCAGAAACCAGACGTTGGCGGCCTGGGCCATGATATCGCCGGGAGAGGGGACATGTAAGGGTGGCAGGGCGGCGGCCAGGATCTCCAACCTGGCGGCGGCCCGGTCGTATTGCTTGGCTTCCAACAGGGAGAGCGCGGCGCAATGACGGGCGGCGGGGCCGCCATCAACGGCGGCCCAGGCCTCCGCCGCCTCGAATGCCTTCCACGGCTCCCGATAGCTCAAGGTGATGCAGCTGCGATATTGCCGCCGGTGATCAACACCTGTGTCCGCCGCACGGCCGGGCAGGGGCCACAGGGTCAGGCAGCAGATTATCAGCATGTATTGTCTGGACCGGAACATGCGCCTACTTTCCACGCTTGGGGCAATGGCGGCAAGGGGCTGGCTGGTGGCGAGCGAGAAGAATTTGTTCTGCTTTGGCATGGGCTTCACCGCCCAGGCCCTGATCTGGCAACTGGGCGGCCGGGGCTGGGCTATATCCGGCACCAGCCGGGATGGCGCCGGTGGCACGATGACTTTTTCGCGCGAGCAGCCCCTGACCGACCCGGTGGCTGTCTTGGCGCGGGCGACCCATGTCCTGCTGTCCATCCCGCCTGATGATGACGGCGATCCGGTGCTGGCTTGTCATGGCGCCGATCTGGCCGCCCTGCCCAATTTGCGTTGGCTTGGCTACCTCTCCACCACCGGCGTTTACGGCGACCGGGGCGGCGGCTGGGTGGACGAAGAGACGCCGCCCGCGCCCACCCATCGCAGGGGAGAGCGGCGGGTGGCGGCGGAGCGGGCCTGGCTGGATTGGGCAGATGACACTAAAACCGACAATGGCCTGGCCATGCATATTTTCCGCCTGGCCGGCATTTATGGCCCCGGCCGCAATGCGCTGGAGACCCTCCGCCAAGGGCGGGCCCGGCGCATCGTCAAACCGGGTCACGTATTCTCCCGCATCCACGTGGACGACCTGGCCTCGGTTTTGGCGGCCTCCATGGCGCAACCGAATGGGGGCGCCATTTACAATGTCTGCGATGACGAAGCGGCACCGCCCCAGGACGTCATTGCCCACGCCGCCAAGTTATTGGGCCTGGTTCCACCGCCCGAAATCCCCTTCGACCGGGCCGAATTGAGCCCCATGGCGGCCAGTTTTTACCGCGATAACAAGCGGACCCGAAATGACCGCATCAAGGGCGAATTGGGCGTGCAACTGCGCTATCCCGACTACCGCGCCGGACTGGCGGCGCTGTTGGAGGGATAGGTCATGCCAATGCGCTGGGCGATGCTGTTGCTGTTGTTCATTGTGCGCCTGTCCATG
>JAPYUH010000474.1 GCA_029936195.1 Alphaproteobacteria bacterium
GATCTTGGCGGCATTGGGGCCGGTGAGACGGTGGTCGCGGCCACCGTGATGGAAGGTGAGCTGGTCGTGTTTCAGGCCCATCAGGTGCAGGATGGTGGCGTGCAGGTCGCGGAAATGGACTTTCCCATCAACCGCTGCTGCTCCGGTGTCATTGGTGCGGCCATGGGTGTAGCCGCGCTTGGTGCCGCCGCCGGCCAGCCAGAAGGTGAAGCCGCGGGCGTTATGGCCGGTTTCATCCTTGCCGTTACCAGGCGTTAAGCCGGGTCGACCAAATTCGCCTCCCCATACAACGAGGGTTTCATCGAGTAAACCACGGGCCTCAAGATCGCCCAAGAGGGCGGCAATTGGGGCGTCGGTGGTTTCGCAGTTGGCGCGCAGGTCACGCCGATGCCACTTGTGCTGGTCCCAGCTGCCGTGATTGACCTCAATGAAGCGTACCCCGGCCTCGGAGAGACGACGGGCGAGCAAACACTGGCGCCCGAAATCAGATGCGCGGCAGGTGCCCACGGTTTTCTTGAAGCCGACCTGGTAGCGTTCGAGCGTTTCCTTGGACTCCGTACTGACATCCATAAGCTTGGGCGCGATTGCCTGCATGCGAAAGCCCATTTCCATGGATTCAATGACCGATTCCAGTTTGGCATCGTAGGGGCGCCCCTCGCGATGTTCGCGGTTCATGGCCTGCACCAGGTCAAGTTGCCTGCGCTTGAGCGCGGGCGAAAGATGTTTACTTCCAATATTCGGGATACTGGCCTTGGACATGTCCTCGCCGTTGATGCCGATGGGCGTACCCTCGTAGGCGGGCGGCAGGAAGGCACTTGAGTAGGTCGCCGGTTTGGAGGTATTCAGGCTAATCAATCCCGGCAGGTTTTGGTTCTCGGTACCCAGCCCGTAGGTGATCCACGCGCCCATGCTCGGGCGGCGCCGCAGAAGTTCGCCGGTGTGCAGTTGATGGAAGGACTGGGCGTGATTGCCGGTGTCCGCATGCATGCCGTTGATGACGCACAGTTTATCAGCATGCTTGGCGGTTTCGGGCAATAGTTCGGAAATCCACATGCCACTGTCGCCGTGGCGTTTGAAATCAAATACTGAGCCCGGGTGCGCGGCATTGGTCAGCTGTGGTTTGTAGTCGAAAGTGTCCAGATGCGCCGGGCCGCCTGCCATGCAGAGAAAGATCACGCGCTTGGCCCGCGCAGGTAGAGGGGGTGTTTTGGGAGCGAGTTCGTTCGCGCCATTCGCACGGGCTGACTCGGC
The DNA here is from genome assembly GCA_029936195.1 of Alphaproteobacteria bacterium. Lineage (GTDB taxonomy): Bacteria > Pseudomonadota > Alphaproteobacteria. The sequence continues at coordinate 1,252 of JAPYUH010000474.1, forward strand.
AAGCAACGCCGACAGGGCGAGATATCCGAAACCGCACGAGGCAGTTCGAAGCATGTCGCGCCGCGAAAGGATGTTACCGTTTAAATCCATCTAATCAATGTAGCGAAA
>JAPYUH010000475.1 GCA_029936195.1 Alphaproteobacteria bacterium
CGAAATCCCGATTACAGTTAGGATCGAAGCCGCTTTGCCCGTAGGCGCCGTTTGCAGAGTCATACAAGGAGATGCAGAACAATTGGCTGTCCCCCCAGCCAGATATTTGAACTGCCTGACTGTGACGCTGAGATTTTTCTGCCAACCCGGAAAAAGGACTTTTTCAACAATATCTGCCATTAGCGGTCATGCGGCCATTACCTCAGGCTAAATAGGACATGGGGTCTAGGTCATTTGTCTGTCATCTCCAGTTCATGGAACAGCCAATCGCGGAAGGCGCGAACGTCCTTCAGCTTTCGGGAACGCTCCGGCATGACCAAGTAGAATGCGGCCCCGCTTGGCAGGCGGCGGTCCAGAGGAGCCACCAGTCTGCCCGCCGCCAGGTCGCCGTCCACCAGCGTACTGCGGCCGATGGCTAGCCCAGAGAGTCCGAGGGAGACTCGTCAACGGCTTCTTGCGATTGCAGGCATCTGGGACAACCAAAATTGCCGAAATGACTCTGACGAGTCTCCTTCGGACTCTCGGCGTCTGTCGCGCTTAGCCGACCATCGGCAGCCGGGGTATACTCGACATAAATGGCCCGAGGCTGTTTTAACGGAACATTTGACCGCCGTTTATGTGCATCACTTGGCCGGTCATCTGAAGGGATTCGTTTGAGCCGAGGAAAACCGCTGCATCCGCAATTTCCTGCGGTTGGATAATCCGGCCCAATGGTAGTTTCGCGGCTGTCACGGCAATTTCCGCTTCGCTGTTGCCATCACGCGGTTGCGCCGTATCCGTCAGACCGGGGGCGATGGCGTTGACCCGGATATCCTGCCCAGCCAAAGCCATGGCCAAAGCACGGGTCATGCCGATGACCCCGCCTTTACTGGCGGCATAATGAACGCCGAGGGGCGGACCACTATAAGCCGCAACGGAAGCTATGTTGACAAAGGCGCCACCTTGCCCGGCTGCGATCATCCGCCGGGCAGCCGCCTGAGCGCAAAAGAAACCGGCTTTCAGATTAACATTCTGGACGCTGTCCCAATCCGCCTCCGTCATCTCCAAAAATTCGACCCGTGGAAAGATCCCGGCATTGTTGACCAGGATACTGATGCCACCAAAATCATCTGCGGCGGCCATCATCCGTTCGACATCGGCTGGCTCAGTCACACTACCGGCAACCGCCATGGCCTTGCCACCGGCCTCGACAATGCGCCCGACCGCCTTGTCGGCGGCAGCCTGATCGTCGAGATAGTTTATCACTACGGCAGCGCCTTCCCCGGCGTAGGCCATGGCGATCGCCATGCCAATACCTTGTTGCGCACCCGTGACCACGGCTACTTTATCCTGCAATCTCATGTGTGTCCTCATAT
>JAPYUH010000229.1 GCA_029936195.1 Alphaproteobacteria bacterium
CTAGATCAACAATATAGCGAGTTAATATACGTATAACGTCACCGTATAAAATCCACCATTAACTTCGTATTAAATCAGCGGTGGATTGATCTAGCGGCAGGTGACCTCAATCAGGGCGTTGTCGGGGTCGCGCAGGTAGACGGAGCCGGCTTCTTCCGTGCCTTCCAGGGAATAGTCAAGGCCCTGGTCCTTCAGGCGGGCGAACAGGGCCTGGTATTGCGCCCGATCCGCTTTCAGGGCCACATGATGCATGGCGCCGATGCCGCGCACGGCCGGGGCATCGCCATGTTGGGGAAAATCGAAAAATGCCAACATGTTGCCGCCGCCCATGTCCATGAAGATATGGGTCGAGGTGGGATCGTCGCGGTTCTCCACCACCTTGACCAGGCGCATGTTCAAGACGTCGGTATAAAACGCGACCGTGGCGTCCAGGTCGGAGCTGATCAGCACCAAGTGGTGCACCCCGTCGGTGCCCACGGCGCCCTCTCTTGGCGCCTCGCCATCCATGAATTTGTCCTGCAGGGCGCGGCGTTTGGCTTCGTAAGGGTTGGTTTGGTCCATGATCCGGTCTCCCGTTGTTAGGTGCTGACAGCTTATATGGGGTTTGTCTGCCTGGGAATATAGGTACAATAGGAACAAACAAGGAGACCAATCGAATGATCAAACGCTATTCGAGCCTGTTCGCCGGCCATATCGACCTGGACGATATGGGCCAGGACGCCACCCCCGCCAACGAGCGGCGCTACACGGATGCCCAATTGGCGACGATTTTTGACAAGACCGAAGCCCTGGCCTCGGTCATGGACAAACACGGCTATCATGCCCTGTGGCTGGCGGAGCATCACTTTCAGCGGGAAGGTTATGAATGCATTCCCAATGTCATGATGATGGGCGTGCATTTGGCACACCTGACCAAGAGCCTGAAGATCGGCTGCGGCTTCAACATCACGCCCATGTGGCACCCCCTGCGCCTGGCCGAGGATTACGCCATGGCGGATCATATGACCAAGGGGCGTATCATCTTCGGCGTCGGCCGGGGTTATCACACCCGCGAGGTGGAAAGCCTGGGCGGCCCCCTGCTGGACAAGGAGGCCAACCGAGACATATTCGAGGAACAGGTGGAAATCCTGTTCAAGGCCTTCCACGAGGCGGAATTCTCTCACCAGGGCAAATACTACACCCTGCCAGCGGAGGTCCCTTACCGCGGCTATGACCTAACGGAATTGACCCTGGTGCCCCGGCCCCTGAACCTGCCCGTGGAATGCTGGCAGCCCGTGGTCTCGGCCACGGACCGGGGCCTGGATTTCATGATCAAGCACGGCATCAAGGGCATCATCGGCGGCGGCTCCGCCCTGATGGCGGAAGGTTCGGTGAAATCCTTTCAGGCCGCCCATGAACGCGCCGGGCAAGCCACGGCCATGGGCGAGAACCTGTGTTTCGGCATTTCATACCATCTGGCCCCGACCCGGGAGCAGGCCATCGCCGAGGCCACGCCCTATTTCGAAGAACATGCCAAAATGTTCGCGCCCTTGGGTTTTCTGGGCAGATTGGACGATGGGCAGATTGACACCCTGGCCCGGCGTGGCGGCATGAAGGATGCGGGCCTGCCCAGTCTGCGGGATGCCTGCAACGCGGGCTCGTGGTATTGCGGCCCGCCTGAAGGCTTTGTCGAATTCCTTCAGGAATTGGGCGAAAAATTCCCCGGCTTGGAAGACGTCAACGTACAGTCCTCCATGGGCACGCCCTTGGATGTAATGCTGGAACAGTTGCAATGGTTCGCCGAGGACGTGAAGCCCAAAGTCGCCTGACAAGGTCGCCAAACTACGCCGCCTAAGCCTCAATCCACCAGGCTTTCATCCTTGTACATCACCTTGGCCCGATTGTTGCGGACCCAGTCGTCGATGTCTTCGGCGCTTTGATGGGCGCGCATGTCAAAGCGGTCCCAGCTGCGGATCTCGTCCAGGTCTTTTTTCCACCGTTTGTAGGGTGGTTGGGCCGGCGGGCCGAAACACATGATATCCAGCACGGATAAATCATCGGGCACGCCCAGCAAGGGCTTGAAGGCGGCCTGTGCCTCCTCCTGCCCGATGGCGGTGACCCACCAGACCGCATAGCCCAGGGCGGAGGCGGCCAGATGCGCCGACATGGTGGCCGCCGCCACGCTTTGCAACAGAATGCGTTCGGCGTTCTCGTGATACATCCGGTCTAGCTCCGACCCATCGCCCAGGACCGGGAAGGCGCGGGTATAGCGGAAATCTCCAAGCACCACGATCAGGCCCGGCGCCGTCTTCATGCCGGCATAATTGGGTGTCGGGAACTTCATCTTCAATTTACCCCGCCGCCGCGCCTCGGCCACGAAATAGTCGCCCAATTTTGCCTTGGTGTCATTTTCGGTGACCACGATGAAATGCCAGGGTTGGGCATTGGCGCCCGAGGGACCGTGGCGCGCCGCTTCGAGGATCAGGTCGTAATGCGCCCGCGGGATTTCAAATTCCGGATCAAAAGCGCGGGATGTGCGGCGGTCGCGGATCACGTCCATCAGGGCATCATAGGTTGGGGTGGCGGTCATGCGGCGGATCTCCAAGATTGGTCGGCGAATAATAAGGGCTCATGCTACGATAGCGCCAAGAAACCCGGAGGATCAAATGCTGCTTGCCACGTCGAGCTTGTTCAAGGCCGGAAGATTTCCCCTCGAAGGGGGCGGGGGGTTGGCCGAGATGTGCCTGGCCCATGAAACCTATGGCACGCTCAACGCCGCCGCCGACAATGCCATTCTGCTCTGTCATGGCTATACCTCCAACCCCCACGCCGCCGGAGACGGCACGGGTTGGTGGCATAATCTGATCGGCCCCGGCCGGGCCATGGATACGGATCGCTATTTCGTGGTTTGCTCCAACATGATCGGCTCCGCCTTTGGCAGCACGGGGCCGGGCAGTGTTGATCCCGCAACCGGGCGGCCGTACGGGCCAAACTTTCCCGATATCACGACCTCCGACATGGTGGCGGCGCAAAGTTTGTTGCTGGATCACCTGGGCATTGGCGAATTGGCGGCGGTGGTTGGGTTTTCTTATGGCGGCTATCTGACCTTTCAATGGGGGGTCAGCCACCCGCGCCGCATGCGGGCCTTGGTCCCCGTCGCCACCTGGAATAAAAGCCGGGGCGGGCCGGAAACGGTCACGCAGATCGAAGACCGCTTCGCCCAATGTCCAGGCTGGAATGGTGGCGATTACTACGCCGGGGCGGAAGATGGCGGCGTTCTGGACATGCTGGCGGAAGTGCGGGTCGAAACCTTGCGCAGCTATGGTGTAGACGTGGCCCTGCGCGATCAACTGGGCAGCGAGGGGGCGGCGACGGCGGAACTGCAAAAACGCGGCCAGGCCTGGGCCCGCCAATTCGATGCCAATTCCCTGATCGTGCTGCGCCGGGCGGCCGTCATCTTCAACGCCTGGGACAATGCCGCGAATATCAAGGCGCCGTTGCTCTATGTCCTGGCCAACACGGATCAGCGTTTCCCGGCCGATGAACTGGCGGTGCCCACGATGGCGCATCTGAAGGCCAGCGGCGTCAATGGCAGTTATGTGGAAATAGACAGCCCCTATGGCCATCTTGCACCGACGGAGGATTGGCGCAAATGGGCCGGTGCCCTGGAAACTTTCCTCGATCAGCACAGTGCCATCAACTGAACATGCAAGGAATGAAACCGAACCTGCTCACCGCCTTTTCCCTGGGCCATTTCGCCAATGATATGGTGCCGATCGGGATGTATATCCTGATCCCCGCCTTTGGCACGGCCCTGGGACTGTCGCCGGCGGAGATCGGCTTGTTGTTCATGATCCACAGTCTGGGCGGATCCCTGGCCTTTCTGCCCGCCGGCATGCTGGCCGATCACGTTGCCAACCGCGGCGTCATCCTGGCGACGACTTTCTTTTGGGTCGGGTTCGGATACCTGTTCGCATCCTTCTCCGACGGCTTCTGGCCCTTTGCCTTTCTGATTGCCATTGCCGCCATGGGGGATGCCGCCTGGCATCCTATCGCCACCGGCGTTCTGGCCCAGATGCACAAGGGCCGGCGTGCCTATGCCCTGGGGGTACACGCCATCGGCGGCAATCTCGCGGAAATTGTCGCCCTGCCGGGCGCGGGGTTGCTGCTGGTCATGTGGGATTGGCGTGTCGCCATTCAGGTGCTGGTCATTCCCACATTTCTGGTGGGCGTGCTGTTCATATTCATCCAGCACAAAGTGCCCCGCCATGTGAACTCTCGGCCCACCCGCGCTGATTTCGAGGATATTTGGCGGATCTGGACCACGAGGGCGGGGCTGCGGGTCATCGGGATATTTATCACCTACAACATGGGCCTGTTCGCGATTATCACCATGACGCCCTTGTTCCTTAGTCAAAATCAGGGTTTTGGTTGGTTGCAGACCGCCCTGGCGATGGCCTTCATGATGCTGTTCGGGGCCCTGGCTCAGCCGGCGACGGGCAAGCTATCGGACCGGGTTGGCCGGCGGCCGTTGATCGTCGCGGGGAATGCCGTTGCCGCCGGCGCGGCCTTCGTCGCCTGGGCCTCGACCAGCATTGTGCTGACCCTGATCGCCCTGGGCGTCGCCCTGACGGTGCTGGTGGCGATCCGTTCCGTCCTGTTGGCCGCCGCCGTCGATCATGCGGGCGGTCGGGAAGGCACCTCCCTGGGCCTGGCCTTCGCCTTCATGGACGGCTTCGCCGCCTCGGCCGCGGTGCTGGCGGGCTGGGTTGGCAGGGACGACCTGTCCAACGCTTTCCTGCTGGCCAGCGGTTTCTCCTTGGTGGCGGTTATCTTTTCAATGGCATTGCCGAAACCCAAACTAGTTGCCGTCGGCGGCGCGGCGCCGGGCGATTAGGCGCGTCATTGCGATTTATGCATATGGATATTGTTGTCGATCTTGAAGTCGCATAGATTTGCCAATGTCTTGAACTCTAGGATCGGATCATCAGGTCATGACCGACACCACTTTCGCGGCCGCGGTTTATGCCCGTGACCTCGCCCAACGCGACGCTCTCGCCCGGTTTGCATCGGATTTGCGCGAACAGGGCGTGCGCGTGGGCGGGTTGGTGCAGGATGTCTCGCGTGGCGAAAACGGCCGGATGACCCGAATTGACATGGTGGAGCTGGATACTGGCCGCCGCATCGCCATCAACCGGCCGACCAGGGAAAATATCGAGAACAAAACCTGTTCGCTGAATACCAACGCCCTTGCGGAATCAACCGAGGCGCTGCGCCGGGCCGTGCGGGAGCGGGCGGATCTGATCGTGTTGGAAAAATTCGGCGAGCAGGAACAAAAGGGTCAGGGCTTGAGCGACGAAATTTTCGCCGCCATCGCCGAGGATATTCCCCTGCTGATCGCCGTGCCAAGGTTTGCCTTGGATCTGTGGCGGGAGCGCACCGGCGAGATGGGCGAGACATTGGACTATGACCTGGAGGCGTTTCACCAATGGTGGGCATCGGTCCGCTGATAGCCATGGATACACGCGATTTAATCACGGAAAACGAAAACCCGGCCCGGTTCCGCATTGATCGGCGGATCTATACGGACGGGGAGATTTTCCAAACCGAGCTAAAGCGGATATTCGAGCGTACCTGGGTCTATCTCTGTCACGAAAGCCAGATCGCCGAACACGGCGACTATTACGCCACCTACATCGGCGCCCAGCCGGTCTTTGCCATCCGCCAGCACGACGGCGCCATCGGCGCCTTCATCAATGCCTGTGCCCATCGCGGCGCCGTGCTGACGCCCCGTCGGCGGGGCCGGGCGCGAACCATTGTGTGCCGCTTTCATGGCTGGTGCTATGACACCACGGGCGCCTGCGTCCGCATCAAGGACGAGACGGAGGGTTGGCCCGATGGCATCGACAAATCCGCCCGCGGGTTGACGGCCGTGGGGCGGGTGGCCAGCTATCGCGGCTTTGTGTTCGGCTGCTTGGACCCGAATGTGGGCGAACTAACGGATAATCTCGGCGCCGCCCGGCCCTTCATCGATCTGTTGGCGGATCAATCCCCCGACGGGTTGGAAGTGGTGCCAGGGCAGCAAACCTACATCATTCGTGGCAATTGGAAATTGCAAGCTGAGAACGGCGTGGACGGCTATCACGTCTCCACCGTGCACCGGGTCTTCGCCCAGGCCATGGGCCTGCGCGAGCAGCTTGGCGATAGCAGCGGCAAGCGGCCCACCGAGGCCGGGCGCATCAAGGGCACGGTGGAAAACGGCTGTTACGATCTGGGCGGCGGCCACAACATGATCTGGGCCGGGCGGGCCAATCCGGCCGTGG
>JAPYUH010000476.1 GCA_029936195.1 Alphaproteobacteria bacterium
TTGCGAAACACGACCAGCGGGCGACGCGGGGCTTCGCCACGGAAACGATCTTGATGGCGTGCACCGTAGTTCCAGGAACCGCGCGGCACCCAGACAGCACCGCCGCCGGTGTCAAGCTTGGCGAACGCATTCCACGTGTCTACGTTTACAGAATTTCCATCATTCGATAAAATCCAGCGCGACATGGCGATGCCGTTGCCTTCCTCGTGGAGGATGTCAACCGGGTCAAACTCGAGGCCGGAGTTTTCATAAAAACCCTTGAACGGATTCTTCCCAGAGGGATCGGCCTTCTGCGGAATGTGATCCAGCCGGTGAACCCATTGTTTTTTGCCAGTCATGGGGTCGACCGCAAAGATAAGCACGCCGCCATCGGCGAGTTGCTGGCGGCCCGCAACAAAGTAGGCGGTGTTGTTCCGCACCAACACCGCACCCGGCACCGGCCAGGCACTTTCAACCTGGCCGTAGGCGACAATGCGTTCATCGATCGGCGCGGCGCGGAATTGCCAGACAAGTTCTCCGCTGTCAACGCGCAGAGCGTAAACGTAGCCGCCATGGCAGCCAAAGAGCGCGAGGCCGCGATAAATTGTTGGCGGCAGATCAACACGGCCGCGGGCAGTGAACCGCCACTGTTTCTTGCCAGTCACGGCATTCAGGGCAATTACTTCGTGGGCATCGGGTCGGGCCACAAAGACCCGGCCATTGGCGATGGTCGGCGCGCTGATTGGGCCCTTGACGAATGGATTTTCGCGCCAGTCCTGAATAATGGGGCCGTCGGGCAACGCGCCGGGATCAGCGAGTTTTGTGCTCCATTTTGTTTCAAGCGTTTTCGGTCCAGCACTGGCGGAACTGCCGCTGCGCCAGCGGTCGCTGCGATAAGTGGGCCAGTCGTTGTTGCCGAGTTTTTTGGCGTTTAGGTCGGGTGATGCAGCCCCTTTGACCAACGGAAATTTGATTTGGTCGATCGGCTTGTTCACTGGATTCTCACGATCAGGGGAGGCGGACGCCATGGCCACGAACCCGCGCAGCATGGGCCAGCAGGTGCAGTGCTTGGGCGTGGTGTAAATGAGGCCGTTGGCCGGCACCCAGCCGTTCTCGCGGGAACAGTTGGCCTTGGTGATACGATTGGCCAGAATGTCGCCAGTGATCATGTCGGTCATGTCGAGCACCCCGGCGAAAACGTATTTTGGAGTCGCCACCGGCGGAAAACAATGGGCCAAGCCGGCGGGGAGAGTCCTCAGCACCTTGCCGGTCTTGGGGTCAAGCGCGGAGACTTGAATGGGCGAACGGGTGGTGCCTTCCTTAGTCTCGGTGTTTTCCTTGCCGCCGTGAAGAATCCAAAGATC
>JAPYUH010000477.1 GCA_029936195.1 Alphaproteobacteria bacterium
CTGCGCCTGGTGCCGGACGACAAACACGTGGTGTTGGGCATCGTCAGCTCCAAACTGGCGGAACTGGAGCCGGTTGACGACCTGGCCCGGCGCATTGACGCGGCGGCCAAGTACGTGCCCCTGGATCGCCTGTCCATGTCGCCCCAATGCGGCTTCGCCTCCGCCGTATCGGGCAACCCCATCACGGCGGACGTCCAACAAGCCAAGCTATCCCGCATTGTCGAGACAGCGATGGAGGTATGGGGGGAAGTTTAAAACTGTTCCGGGCAACTCCGACCCATGGTGGCACGGGTTGCTTTGGGCTTTGTCATATCGTCGCGATTTTCTTCTGAATTAGTTCACCTGCTTCTCGTGGCCCTCCCAATAGGGTTTGCGCAATTCCGTCTTCAGGATTTTGCCGGCGCCGGACAGGGGCAAGGGATTGGTTTCGAAGCTGACGCTGCGGGGGCATTTGTAGTTGGCGATCCATTCGTGGCAGTGGGCGATGATGGCGGCCTCGTCGGTATCCTGGCCTTCCGCCAGGCGGACGATGGCGTGGACTTGTTCGCCCCATTTCTCGTGTGGAATGCCGATCACGGCGCATTCGACGACGGCGTCATGCTGATAGATGGCGTTCTCCACCTCGGCCGAATAGACGTTCTCGCCGCCCGAGATGATCATGTCCTTGACCCGGTCCACGATATAGACAAAGCCGTCCTCGTCCATGCGGCCGCCATCGCCGGTGTGCAGCCAGCCGCCGCGCAGGGTTTCCGCCGTCAGCTCCGGCAGGTTCCAATAGCCCTGCATGACGTTCTCGCCCCGGGCGACGATTTCGCCCACGGTGCCGCGCGGCGCTTCGTTGTCGTTCTTGTCGAAGATTTTGACTTCGCAGCCCGGTATGGCCAATCCGGCGGAGGTAATCTTGTCCGCCAGGGGGCCGTCATAAACCATGCGGTCGGCGGGCAGGGCGGTCAGTACCGGGGCGGCTTCCGTCTGGCCATAGAGGTGATGGAATTGCGCGTTGGGGATCACGCGAAGGGCGGTTTGCAAGACCGCCTCGGGCATGGGGGAGGCACCAAAGAGGATGTAGTCAATGCTGCCGAGATCATAGTTGCCGACGTCGGGGTGGTTGACGGTCATGTTGATCATGGTGGGCACCAACAGGGCGATATTGATTTTGTTCTCCTGGATGGCGGCCAGGGTCGCCACGGGTTCGAAACTGGGAATGATGGTGGAGGCCCCCGCCATGGAGGTAACGGCGAAGGTTGCCGCACCATTGGCCAGGTGAAACATGGGTGCGGCATGCAGATAGTGGGAGCCGGAATTGAAGCCCACCTCGGCGGCGAACTGCAAGGCATTCAG
>JAPYUH010000478.1 GCA_029936195.1 Alphaproteobacteria bacterium
GCCGAAGTCTCCGCCCGGGCCCTGTCGTTCGGCGAACAACAGCGGCTGGCCCTGGCCCGGGCCCTGGCATTGCGGCCCCAGGTGTTGTTTCTGGACGAGCCCACCGCCAGCCTGGACCCGGCGGCGGCCCACATGGTGGAGGATATTGTTCAGGCGATGTCGGAAGACGGGGTGAAAATCATCATGACCTCCCACGACCTGAACCAGGCCCGCCGCCTGGCCCAGGAGGTCATCTTCCTGCATCGCGGCCGTATCAAGGAACGGGCCCCGGCGGCGGCGTTCTTTGCCGGACCCAAGAACGATCTGGCCCGGGCCTTCCTGAATGGCGAATTGCTGTGGTGGCGGCGGCGTTCGGTCTATGACGGTGTGGATGGCAAATCGGCTGACGAAATGGGCCTGGACCGACCGTGAGTATCATTCAAAAACCCAGTCTATGCCTTGGTATCATCGTCACCGTATTCTGCTTTTTCTGCGGGACGGTTGCGGCCGAGCCTCCGTTCATCACGTTGGCTTCGACCACATCGACCCAGAATTCGGGTCTATTTGATTATATTCTGCCGAAGTTCAAGGCCGCATCGGGCATTTCGGTCCGCGTGGTCGCGGTGGGTACCGGCGCCGCCCTGCGCTTGGCCCGCAACGGCGATGCCGATGTTCTGTTGGTGCATCATCAACCCTCCGAGGAGGCATTTGTGGCGGCTGGATATGGCGTGGCGCGCCATGCCGTCATGTATAATGAATTCATCGTTGTTGGGCCGGCCGCCGATCCCGCCGACGCGGGCACGGCGAAAACCGCCGCTGGCGCCCTGGCGCGGATTTCCGGGCACGGGGCCCCCTTTGTCTCACGCGGCGATGACAGCGGGACCCATAAACGTGAACTGGCATTATGGGTTGAAGCCGGCGTCGCCGTGGCCAGGCATTCCGGCACCTGGTACCGGGAAACCGGTTCGGGCATGGGCGCGACCCTGAATATCGCCACCGCCATAGGCGCCTACACCCTGACGGATCGAGGCACCTGGCTCAGTTTTCAGAACAAGCAGCACCTGAGGATTGTTTTCCAGGGCGATCCTAAACTGCGCAATCCTTACGGCGTGATCTTGGTCTCGCCCCAGCGACATTCCCACGTAAAATTCCGCCAAGGCCAACGTTTCATAGATTGGATTTTATCAAGTTCGGGGCGGGTCGCAATCGCTGATCACAAAATTGACGGGCAACAGCTGTTTTATGCCGAGTAACGGGCGACCGGATATGCCTGTATTTAGTGCTCTCCGTCATGAATCGGGATTTGCGCAGAGCCGACAAATTCAGAATTCGCTCGCAAATTGAGAGCGGCATGTAACCTAA
>JAPYUH010000017.1:0-11492 GCA_029936195.1 Alphaproteobacteria bacterium
TTACGCCTGAACCTTGGGCGCTGCTTTCCAGAAATACTTATTGAAATTACGTTTTTCGTCCGCCGTCTTGATGCGGAACACCATGCGGAACTCGTCCCCGACCGCGACGCCGCCTTCATCCACGTCCGTGAAGTCGGCCATCATTCGTCCGCCTTCGCCAAAAGTGACCATGCCGAAGTGATGAGGGGGGTCCGGCGCGTAGGTCAGATTATCGGCGGTCCAGGATTGAATGGTGGCCGACGTTTCCGCCATTCTGTGATCTTCCTGGGTATTTAGGGCGCCGCAATTTGGATTGACGCAAATGCGGGCCTTCGGATATTGCACCGTGCCGCATTGCGAACACTTGCCACCAACAAATCCAATAACCATTTCCCGGTTGCGGTACAAGGTGGTCAGCGCGGTCTGCTTGTCGGTCTCGGAGCGCAGACCGCCGTCTTGTTCCACCAGGCCGTTGAAGGCCAGGAACTTGTTGTAATTGGTTTCTTCCTTGCGATGCGCCAAATGGCCCTTGATACCCTGGCGGTTGGCCATGGTGGGTAGCAGGTCCGTGGTCTCGAAGATCAGGGCATCACAGCCCTGGCCCCAGCCGATCACCATGATGGTTTGCCCCGGCTTGGCGTCTTGCAGGCAATCCACCAGCATGACCAGGGCGTGGGAGGTCCCCGCCTCGCCCATCACGTTGTGCAGGTTGTCCCGGGCAGCCTCGGGTGCCATGCCACAGGCCTTGCCCACCATGCCGGCAATATTGCGGATGGTGCCCGGCATGACGAAATGGTCGATGTCTCCGGCGCTCAAGCCCGTGTTGTCCAGGGCGGATCGTACCGCCTCGGGCACAATCTTCATGAAGCCTTCGTCGCGGATCCAGCGTTCTTCCCAATTGTAGTCAAAGTCCGCGTTCTGGCCGCGATAATGATCGACGAAATCCACGGCGATCTGACCGGCGCCGACGAATTCGGCGACGACATCTTCATTCCCCAGCAACAGCGCCGCGCCGCCGTCGCCATACATCAATTCGTTGGTATTGGCGGTCTTGCTGCGGCGATGTTCACCGGTGGCGAACAAGGCGTTGCCGCCCGCGCCCTTGACCACGCTCAAGGCGTTGATCAGGCCGGACGTGGCGGCCCGTTGCGAAGACGTGATGTCCATGGTCATCATATTCTGGCCCAGGTTCAGAGCCGTGCCCAGAACACCGGAATTCTGCCGATCCGTGAATGGCAGGGTGGTGGAGGCCAGATAGATCGCCTTGATGTCATCGGGCCGGGTCTGGTCCAGGCAATCGCGCGAGGCCTCGACCGCCATGGTCAGGGCATCTTCGTCCCAGTTGCACATGGACCGCTCGCCCTTGCTGTAGGCTTTCAGGGCGCCGTTGAACCAGCTTGTATTGTCCAAAATCGTCGTGCGCGCCAACCTGCGCCTGGGCACATAGCCGCCGTACGCCTTAATCCCTACCATTCGATGTTCTTCCCTTCACGGAAGCCGGCAAAGCCAGCTCGCATAATTTCTGCATTCTATAATTCAGACCAATTTACCAGAGCATGCATGCCCGTCAAGAGAACGCCGGAAAGTGGCACCGTATCATTTGCAACAAAGCGGATTCATTTTTCTTCTATGAACCCGGCGGCACGGGCGCTATCAAATGGCTAAATCAAGTTCATTTATACGGGAGACAGAATAATGGCTTTGGAACATCCTATCCTTTTGACCGGTGGCGCCTCGGGCGTGGGCGAGGCCACGGCGAAACAATTGTTGGCGCGGGGCCACAAGGTGGTGTCCCTGGACATAAAACCCTCCACCAACCCGGATATCACCCACCATCATTGTGATTTGAGCGATCCGGCCAGCATCGACGGCGTGCTCGCGGACCTGACCGGGCCCTATTCCTCGGTGTTGAACGTAGCCGGCGTACCCATGGCCGTGGGCAACGAACTGACCATGAAGGTGAATTATTTCGGCCTGAAGTATTTCACGGAAAAGGTTTGGGATCGTATCGCGGACGGCGGCACGGTGGTCAACGTGGCTTCCATCGCCGGCAATAATTGGCGCAAGCGGCGCGGTCTATTAATGGAAATGATGGCGATCGAGGACTTTGACGAGGGCGTCGCCTGGTGGAACAAGAACGAAGAGACGGTCGGCACGGACGCCTATACGTTTTCCAAGGAAGCCGTGGTGGTCTACACCATGCGCCTGGCCGGCAAGGGACTGGCGCGGGGCATTCGGGTCAATGATGTGGGCCCCGGCCCGGTCGAAACCCCGATCCTGCCTGATTTCACCAATGATGTGGGCGCGGACGTCATGCAATCCATGATCGACGTGGTTGGCCGCTCCGCCCAGCCCTCGGATATTGGCGAGGCTCTGGTCACCTTGGCCGAGGGTCAGATCTCTTGGCTGAACGGCCAGCATATCATTGTCGACGGCGGCTTGATGGCCGGCCTTTCCAGCGGCTGGTCGAAATAGGACATGGTGCCCATGCGCCGTGAGTGAAGCATGAGTATGGCGGAACGAACCATCCGGGTTAATCCCAACAATATCGCCGGCATGGCGGACCCGGTGCCCATATTGCGGCGGCTGCAGGATGAGGATCCGGTGCATTGGTCGCCGGAGGGCAATGCCTGGATGGTTACCCGCTATGACGACGTCAAACGCGGTTTTCATGACCGTCGCCTCGCTGTCTCCCGGCCCATGCCCCCCGCTGAAATATTCGAGGAAGAATTCCGCGACACCTATCGCGCCTATGCCAGCTCGTTGAAAACCTGGATGGTCATTGCCGAACCGCCCGACCATCCCCGCCTGCGCAAGCTAGCGAACCGGGGCCTGACGCCATCCGCGATCGAGGGGTTGCGGCCGCAAATCGCCGAATTGGTCGATGAATTGCTGGCCGCCATGCCCGAGCTCGGCGATATCGATTTTGTCAAATCCTTCGCCTATCCCCTGCCCGCATCGGTCATCGCCCTGTTGATCGGCCTGCCCAAGTCGGTATTGGGGGATCTGCATCGCTGGTCCGACGATATCGCCAAGGGTTTGGGCGCGGCGGGGGAGGATATTATCCGCCCGCCCGCCCATGCGGCGGCGGAAATGACCGCCTATTTGACCGAGTTCATCGCCGCGCGGCGCAAAAACCCACAAGACGCCATCATTGATCAGTTGATCGCGGCCCGTGACGATGATGAGACCGTGACAACCGAAGAGCTAATCGGCAATCTGATCCTGTTCCTCTTTGCCGGTCACGAAACCACCATGAACCTGCTTTCAAACGGTTTGCGTACCTTGATCCGCAATCCCGGACAAATGGCCGACCTGCGGGGGAATCTTGAAGACACGGCGGTGGTGGCCGGTACGGTGGAGGAGATCCTGCGCCATGACGGCGCCCTTTTCATGCTGACCCGCTTCGCCGCCCAGGAATTCGAATGGCACGGCCGGCACATCTCCAAGGGCGAAAAAATCTATCTGTACTGCCTGGCAGCGAACCATGATGCGCGCAAGTTTGCCGATCCCGACCGTTTCGATATCCGCCGCGCCGATAGCAAGCAGCATCTGTCTTTTGGCTATGGCCCGCATTTCTGCCTTGGCGGCCCCCTGGCGCGGCTGGAGATGGAGGTGGCGCTGCCGCCGCTGCTGCGCCGCTATCCGGGCTTGAGCCTGCCCGTGGGCGATGTGCCCTGGCGCAACAATATGAGCCTTCGCGGCCAGCCAAGCATGCAGTTGCGTCTGGGCGAAGGAGTTTGATCATGTCGGCAACGCTAATCATGCCGGCGGTGGATCTTTCCGACGACCGCAGTTTTGCGAGCGGTTTCCCACACGATTTTTTCACTTGGCTGCGGGAACACGACCCCGTCCATTGGCACGAACCCACGGCCCATACGCCCGATGGCGACGGTTTTTGGGTTGTCAGCCGCCACGGCGACGTCATGGACGTACTGCGCACGCCGGAGGTTTATTCCTCCGACAAAGGCGGCGACCATACAGGCGGCGGCACCACCTTGAAGGACGAACGGGCCGCCGGCATCGTCCTGAATTATTCCGACGACCCCCATCATCGCGTCCTGCGTGGCCTGGTCAACAAAGGCTTCACCACAAAAGCCGTGGGGGAATTGGAGGTGGAACTGCGCCGCCGGGCCAACCTATTGATTGACAATTTTCCCGTGGACCGGGAATTCGACTTCGTCAGCCATTTTTCCCGCGAACTGCCCACACAGGCGATCTGCATCGTGCTCGGCGTGCCCCAGGAAGATCGCGGCGAACTTATCGAATGGATCGACCGCGGCATCGAGGCGGAGTCTCCCAATGTCATCGCGGCGGAATATTTCAACAAGATCAGGGATTACGCCCGCACCATCGTGGCCGAGAAACGTCGTAACCCCGGCAACGATATCCTCTCCACCATTGTCCAGGCCCGCCTCGACGGCGAAGGCGGCCGGGCTCTGACTGATACCGAGTTGGCGCATTTCTTCCTGCTGTTGTTTCCCGCCGGCGCCGAGACTACCCGCAGCGCCATTGGCGGCGGCTTGCGGGCCTTGGCCGAACATCCAGAGCAGTTGCGGATGCTGCGCGATGATCCGGCCCACGTAAAGGGCGCGGTGGAGGAGTTCGTGCGTTGGATGACGCCGTCCATCTATAAACGGCGCACGGCGACCCGGGACACCACCCTTGGCGGCAAGGCTATTCGGCGGGGCGACAAGGTGACCATTTGGGAGATGTCCGCCAATCGCGACGAAAGGGTGTTCGATGACCCCTTTAACTTCGACATTACCCGCCGGCCCAACCGTCATATCGGTTTTGGCTTCGGCGCCCATGTCTGCCTGGGCGCGGGTCTGGCGCGGCTTGAGATCAAGATAGCCATTGAGGAATTATTGCGCCGCGTCGAACATTTCGAGTTGGCCGGCCCCGCGCAATGGGTGCCGAATAACCGCCTGCTGGGTCTGCGCAACCTGCAGCTCACCATAACCATGAAGGATCAAGCGTCATGAGCGATAGTGAACAAAACGACAAGCGGGAAAAGGGCAAGGCCCTGGCCCGGATCATCCTGAAGGGTGCGGAGCGCGGTCCCCGGATGCCTAGGAAATTCAGCGACTACAGCCTGGAACACCTGTTCGGCGATGTCTGGCAGGGCGAGGATTTAAGCCTTGAGGAACGCTCGTTGATTACCTGCACCATTCTGGTCGCCCTGAACCGGGAGGCGGAACAGCGCATCCATTTCCGCGCCGCTTGTAACCTGGGCCTGCCGAAAGAACGGATCGAGGGCATGATCACCCATGCCGCCCACTACGCCGGCTGGCCCGTCGCCGCCTCCGCCTTCCGTGTCCTGGCCGAGGTCTGGCCCGAAGTTGAAGACTAAGACGGCCCAAACGGCGCCGCCTCAATTCGGGCAGGGGACCGCCTTGTGGGAATGGCCATCAAAAGATGCCGTGGGAGGCCTGATATGTACCGAATTTCTGGTGTCCTGAATGGAAGGCGCGTTCAATGACTGATAACGGCCATTTTGGACCGGATAGCGACCATTCCCTGCCCGATCAATCGGAGCTGAAACCGTTGTCGGGCGGATGGCCGGAAATTCAGGATGCACGGTTGTCGAAGTTCCTGCGGACCTATTTAAGCTTTCGCCGCGCGGACCAGGTGCCCCAGGTGCCACTTCGTTCCGACATTGACCCGGTGTTGTTGGGGCCGCTGCTATCCCATGTCTGGCTGTATCGTCATGACCCGGATCAGGATCGTTTTTATTTGCGAGATTGTGGGCGAAGTCGCCAAGGACGCCTGGCGCCGGCCCATGATGAAACAATGGGCCGACGAGATATTTGATGCGGCGGATCTGCTGCCAATCACGAATCGGTGGAAGCGCGTGATGACGGAAAACCTGGTGCTGCATGCCGCCTACTCCGAACCGAAACGCTTTCGTCACGCCGAGCGGCTGACCGTGCCCATTCGCGGTGTCGATGGCGAGACGCGCTACGTTTTTGGTATCTCCATCTACGAGAAGCTGACCGGCGAGAATAAGCCGCTGGCGCCGGTTCAATTGGACTTGGTGACCTACTATGAATTTGCCGGATTAACCCCGCCCGGTGATGCATAGAACCCAGGAGGGTTTGACAATTGACGATTTCCTACAGCCTCGCTGATATCAAGGATGGCGACGCGGTCGTTGCGCAACTGCCGCGCCTGGCAGCCTTTGATCACCCCCCACGCTTGCAGGCGGAGGACTTCTGGCGCGACGATGCAAAAATCGTCCGGCGCTGGCAAAGCGGCGGCGAACCCGGCTGTTTCATCATTTTGGCCCGGGCCGCGGATGGCGCCCTGGCGGGTGCCGCCATGGTGCGCCTGATGCCGGAGAAGATGGACCAACATGCCAGTGCACACCTGGAAACCCTGACCGTCGCCGAAGGTTTTGAAGGCAAGGGCATCGGCGCCGGCCTGATCGCGGCGGCGGAGCGGGAGGCCAAGGCGCGCGGCGCCCTGTCCATCACCCTGAATGTCTTTAGCCGAAACCAACGGGCCTTGAAACTGTACGAACGTCTTGGCTTCGACGCCGAAATTCAGCGTTGCATCAAGATACTCTAACCGGGTTTGAACACGGTTTCGGCGAAGGCGGGCAATTCGTTGCAGCGTTGGACCAGGGCGGCCAGGGCGGGGTAGGGCTCTTCCTTCAGCAGATAGCGCACGCCAATGCCGACAAATTGGTAGGCGACAACTGCGTTGACGTCCGCCAGGGTCAGATGGTCGCCGTGCAGATAGTCACCGCCGGCCGCGGCTTCTTCCAGCGCCCCCAGGCCGCCCTGGGTCTGGCCGTCAACCATTTCGACCCATTTGTCGTAAACCAGTTCCTTGGGCCGGCGGCCGCGCTCGTAGGAAGAGGCCACGGCCTTTTCCATGACCCCGTGGCCGATGGCCGCCAGATGCAGGACGGCGCGCCGTTCCGCCCCATTGGCGGGGAGCAGGCCGTGGTCCGGATCGCCCACTTCCATCAGATGGTCGATGATGGCATTGGAATCGATCAGGCATTCGCCACTCTCCAGCACCAGTGACGGCACTCGGACAACCGGGTTGATCTTGGCGATTTCGTCCGCGTCATCGGCGGTGGACAGGCCACGCTGTTCATAGGGCAGATCAAGCAGTTTCAGGATGACGGCCGTGCGCCGCACGAAGGGAGAGAGGTTGCGTCCGATCAGTTGCAAGATAATTACTCCAGATTTGTCTTGTTGTTGCGATAACCAAGCCGCACGGCGGCAATAGCCTGGGCCACGGCCGCCTGGCTGGGATCAATAACCGGCACGCCGAGCGTGTCTTCGAGGCGGCGGCGGTAGCGGGCCATGCCGGCACAGCCCATGATCAAAACATCGGCGCCGTCGTCTTCGATCAACTGCCGGCCCACGGCCGTCATGCGGCCCTCGACCTCGTCCTCGGCGCCATCCGCATTGAGCCCGGTAACACCGACGCCGATGGGGCGGTCGCCGGCCAGGCGCCCTTCCAGCCCCATTTGCCGGATATATCGTTTATGGCGGGCCACGCTGGCGGGCAGGATGGCCATGATGCCGAACCGTTCGCCCAAGGTCAGGGCCGTTGTGATGGCGCATTCGGAAATACCCATGACCGGCCGTGCGGTGGTTTCCCGCGCCGAATGCAGGCCGGGGTCGGAAAAACAGGCCACGACAAAGGCATCGGCGCCGTTGTCCTCGCGCTGGATCATATCGCACAAGGGTCCCACCACGCCGTCCACATGGCGTTGGGTTTCGATGCCCGGCGGGCCTTCGGCAAGGGTCAGGCAATCAATCGTTGGGCCGTCGGCGAACCGCAAGGGCGCCATGGCCGCATCAATGCCCGCCGTGACATCAATGGAGCTGTTCGGATTTATGACAACGATGCGTTCTGGCATTATCTTTGCTCCGGTTTCATTATTCCGGTGGGGCGATAGCTTCCGTGCGCTCGGTGATCAGTCCGTAGTTCTCGATGCGCCGGTGCTGGGCGAAGTTGAAGACCGTGTCGCGGATGTAGCGGCCCCGGTCCAGATCGCATTCGGCGACGATTACCTCGTCCTCGGCCGTGGTGGCCAGCGCCACGATCTCTCCCGTCGGCGCGATGATGCAGGAACCAGCCATCATATCAACGCCCCCCTCCATGCCGGCCTTGGCGGTGCCCACGGCCCAGGTGCCGTTCTGATAGGCGCCGGCTTGCATGGAGATATGGTTGTGGAACATGCGCAGATGGGGGCTTTCCGACGCCACGGAATTATAAACCGGGGTGTTATAGCCCAGCATGACAATATCCACGTCCTGCATGCCCATGACCCGCCAGGTCTCCGGCCAGCGGCGGTCGTTACACAGGCACATGCCCATGACCCCACCCATGGTGCGGAAGACCGGGAAGCCCAGGTCGCCAACCTCAAAATAGCCTTTCTCCAGGTGCTGCCAGGGACGTTCGGGCTCGTAATCGGCATGACCGGGCAGATGCACCTTGCGGTACTTGCCAATGATCTCAGCCTGTTGATTGACCAGGATGGCGGTGTTGAAGCGGCGCTTCTTGCCATCATCGTCAAAAAACATTTCCGAATAGCCCAGGTAGAAACCCACGCCAAGTTCCCGTGCCAGATCGAACAGGGGCTGGGTTTGGGCCGACGGCATCTCGGTCTCGTAAAAACTGTCCAGCTCCGCCTCGTCCTCGATATGCCAGCGGGGGAAAAATGTTGTTAGGGCCATCTCGGGAAACACCACCAAGCGGGCACCCCGGCCGTGGGCCTGGCGCATCATGTCCGTCATGCGTTTGACGACACTGTTCCGGCCTTCCTCCCGTTCTATGGGGCCAAGTTGGGCGGCGGCGACGGTGATCAGGCGTGACATGGTGGCTCCTATGGAATCTCGGCGGGCTTTATCGTATGGAATCTGTATTCTATCATAATGCTTCGCGCGTAAATGAGGGTGATTTCTTGGCAATTCTTTTTCATTGCCCCTGGGACAATGCGGACCAGTGGCTGGCGGCCTTGCAAGCCGCGCTACCCAATGAGGAATTCCGCATTTGGCCGGATCTGGGCGCGGTGGAGGAGATCGACTTCGCCATGGTCTGGAAGCTGCCCCACGGCATCCTGTCGGCATTGCCAAACCTGGCCGCCATCTCGTCGTTGGGGGCCGGTGTCGATGCCTTGATCGAAGACCCGGACCTGCCGCGCCATATCCCCATCGCCCGCCTGGTCGATCCCCTGATGACGGACCGCATGGCGGAATACGTCTGCGCCACGGTGCTGCACCATCATCTCGGCCTCGATGTTTATGACGAACACCAGCGGCGGCAATATTGGCAGCGTAACCCGACCACCGATGCCCGCGACCGCACCGTGGCCTTGTTGGGCCTGGGCCAGATGGGACGGCGTTGCGCCCAGCGATTGGGTGCCCTGGGCTTCAACCTAGCTGGCTGGAGCCGAGGCTCGAACGATGTCGTGGGCGTGCAGTGCAGCCATGGCCGGGGAAATCTGGAAGGTGTCCTGCAGGCGGCCGATATCACGGTGGTTTTGTTGCCCCTGACCGGGCAGACCATCAACCTGATGGATAGGGTGGCCTTCAACGCCATGCGGCCAGGCAGCCATGTTATCAACTGTTCCCGCGGTGAACTGGTGGTGGACGCGGATCTGATCGCGGCCCTGGATGCGGGCCAGCTCGCCGGCGCCACCTTGGATGCCTTCCGCGAGGAACCGTTGCCCCGCGGCCATCCGCTTTGGCGGCATCCGAAAGTCCGGGTCACGCCGCACATCGCCTCACTCTCGGCACCCGATACCGCCGCCCTGATCCTGGCCGATCAGGTGCGCCGGGCCCGCAACCGCCAACACCTGGCGGACACCATCAACATTGAGCATGGTTACTAGAGCATTTTCAATGCAGTCTGAACCACCCGCACCCCCGTCCCCACAGATTCTATTGGCACCCATTAATGGTACCCTGTGGGTGGTTGGGACGGGGGTGCGGGTGGCCCGGTGTTTCAACGAACGTTGAAAACGCTCTAACTCGGAAAGGGAGGACGGCGATGACCGCACAAGACAACAAGGAACTGATCCGCCACATCATGGAAGACGGCTTTAACAAGCAGGACATGTCGGTGGTCTACGATAGTTTCCATACAGACTACGTTCGCCACGGCCACGGCGTTGCGGGCATGGGCTCATTGGGCGAGCATGTGGAGGACCTCAAGGCCCGGCACGCGGCTTTTGATGATGCCCGCTTTACTATTCTGAAGATTGTCGGCGATGGAGACACGGTGGCGGTACAGTTCGATTTTACCGGCATCCACAGCGGCACCTTTAATGGCCTGCCCGCCACGGGCAACCAGGTCAAACGCCCGGCGGCGGCGTTTTTTGTCATCCGTGACGGCAAGGTTGCCGAAGGTACTGTTTTTGCCGACGGCGCCGGCTTCATGGCTCAGCTACAAAAGAGTTAGTGCATTTCAAGTTTGATTGAAATCGCCGGCCGCCAATCCGAACATCCCGCGTTTCAGGCTTTCGGCGATCCGTTCGGCCCGCTCGACAAACAGTTCGGCAATGTCGTCGGGACAGACCGCGTGGGCACTGAGCCGGAACAGGTTGAGCCAGATTTCAAAGTCCCGTGGGGCCACCCGTGAAAGCGCCTTGTGCTTTGGCACGGGCTGGCCCTTGAAGCGGCCGCTCATCAACATAACCGAGGACCAGAAAGCCATCATGGTTTGCAAATGGGGCTCCCAGTCATCCACCACCCGGTCGAATAAGGGTGCCAGCACCGGATCGGCGCGCACCCGGCCGTAAAAATGCCGAACCAGCCGTTCAATCATCTGCTCCGAGATATCCGGATGCGCGGGCTGACGCGGGGGCTGTGGGGACGCCAGGCGCGCGGCAATGCGTGACCGTGCCATTAACTCCCCTCCGCCGAAACCGTATGGGACAGACCCTTGGGCCACCCGCCTTGTTTCAAGGTGTCGGCAAAGCAATGATTGCGGTCCCGGCGGCCGGCCTTGTCCGCGCGCACGGCCAGGATAACATCACGCAATGTGGCGCTATCCGGCAGACCCCAATAGTCAATGGCAACCCGGGGGGCGGCGACGTTTTCATGGCGCCCGGCGTCAATTTCCTCCAAGTATTGGGTATAGGAGGCGACGGCTTCTTCCTCGAAATAGCCGACCACGCGATGGGCGGTCCGGGGCGCCAGGAGGTAGAGGAAAAAGTAGAAATTATAGAATACGGCCTGGGTGAACATGATGACGTAGCGTTCCAGCCGGGTCGGCTGGGCGATCTGCACGAAGGTCATCAGGTGCATGCGTTCATTCTCGGCTTCATCCAGCAATTCGCTGATCCAGCCCCGGTCGTCACGAATTTGGCGCAATGACTGCAAATGCCGCAGCAAACCGCCAACCATGCCCGGCGCGCCGGTGAACGGGTGCGCGTGAACGCGCAATTGATCGACGTCGAGGCGAACCGGCATGTCTGGGCACAGCGGTTCGACCGGCAGATGGAAGATGTGTTTGAATTGCAGGACGACATCGTCACCTCCATC
>JAPYUH010000017.1:11592-35817 GCA_029936195.1 Alphaproteobacteria bacterium
CGGCAAACGGCCCGGCACGCTGGATGCCTGGGATCACTACCTGCGGGGCCTCGCCGCCTATCATAAGATGACAAAAGATGGCCTATCGGATGCTGTTTCCCATCTGAGCGAGGCGGTAGACATCGAGCCGGATTTCGCCAACGCCTATGCGCAATTGGGCCAATGTCACTGCTACATCGCCCTAAATGGCTGGGTTCGGCCGGTCCGCAACGGCTTTGAGGAAGCCAAACGTCTCGGCGAGGAGGCGGTCCGTCTGGCGCCGTCTAGTCCGCAAACAAACTACGCACTCGCTCATGCATTGGCTGCGACCGGGCAAACTGAACGGGCCATAACGGCGGCCCGGCGGGCCATTGATCTAAACCCGAATTTCGCTGAAGCGTATGCCGTGCTCGGTCTTGCGCTGGTGTTTTTCGGCGAGACCGAAGAGGGCCTGACCGCCTGCCTTCGGGCGGCCCGTAGCAACCCAAGGGACGCCCGGGGAAGCCTTCTGTTCAGCGGCCTGGGCCATGCCCATTGGATCCTTGGCGACTATGAACAGGCCGTCGAAGTGTCGAAAAAAGGTTTGCACGAATTTCCAACCAACTACGGCAGCATGGTCATTCTAGCCGTATCGCATGCCTATCTTGGCCACGAAGCCGAGGCAAGGAGCTATGTTGACGACCTGTTGCGTCTTATTCCACGATTCACACTTACCGCATTGCGCAAGAACCCGATGTTCATGCGCCCCGAACATATTGAAAGGTTGGTTGAAGGCATGCGCCTTGCCGGCCTGCCGGAATAGCCGGAATTCGGCGCCTCAGCCTAAATTCGCCAACCGTTCCGCGAACAAGTCAAAAAACCCATCCGCATCCACTTCCTGCAAAACAAGGGCATTCTTGGCGCGCTTCGTCACCCCCCACCAGTCAACAACAGTGGCGCCGCGTGTGAGTTTTGAGCTTGTTTCGATCTCCACATTGCACATGCGGCCCTGAAAAAGATCCGGCTGCAACAACCAGGCGATGGTCGTCGGGTCATGCAGAGGCCCACCGTCGGTGCCGTATTTTTCCTCGTCAAAGCGCTCATAGAACACCAACATTTCGACCATGGCCCGGGCGGCGCGATTGTCGATGGCGCGAATCCGCTCGACCCGGGCCTTGGTGGTCATCACCTTGTGGGTGACATCCAGGGGCATCATGACGATGGGGGCGCCGCATGCCATGACGATCGCGGCGGCCTCCGGGTCAACATATATGTTGAACTCAGCCGAGGGCGTGATATTGCCTTGGGCGAAATAGCCCCCGCCCATCAAGACGATCTGCTGGATCCGGCCGGCCAGGCTGGGTTCCTTTTGCAGCGCCAGGGCGATGTTGGTCAATGGCCCGATAGGGCACAGCGTCACCGTGCCCGGCGCCTCCGCCAGCAAGGTTTCGACAATGAAATCAACGGCATGACCGTCCTGCAAGGGAAACGACGGGTTGAATAATTCGGGGCCGTCCAGGCCCGTCTTGCCGTGCACATGTTCCGCCGTGACCAAGGGCTGGACCAGGGGTGCCTCGGCGCCGGCGAAAACCTTGATATCGGTGCGCCCGCTCATTTCGCAAACAATGCGGGCATTACGTTCAGTCAAGGCCAGGGGCACATTGCCGGCCACCGCCGTGATGCCCAGAACCTCCAACTCCGGACTGCCCAAGGCGAGCATGATCGCGGCGGCATCATCCTGGCCCGGATCGGTATCAATGATGATTTTCAAAGCCCTGCTCCTCGGTTGTTCCGGCTCGCCTCCACCTCGGCCACAAGCTTGCGTACCAGGGGGATCAGCTCGGCACCATATTGTTCGGTATCGGGCAGCGGGTCATAGCCGCGGATCAGCAAACTGGTCGCACCCAGCTTGTAATATTCAACCATGGCCCGGGCCACGGTGTCCGGCGCGCCGACCAGTGCGGTTGAGTTGCCTTGGGCGCCCGTGGCCTCGGCCAGCTTCATCCAAAGACAACTATCCTGGTGCTCGCCGGCGGCAGCCGCCGCCAGCAGACGCTTGGAGCCGACATTCTGCCGCTGTCCGGGCTTGCGACCGCTACCTTCGATTTTCCCCAGGATGGCACGCGCCCGGTCCCAGGCCTTGTCGTCTGTTTCCGCCAGGATCGGCCGGGTCGACAGACTAAATGTTGGCGTCCGGCCATGGGAACGGGCGGCGGCGCGGACCCGGGCCATGAAGGCGGCGGTATCCGCCAAGGGTTCGCCCCAGAGCATGAATACATCCAGGTGCGGTGCCAGCGAAGCGATCGCAGCGTCCGAGCCGCCGCCGCCATAGACCGGAATGTGAGGTGTTTGATGACAGCGAATATCCGCCTGCGCGCCCTCGACCCGATAGAATTCGCCTTGGTGGTCGAACGGCGCGGTCTCGGTCCAGGTGCGGCGCAGGAGGGTGGCATATTCGTCCAGGCGGCGGTAACGATCATCATGGGCGATGAAATCGCCATCCATGGCCTGGTCCCGGCTGCTCCCCCCGGCGATCAAATGCACGGCCAGGCGACCGGTGGTCAGCTGGTCCAGCGTGGCCAGCTTTCGGGCCGCCACGGTCGGTGCGATAAAGCCCGGCCGATGGGCCAGCAGAAAGGCCAGGCGTTCCGTTTGGGCGGCCGCGTGCGCCCCCACCATGAAGCCGTCGGGCGCATTGGAGAAGTAACCGATGAGCACACGATCGAAGTCGGCGGCTTCGTGAATGCGCGCCGATTGCGCAATGGTCTCCGGATCGAAGGGCGGACCGCTGGCGGGAATAATTTCAGACGACACCCGGGGTGCCACCCAGCCGATCATTTCTACCGCCATGCCATTAGCCTTCTCATGTTGCCCGCCGGCGGATTTTCGTGACCGTATTTCTGTACCAGGTCACTAGTGTCCTATTGTTTCATGATTTCGTAAACCCGAATGCTGGCGACGAATGGATTGTCGTGGGCGATCTTTTCCGCGTCTTCAAGGCTTTCGGCATTGATGATCGAGTAGCCCGTGATGGCGTCCATCCCCATTGTCAAATCCTTTGATCCAGCATGGGAAATCTCCCGGGCACCGCCGTGGAAGCCGCCGTGCTCCACCACTATATCGGCGACCGCTTCAAACCATTTCCCCATGCCGCCATGATCTCCGGCGTCGGTTGCTCAAATCCGAAATGCAATAACATGAACCGTTTCATTCCGTTCTCCGTGCCAAGACTTTTTTCCAACCGGCGCTACGCCGCGCCTAGCGGCCGCTCGGCAGTTGATCAAATGGCAATTCCTTATCGACGCGGATATCGGGCGGCAGGCCCAGCACCCGCTCGGAAATGATATTGCGGAGAATTTCGTCGGACCCGGCGGCGATCCTGCCGCCTGGCGCGTCCAGCAGGGCCTGTTGATACATCGCCCGCATGGGGGCCAGGTCCGGGTCCACCATGCCGCCGCCCATATCCAACAAGTCCATGCCGAAATGAGCAATTTCCTGACGGCGGAAGGCCGAGACCAGTTTGGAGACGGAATTCTCCGGTCCCGGCCGCTCGCCCCGCGACAGCGCCGTCATCAGGCGGGCCCGGATCAGCTTCACGCCCTGTGCCTTGATATACCAATCCGCCAGTTTCTCGCGGATCGCGCCATCCGCGATGGCCGGCCCGTTTTCCAGTTCGGTCATCCGCACCAAGTCAAAAATATCCTCGAAATCCGGCGCCGGGCGGACGCCGGAGCTGACCCGTTCGTTCATCAACGTGGTGATCGCAACCTGCCAGCCCTGCCCCACATCGCCCAGGCGCTGGGCATCGGGGATGCGCAGATCGGTCATGAAGACTTCGTTGAAATTCGAATAGCCGGAAATCTGCCGGATTGGCCGCACTTCAATTCCCGGCGATTTCATGTCGAGGAAAAAGTAGGTCAATCCCTTGTGCTTGGGCGCATCCGGGTCGCTGCGGGTGACCAGGATCGCCATGTCCGCATAGTGCGCGCCCGAGGTCCAGATTTTATGGCCATTGATAATCCAATCAGCGTCATCGGCATCGCCATCCCGCACGGAGCGGGTGCGCAAACCGGCCAGGTCCGATCCCCCCGCCGGTTCCGAAAACATCTGGCACCAGATTTCATCGCCCCGCAGGGTTGCCGGTACGTAGCGTTGCTTTTGTTCTTCGGTGGCATACGTCAACAGGGTCGGCACCGCCATCCCATGGCTGATGCTGAACACGGCGGGCGGGATCAGATAATCCGCTTCCTCTTCCGCGAAGATAATCTGCTGCAAGCGTGTCTCGCCCCGGCCGCCGTATTCCCGAGGCAGGGCGATGCCGGAAAATCCGCCCTCGAATTTTCTTTCTTCCCAGGCGCGGGCGGCGGGGATCAGTTCCGGTTCGCCGCGTTTGTATCGGTAAACCTTGCCCGGGCCCTTGCGTTCCGCATTATCCTCCAGCCAGGCGCGCGCCTCGGCGCGAAACGCGGCTTCTTGCGGGCTATCGTTGAAATCCATATCCGTTACTCCTCGCCGCTGCTGTTGCGGGTTTCAAGTAGGCTGACCAACCGGTCCTTCCAGCGCCGCTCCCCACCCAGGGCCAGGGAGAGCAATTTGGCCCGCCGGTAGTACATGTGACAATCAAACTCCCAGGTGAAGCCCATGCCACCGTGGGTCTGGATGTTTTCCCGGGCCGCCAGATTGTAGGCTTCGCCGGCCGCGACGCGGGCCGCCGCCGCCGCCGTCGGCAGATCGGGGGCATCATTGGCAAGTGCCCAGGCGCCGTAGTAGGCATTGGCCCGCGCCAGTTCCGTGGCCACGTAAATATCTGCCAATTTGTGCTTGATGGCCTGAAACGACCCGATCGCCCGGCCAAAGGCGAAGCGGTTCTTGGCGTATTCCGTCGCCATGTCCAGGCAGGCTTGCGCGCCGCCAACCTGCTCGAACGCCATGGGAATGGCGGCGCGGTCGAAAATTGCCTGGGTCAGGGACCACCCGTCGCCCGGCGCGCCAAGCGGTTCGGCCGCCGCCCCCTCGAAGGTGATCTCCGCATGAGACCGGGTGGGATCGATCATCGCCACCGGCGTGCGGTGAACGCCATCGCCGTCGAGATCGACAAGGAAAAGCGACAGATCGCCGACCGCCCCCTGTTTGGCCAATACAATGGCGAAATCGGCGGCATCACCGTCCGCGACCGGGAGTTTTTTTCCCGTCATCACACCATCGTTGACGCTGGTTTGGATGGAGGTGGCATGCGCAACGCCGATGCCTTCCGCCACCGCCATGCAGCCAATCCGCGCGCCCGCCGCCAGGTCCGGCAGATAATCCTGCTTTTGCCGCTCGCTGCCCGCCATCAACAAGGCTCCCGTCGCCAGATAGACCGAGGAGGAGAACGGCGTCGGCGCCAGGGTGCGCCCCAATTCCTCGGCGATAACACATAAATCCTCGCCATTCAGGCCGGCGCCACCATATTCCTCCGGAATGGTTGTTCCAACCCAGCCGAGCCGGGCCATGTCCTGCCACAGACCATGGTCATGGGACGTGGCGTCGTCTTCAAGAACCGCGCGCACCGCGGCCGGCGGCGCGCGGTCGTTGAGGAATTTCTTCGCCTGATCGCGCAGTAAATATTGTTCTTCCGAGAAATCGAAATTCATCTGAATAAATCCTACAGCTTGGCGCTGGGCCGGCTGGAGACCGCTTCGTACCAGCGGCGGGCGTTGGGGGCATCTTCGGGCAGGCCCATTTTCAGCCATTTGGCGAAGTCAATCAGGATCATCAGATCGATGTCGGCGACCGTATAGCTGCCACCAGCGACGAAGGCTTTATCGCCGATCATGGCATCGACCCGGTCCATGAAGCGTTGCACCCGCACCTTGCCGCGATCCGCCAGTTCGGAAATTTGCTCATAATCATCGGGCCCCGGCAGGGCGCGGCCCTTCATGCGGGGGGTGGAATTGCGCAGGGCCTCGGCCATGGCCGCGAAGCCATTGGCTTCGATCAGATATCGTACGTCGGCGATGCGGCCTTTTTCGTCCGCCGTGGCGCCCATCAGCGGGGGATTGGGGTGGGCGTCCTCCAGGTAGGCCCAGATCCCGGCCGTGGTAACCAGGACGGCGCCGTCATCAAGCACCAGCGCGGGCAGGGTGCAGCCGGGATTGATGGCGCGGAATTCATCGCTTAACTGTGCGCCGTCGGCGATGGAGATATCCACGGTTTCGATCTCCAGGCCTTTCTCGGCAATGAAGATGCGCGCCCGGCGGGGCGAGGGTGCGGTGGAGCAGTCGTAAAATTTCATTATAATGTTTCCTCATCTCAGCTTGCAGGTGGAGCTGTTGCCCAGCTCCATTGTCTTTTGGTCCGTTGTCTTATGGCGGGCACCGGTCAGCGCGGCCATTCCGACCCAGGCCGCGCCCTCCCTGGCGCGCACGGAGCGGGTGTGCGTTATATTGGCAAACAGCCATTTGATGTCATCCCAGCCGCCCCGCGGACTGGAGATGCGGCGCGGCGCCATGGCCTGTACCCGGTCACCAATCCGTTGGGCCACAGCATACTGGAAAACGTAGTCCGGTGTCAGGCCCATGCGCAGATCGGACACGGTGATCTCGTCCCCCCGTTGATCCAGGCGATAATAGCCCCGGCTGAACCAGGCCACCCGCTCATAGGCGGCATTGCCCATCAGACACCCGGCCAGGTCCAGGTTGCGGGGATGGTCATGGATGGTGGTCCGTTCCGGGCCGCCGAAAAGGGGCAGATAGATGTTTAGATAGCGGTCCCCGTGCAAGGCGATAACCCGCCAGAAATAGCTGTTGAACGGCGTTGGGATCGCCAGCATTCGCTCCGCCGTGATGCCGGCCCGCAGCAGAATCGATTCCGCCCTTGCCGTGGCAATCCGTTGCGCCCCGAAGCACCAGGCTTGATAGGCGCTCGACAGTGCCAGGGCAACGCCTACCACCACGCCCATGCGTCTTGTCCATTGGCGCAGACAGAGCGCCCAGACGGCCACCACCAACAGGGGCAAGGTATAGAGGATATCGATGATAAAGATGGAGCCGACACCGTAGGGCTCCATGACCAGTGGCCAGAGCAGTTTGGTACCGTACACGGTCAATCCGTCCAGCAGGGCATGGGTGGCCAGGCACAGATAGACGGCGGCATAGGTCGCTAGGCGTTGCCGGCGCAGGGCGGCGATAAACCGCGTCATGCCCTCGCCGATGATCGGTGTCACCACCGCCTGGACCACCAGGGAATGGCTTAAACCGCGGTGGGAGACAAAGGCGTCGACCGCATCACTGGATGGCATCAGAACATCCAGGTCTGGCAGGCTGCCCAGCAGCCCGCCGGCGATGGCGGCTCGGCGCGGCCCCACCCTGGGTCCCAAAACGGCGACCCCGATACCGGCGCCCAGAACGAACTGGGTCAGGCTATCCATTGGTCGCGGATCAGCGCTCCACGTTGGCGCCGCGCTGGGGCACGCCGAATTCGCCGTGGCAGATATCTGCCAGACGGGCCACGCCGTCGCGGATCTGCTGGTGGGAGGCATGGCCGAAACACAAACGGATGCGGTGACGGCCCGCATCGGGATCGGCGGACCAGTCGGAACCGGGGTTGACGGCCACGCCCTGGGCGCCGGCGATTTGCGCCAGTTTATCTGTATCCACACTGTCCGGCAGGGTGACCCAAAGGTAGATGCCGCCCTGCTGCTGTGCGAATTCGGCACTGGCGCCGAACTGTTCCGCCATGGCGCCGGTCATGACGTCATATTTGCCTTTCAATATGCGCCGCAATTCGTCCACATGGCCGGCGTAATGTTCGGGGCAGTATTCCGCCAAGGCCATTTGCTCCAGCGCGCCGCAGCCGCCGTCGGTTTTTAGGGGCATCAGGCGGCGCAGCACCGGCCAGTCCGCCACCACATAGCCAACCCGCAGCGCCACCGCGATGGTTTTGGAGAACGTGCCGCAGTAGATCACCTGGCCTTCACGATCCATGGAGCGGATGGTGGGCGGGCGGCTGCCTTCCCATATCAGTTCCGCATAACAATCGTCCTCGAAGATCGGCACACCGTATTTCCGCGCCAGGTCCAGCATTTTCTGGCGCCGCTCGACGCCCATGATTGTGGCGGAGGGGTTTTGCACCGTGGGTATGGTGTAGATGAATTTTGGGCGCACGCCCTTGTCCCGCAGTTCCGCCAGGATGCCGGCCAGGTGCTCCATGCACATGCCGCCTTCGTCCACCTTCACGGCCTCGTAGGTCACGCCGTGGCGGCGCAGGCGGCCGAGTGTGCCGGCATAGCTGACGTCCTCCACGATTACCGTGTCGCCGGGGCTCAACAGCGCACCGTTGACTAGATCCAAACCCTGCAAGGAACCCGTCGTGATCAGGATGTCGCCTGGATCGGTGGGCATGCCGGCGCGGGCCGCCAGCATTTCCGAGATGTAGTTGCGCAGGGGCAGATAACCCTGGGCCCCGCCATTCATGCCATATGTGGCCAGGTGTTGGCCGTCACGGGCCATGGCCCGGGCCAGGGCCTGGGTCAGGGCATCCACCGGCACGCTGCCGGCATCGTTATGGCCGCCGATGAAATTGTAGGCCGGGAAGCCCGTGAAGGCATTGGCGGCGGCGGGAAGGTCGTCACGGAAAAAGCTGCTGTAGTCAAAACTCATGGGTCTGGTTTCCTGGTTGGCGGGGCGGGGTAAGCGGTGCAACATTGAATTTTGGGATATTAATTGGTACTCTGGATTAAGTGAATCGCAAATTTTTGGGCAGGGGTAAAAAAAATGGCTGCAATTCTCACATCATTACGCAACACCGTCATCGCGGGCGTCGTCCTGGCGGTCATCATGGTCATCGTGCTTATGCAATGGCATGCGGATACCATCGCCTTTGACATGGCCTGGGCAACATTCTTCATGCGCTGGCTGCATGTGTTGTGCGGCGTCATGTGGATCGGCATCCTTTGGTATTTCAATTTTGTGCAGATACCCACCATGCCCTCCATTCCGGACGAGATGAAACCGGCCATCGGCAAGCACATCGCGCCGGAAGCCCTGTTCTGGTTCCGCTGGGGCGCCATGGGCACCATCGTCACCGGCCTGTTGCTGGCCTGGATGAGTGGCTATCTGGTGGACGCCATCGCGTTGGGCACCATGGACGGCGTGCCCAAGCACACCGCCATCGGCATCGGCATGTGGCTGGGCGCCATCATGTGGTTCAACGTCTGGTTCATCATCTGGCCGGCGCAGCAAAAAGCGCTCGGCATCGTCGATGCGGAAGCCGACGTCAAGGCCGCCTCGGCCCGGACGGCGATGCTGTTCTCCCGCACCAACACATTGCTGTCGATTCCCATGCTTTATGCCATGGTTTCGGCGCAAAACATCTACTAAGCGTAGACGCAGACAGCGAAGCCCGGGCCTTGCGGCCCGGGCTTTCTTGCGTTTGAGCGGTCGAAACCAATTGCGAAATTGACCCTCCCCCAACGGCGCGACGGCGGCCCGGCGCTCCTGCGCCGCACCCGCGTAGCGATGCGCGCCAGCGCATGAGCGCGAGCGCGAGCGGCGAAGCCCTACTCGATCGTGCCCAGGTGTTCCTGTTTCACCAGGTCCCAATTGATTTCGTAGCCCAGGCCCGGTTCAGTGGGGGCGTGCACCTGGCCGTCGAGATATTGAATATCCTCTACCAGGCCAAATTCGTTGGCGCCGGTGCAGGGAAAAAATTCAAAGAACTCACAGTTCGGCACCGCCATGGTGACATGCAGGTTGGCCACGTTGTTCAACGAATTGCCGCCGTGGTGAATTTCGCACTTCATGTTGAAGCCCTCGGCCAGATGGCACAGGCGGACCAGGGGCGTGATGCCCCCGGTGATGGCCACATCGCCGCGCAGCATGTCCGTGGCGTTCTGGGTGATCCATTGCGCCATGCCGTAAAAGCGCCCCGGCGCGTATTCAGTGGACATGATGGGAATGTCCAGCTTTTGCTTCAGCTTCACGTAATTGTAAATATCCTCTTCGACCAGGGGATCCTCATACCAATAGAAATCCAGCTCCTCGATGGCGCGGCCGACGCGCAGGGCGTCTTCGTATTGATAGGCCCACATGGAATCCATCATCAACTTCATCTCGCCGCCCACGCCTTCCCGTACCGCCTGGGAAATCTCAATATCCGCCTTGGCCGTGCCATGGGGATGCAGTTTGTGGGCCGTCCAGCCCATTTCCTTAAACCGGATCGCCTCCTCCACATACTCGGCGGGAGTTTCGTGATAGGCGGTGGACGAATAGACGGGCACCACTTCCTTGCATGTCCCCAGCAGGCGGTGGATGGGCTGCCCGGCGATCTTGCCGTTGATATCCCACAGGCAGATATCGATGGCGCCGATGACATTGGTGGCGACGGAGCGGTTCATCTTCCACATTTGCCACCAGATAGCGCCGATATCCTGGGGGTTCCGGCCCAGGATCATGGGCTTGATAAATTCGATCAATCCCGGTGCGAAATGATGCGCCCCCATGCGTGAGGAACCCAAAAAGGCGTTGCCGCTGACCCCTTCATCGGTCTCCACGGTGACAATGCCCAGCTGCTGGTCCTGCCCGAACAGGGTCCCGACACCGGTCTTCCAGCCGGCTGACTTCCAGGTACACATGTCCACTTTGACGTTGGTAATTTTCATTTTCGTTGCCTCCCGATTGATGACCAGCCATTTTGCCCTGACCTTAATCCAAGTAGCAGTGATAAAGACCAAGGGCGTTACAGCAAAGAATTCTAGATTGAAGAGCTATTCTGGAGCATATCCCGCAAATCCGGGGTTGGTGGCGGTTTTTCCACTTTCTAAAGACCTGTAATCTACTATCGTATGGATGCGCCTCTTCCAATATGATGGAAAGGGGCAATATGATAGGTAGTTGTACCGATCCATGCTGGATCGCGGCGGCAAACGGTGGGGGGTCCCGGTGGGTATGAAGGTACCGATGGGCGGTAAAATGGGCGACGACTTACGGGCCGCTGGTCCCGATGATGACGATATTGACGGCGGCGCCGGAGATGGCGGCGGCGGCACCGGCGTGGCGACCAAGACCAAGCCGAAGACCAAAAAGCCGTCCATGTACCGGGTTCTGTTATTGAACGACGATTACACGCCCATGGAATTCGTGGTCCATGTGCTGGAACGCTACTTCAACAAGGACGCCCAGGAAGCCACCCAGATAATGTTGCACGTACATCAAAAGGGCATCGGCGTCTGTGGTATCTTCCCCTTCGAAATAGCGGAAACAAGGGTTGTGCAGGTGACCGGTCTGGCGCGCAAGAACCAGCACCCCCTGCAATGCACCATGGAAAAGGTGTAGTGGTTGTAGTCTAGGATGAAACTCTCGGGTCTAATGTTTAAGGAAATCGTCTAGTGGCATCATTTGCGTCGGAATTGGAACAAAGCCTTCATCGGGCGCTACGCAGCGCCAATGAACGGCGGCACGAGTTTGCCACCCTGGAGCATCTGTTGCTGGCGCTGTGCGACGACAATGACGCGCGCTCGGTGCTGCGCGCCTGCAACGTGGAAATCGACCAGTTGCGGGAACAGTTGAACAATTACCTGGAAGAAGACCTGGCCTCCCTGACCATCGAGGAAGAGGAAGAGGCGAAACCCACCGCCGGTTTCCAGCGGGTGATCCAGCGCGCCGTCTATCATGTGCAATCATCGGGCCGGGACGAAGTAACGGGCGCCAACGTCCTGGTGGCCATATTCGCCGAACGGGAAAGCCATGCGGTTTATTTCCTGCAGGAGCAGGACATGACCCGCCTGGATGCGGTCAGCTATATTTCCCACGGCGTGGCCAAGACGCCCGGCATGAGCACCGAACGCACCGTGCACGGCACGGAAGAGGAAGAGGAAAGTAACGTCAAATCCGGTGACGAGGCCCTGGCCGCCTATTGCGTCGACCTGAACGAGAAGGCCCGCAGCGGCCGCATTGATCCCGTCATCGGCCGCGAGGAGGAGCTGGAGCGGACTATACAGATCCTCTGCCGGCGGCAGAAAAACAACCCGCTTTTGGTCGGCTATCCCGGCGTGGGCAAGACCGCCATCGCCGAAGGCCTGGCCCGCCGGGTGGTTTTGGGCGAAGTGCCGGAGGTGCTGCGCGATACCACCATTTTCTCCCTCGACATGGGCTCCTTGTTGGCGGGCACCCGCTATCGCGGCGATTTCGAGGAGCGCCTGAAGGCGGTTATCGCCGAGCTGGAAAACCACGACGACGCAATTTTGTTCATTGACGAGATCCACACCGTGATCGGCGCCGGCGCCACGTCGGGCGGCGCCATGGATGCCTCCAACATGTTGAAACCGGCCCTGGCCAGCGGCACCATCCGCTGCATGGGTTCCACCACCTACAAGGAATACCGCGGCTATATCGAGAAAGACCGCGCCCTGTTGCGCCGCTTCCAAAAAATCGACGTGAACGAGCCCTCGGTCTCCGACGCGGTGAAGATACTCAAGGGCCTGAAACCCTATTTCGAGGATTACCACCACATTCGTTATACGGCCGAGGCCATCAAGGCGGCGGTGGATCTATCGGCAAAATACATCAACGACCGAAAATTGCCCGACAAGGCCATCGATGTCATTGACGAGGTTGGCGCGGCACAGATGCTGTTGCCCGAACACCGGCGCAAGAAAACCATCTCGGTCAAGGATATCGAGAACGTGGTGGCCAAGATCGCCCGCATCCCGCCGAAAACCGTCTCCAAGGACGACAAGGCCAGCCTGGCCAATCTGGATGGCGAGTTGAATGCGGTGGTGTTCGGCCAGGACCGGGCCATCGATGCCCTGGCCACGGCCTTGAAGATGTCCCGCGCCGGCCTGCGGGAGCCGGAAAAACCCATCGGCAGCTATCTTTTCTCGGGCCCCACGGGCGTCGGCAAGACGGAAGTGGCCCGGCAGTTGGCCAGCATCATGGGCATGGAAATGGTCCGCTTCGATATGTCGGAATATATGGAGCGGCACACGGTCTCGCGCCTGATCGGTGCGCCGCCCGGTTACGTGGGCTTTGATCAGGGCGGCATGTTGACCGACGCCATCGATCAGAACCCTCATGCGGTATTGCTGCTGGACGAGATCGAAAAGGCCCATCCCGATCTGTTCAATATCCTGTTGCAGATCATGGACTACGGCAAGCTGACCGATCACAACGGCAAGCATATTGATTTCCGCAACGTGGTTTTGATCATGACCACCAACGCCGGCGCCTCGGAGATGTCCAAAATGGCCATCGGGTTTGGCCGCGAGAACAAGGTCGGCGCCGATGAAGAGGCCATCGACCGCCTGTTCACGCCGGAATTCCGCAACCGCCTGGATGCCACCATCAGTTTTTCGGCCCTGCCGCCGGAGGTGATCTCGAAGGTGGTGGACAAGTTTATCGGCGAATTGGGCGATCAGCTTGATGACCGCAAGGTCTCCATCGAATTAAGCACCGCGGCCCGTGACTGGCTGGCCGACAAAGGCTATGATCAACTCTACGGCGCGCGTCCCCTGGGCCGGATCATCCAGGAGAAAGTCAAGAAGCCCTTGGCCGATGAATTGCTGTTCGGCAAGCTGGCCAAGGGCGGCAAAGTGGTGATTGACGTAGCGGATGGCAAACTGACGTTTGATTTCCTGGCCAAGGAGAAACCACCAAAACGCGGCAAGCGCAAAAAAGATGATGGCAATGGCGGCGGCCCGGCGGACCCGGAAACGCCCGGCGGCGACAAGGTTCCGGAACTTGTGAATTAACGCGTGCCGAGGCTATTTGAAGGCGGGCATCACTTCGTCCGTGATGAGGCGCAGGCTGTTCTTGACTTGATGCGCGGTTAACAGGCCGCCGGCATTCAGTTCCGCGGTAATGCCGTCGATGCCAAGGACCTCCCGCCATTCGCGCAAACGGTCAATCAACCGGGCGGGATCGCCAAAGGCGACCCGGGCGGCCAGGATGTCGTCATATGACAGCGCGGAAAGTGTCGCCGCCGTGTTCCGCCGCTCCGCGGTACCGCCCTTGGGGCTGGAGGCCGCGATCAATCGGGCCTGGCGTTCGAAATAATAGATGATGTTCTCGCGCGGCTCCGCAATTGCCGCGGCCTCGGTATCGGCGGCATAGATGGGCACGCGGAGAAAGACGCTGCCGTCGCCCATGTAGCCGCATTGTTGCCAGGTTTCCCGGTAGACCTTGATGTTCGCAATCAATTGCCCCAATCCATCGCCGCGCAGGCCGACGAAAAGGGGCAGGCCTTGTTCGGCAACCACTTTGAAGGTGGCAGCCGACGTTGCCGCCATGCGCATGGGCGGATGGGGTTTTTGCACCGGTTGGGGCACCACCAGGGCCTCGTTGACCTGATGGAACTGTCCCGAATAGGAGAATTTCTCGCCCTTCCAGGCCAGACGCAGGACCGCCAGTCCCTCTTCAAACCGCGCCTGGCTTTCGCCGTAATCGATGCCGTAGCTATTGTAGGCACGGACAAAGCCGCTGCGCCCGATACCGAAATCCAACCGACCGCCGCTGATCTGATCGAGGCTCGCGGCCTCCTCCGCGATGCGCAGGGGATTGGTGAGGGGCAGCACATAAACCGCCAGACCAATGCGCATGCGCCTGGTCCGCGCGGCAAGTGCGCCCGCCACCACGATAGGCGATGACAGCACGGAGCGGTCGGGCGAAAAATGAAATTCCGACAGCCAGACGCTATCCAGCCCCCACGCCTCGGCTGCATCCACCAGGTCAAACCCCTCGTGAAAGGCCTCGGCCTCGGTGCCGCCCGGCCGGGGCCCGAACTCCATGAACATCCCGAAATGCATGGGACGAGCTTACACTGGAAAGTCGCAAGGGCAAATTTTTTGAGTTTCAGGGAGTATCGCCAAGGCACGGAAACAGCACAGAATTGGACTAGCTGTGGAATTTCGATAGGTTATTCACATCCAAGCCTGAACGGCTGATGGGTGGTTTCCTTTTTATCCCGGCGTTGGGCCTGTGCCAATTGTAATGGTGCAGCCAATACGGCAGCTCCTTCTTGCGCTCCTCCAAGGTATAATAGGCCTGGGCATGGGCCCATTCCCTGAGGCCTGACCGGATGAATCGCTCGGCCTTGCCGTTGGTTTTCGGGGTGTATGGTTTTGTGTAGACATGGCGGATGCCCAGGGCCTTGCAAAGCCTGTTGAAAGCCTTGGAACGATAACACGATCCACTGTCCGTCATCGGCCGCTCAATCTTGATGCCGAGGCGTTTGTACCATGCGACCGTTGCGATCAGAAAAGCCAAGACGCATCAGGATACGGCCGACGGTGGCGCGGGAGAGATCGGTTTGTTTGGCAATACGATCATAGAAGCGCTTCCCCCGGCGCAGCTCGATAACCTGCGTTTCTGTTGTCTCAAGCGTCCGGGCCGGGCTGTTCAGGGGCCACGATGAACGATCCTGTAAACCAGCCAAATCTTCCTCGCGATATCGCCGCCGCCATTTGTAGACCGTGCAGACACTGACGCCCATGGCGCAGGCGACGTGGGCCAGGTGTTCGCCACGTTCGAGCCGCTCGATCAACAGTTCTCGACCTTTCGGCGTCAGGCGGGCATTGTGATGCATGTTCATTCGGTTCTTTCCTTGAAGCTATCTGTTGTCGCAAACATCAGCTTTTCAGAAAAGGATCGAATGAACAACCTCGTGAGAACTCACAACTAGATCCTGAAATCAAGGAGGTCGAAGCCACCTCTTACGCGGCCAACCCTTTCAAAACTATCGCCATTGGCCGAAATATGGTGGGTCAGATAGGATGCGTCTCGATAAAGCCGTTGCAGGACGCCGGGCCAACGCACGGCACTGGCACCGGCGACATCATAAGCGGCCCGGACAATCCCCTCGCATTGATGCACCGCCGTGGTGGTGGCAAGCCTTGCCAGCAGGCTTAGTTCTTGGTCCAGCAGCCTACCGGATTGGGCCTGGTCCCATATCTCCCGCATGACGTTTGCCACGCCGGGCCGGCAAGCAAACAGCAATCCTACCGCTTCTTCCAATGCCTGCAAATTACCAGGCTTGGCCAAAACCGGCTGACCGGAGAAGCGGTCCAACTGGCCGGCCAGCGAGGCGCGGGCCTCTTCCAAGGCGCGGGCCGCCAGGCGAGGTGCGTAACGGCGGCGCATATGGAGATAAACCAGGCGCCCGGCGTGAACACGACCTATGGATAGGCATTGCGCGGCTTGCCGTCGGGCCACTTGAATATGCGGTTCCACGGCACCAGAAGATCGTCGAAAATGACATTATGACTGCCCGTCCCCGCCAAACCGATGGGATCCCAGGTTTTTTCGATTTGCGCTTGGGCGATCGGCGCAAGACAGGCGAAATACCGGGGCGGCGCACCAGGGTCATCTTGCGGTCGCTCCACCATGCCACCCACGTAGTTCGTCGCCGTGCAACCGGTTTCAAAGCTCCAACGCCTGGATATGCGTAGGCCGATATCTTCCTCCACGACTTGGACTTGGGGCAGATTGCTCCACGCGGCGGAGGCCAGGGGATCGGAAAAAAGCT
Source organism: Alphaproteobacteria bacterium (assembly GCA_029936195.1). GTDB lineage: Bacteria > Pseudomonadota > Alphaproteobacteria. The sequence goes on from JAPYUH010000017.1 coordinate 28,048, forward strand.
TTCAACAAATTCGGGGTCGGCCAAATTTGCGATCAAGGCGGCGCCATAGGCGCAGGTCCAATCGGTCGAGGCATCGGCTGCCGCCCAGGCCGCCCTGTTCCCGCGCCACCAGGATACGGTAGGCGCCGGCCTGCTTCAGTTTGACGACAATATCGATCGAAATTTGCCGGTTGTCCTCAAACTCTACGGCCCTGGTCCGTGCCTCCGCCGCCAATTCAGGCAGGGACTGGAACAAATGCTCCATGGAGCCGGAGATAGGCATATTCATGGCTGGCCTCCATTTTATGCAACCAAGTTCATTTTGATTGCGGATGGCGTAGCCGGTCCGGTTCAATATGTGAAGTGATTGGTTGCAATGTCGTCACCGCCCCAATCGTCTACATTCGCCGCCAGGCCGATCAGAACCAAGCCCCGCCACGGCGGCTCCGTGAGGCCACCGTGGGACACGGGCTCGATACACCACATCCGCCCGACGGCTTGAACAACGTGCAAAACCGACCGTCCCTCGCCGGTCAGGTGGACGAAACCCTTGAGACGCAACAGGCCGGGGGCTGGGTTCTCCAGAAAGGCGATCAGATCCTTGCGCTTAACCGCATCGGCCAGGGAAATCGCACGGGTTGCGAAGATATCCTCCTCATGGGGCTGGCTGCCGGGGTCGGCCCTTGCCCCCCGCAGGGCCGCGCCCAGGACGATCCGACTATCCAAGCGGCCCAGCGCCGCCGGTATGACGGGCCTGCCGGGCGCCAGTTCACCCAGGCGCGCCGTCAGGGCCTTTTGTTGGTTTTCCCCCGCCAGGTCCGTCTTGTTCAACACGACAATGTGCGCGGCATCCAACTGCCGCCGGAACAACGGTCTCGTTGCCGGGTTCTCCAGCCAGGCATCGGCGGCCTGGGCATCGACAATCGTGACAATGCCGTCAAGCCTGGCACCGGTGCCGGCGGCAATCGCCGTGGCCATGGCACCTGGATCAGCAATGCCGCTGGCCTCGACAATAACGCCGTCGGGGGGCGGGCGGGCCGAGGCAAGTTCTGTGACAGCCCGGGCCAAATCACCGCCCAGGGCGCAACAACCGCAACCGTTGGTCAACTGGATGACATCATCGGTGCTTTGTTCGACCAGGGCGGCGTCAATATTGACGGCACCCAGATCGTTGACCACCGCCATCAGCCGCAGACCATGGTCGCCCTGCAGCAAATGCCCCAGGGCGGTGGTCTTCCCGGCGCCCAGGAATCCCGCCAGGATCGTCACGCCCACGGCGTCCGCCGCAATTTCTCCTTCTTCACCCGGTGCCTGCAACGTGGACAAGACAAAGTCCCATTCCGTCGCCAATCGCCGCATTTGGGTGCCTTCAGTCATTAGGCGAATGGGGCTTGCCGCTCAGAATAGTTCCCTTGACGGCAATATCGCGCAAGGCGCCCGGCGCCACCGCGTATGGATCGTTGTCCAGGACGGCCAGGTCGGCCAGTTTTCCCACTTCCAGGCTGCCGATTTCATGATCCCGCCGCAGCACGAAAGCCGCATCGATGGTCACCGCGCGCAGGGCCCGGTCCACCGATATGCACTCCCCCGGCGCCATCACCGTCTGGTCATCGGCGGCAATGCGGTTGACCGCGATCCAGGCCGCGGTCAGGGGCGCCATGGGGCCGACCACAAGATTGAAATCCGAATGCAGGGCAAAGGTCACCCCCGCCTCGGCCAGGGTTCCCAGGCGCGCCGTCGCCTCCGCCCGGTCGGGGCCGAAACCGCTGTCCGCATGGATCAGCGAGCGGTAATGGACAAAATAGGGGTTTACGCTGGCCAGCCCGCCCAAGGCGCCCAGGCGCCGGCCCTGGGCCACCGTGGAAATACAATAATGCTCGATCACGAAGCGGTGGTCGAAGCGGGGATGGCGCAATTGCAGCTCCGCCAAGGTGTCCAGGGTCATGTCCACGGTCTGGTCGCCATTGGCGTGGGAATGGATCTGAATGCCGGCCTGCCAATAGGGCAGCATGCAGTCGACCATGTCCGCCCACGGCGTCTCGCCGGTCAGGCCCACTTCGCCATCCAGATAGCCCGGGAAATTCAGGCGCAGGGTCATGGAGGGGTAGGAGCCGTCGTTGATGAATTTCACCCCATGCACCGCCAGCTTGTCCGTGCCCTGGGTCCGCATGGAGGCCAGATAGTCGAACCGGTCAGCGCCGAATTTGGCCACCAGGCGGGCATCGAACGGGATCAACAGCATGCGCAGGGGAAAGCCGTCATCGTTGGCCAGCGCGGCATGGTCGTCCCATTCGTTTTCGAAGGACTCAAACCCCCAAGCCAGATCGGCGACGGTGGTAATGCCGTTCCGTACCGCGACTTGGGCCTGGCGCTGCAAAGCCTCCCGGCCAAAGCCCGCGCGGTAAACCTCCCGCTGCACCGGCCGGGTGGCCTGGCCGACGGCGCGGCTTTCAATGAACCAGCCGTTCAGACGGCCGCTCGCGTAGCGGCCGATGCCATGGGCCTCGGTGTCCTCGGCAACGCCCGTGCGGGCCATCATGGGGGTGTTGGTGTAGACAATATGCGGCGCATAGGAGAGCACCCAGATCGGCACCTCGGCGGAGATTTCGTCCAGCATGTCCCGGTCCAGATGACCGCCCTGCATGCCGGGATCATAGCCCCAGGTGATAATGGGGCTGCGGGGGTCGTTGGTTTCCTGGACCAGGGTTTGCAAACGGCCGAGCACATCATCCCGCGCCGGCAAGCCGGTCACGGGACCCTGGGGGCCGTGAGAATCGATGGGTCCCACATAGTGCAGCCCCATGAAGGTGCCCGACATGCGCAAATGCGTATGCGGGTCGATGAAACCGGGCATCAGCACATCGTTCTTGAACCGGTCATCGATGTCGTGACCCACCCGGCGCAACCAGGGCGCCATGCTGTCCAGGGTACCGACCGAAACAATCCGCCCCTCGGCAATCGCGATGGCCTTGGCCACGGGCCGGCCTGGGTCCATGGTGTGGATTTGCCGCGCCGTATAAACTGTCAGCCGATCCATATTATCCTCCCTTTTTGCACGCATGCTACCATGCTACGTCCAACTGCAGGGAGCCTGATGATGACTGTCTATGTAATTGCCGATATCACCATCCATGACCGGGACGGCTACCGCACTTATGAAGCCGGGTTTATGGAAATTCTGAAAGCTCATCACGGTCGCGCGTTGGCGGCGGATGATCAGCCGCGGGTGGTAGAGGGTGAATGGGACCGTACCAGGGCTGTTATTTTGTCCTTCGCGGACGAGGCAGCATTCGATGCCTGGTATCAATCCTCCGAATATCAGGCACTGATGCAACATCGCGTTGCTGCCTCCACCGCGACCATCCTCTTGGCAAGGGGTATTGGTTAGGGATTATTGCTAAGGGTTCTGGGGCAGGTGTTTATCCTGAAACGGTCGCGCCAAGCGGCCCCGGCCCTAGCCGGTAATGACGGCCACTTTTCCATTCAACATTGTCACGACATATCCTCTTTTACGCCGTCGGTTCCACATCCAGGCGGATGACGTCTTCCTGGCCGGACTTGGCTAGGGGATAACGCTCCATGACCATGGGGTCATGACCGGGGATGATATGTTTGGGGCTTGCCGCCAGGTCGCGCATGGTGGCGTAACCCTGCACCATGTCGGCGGCGGAATAAACGATGGGGAAGGGCGCGATGCCCTCCATGTTCTCGTAAAAGTGCGAGGCGTCCGAGGCCAGCACGACCCAGCCCCGTTTGGTCAAAACCCGGACGCATTGCACGCCCGCCGTATGGCCGCCGATCCAATGGACCGAGATACCCGGCGCGATTTCCCGGGCCCCGTCGTGAAACACCACCCGGCCGTCGAACACCCGTCGGACCATTGCGCAGACATGATCAGGGGCATAGGCATGGCCGAATGGTTCGTGGCACATGTGTTTGCCCGTGGCGTAATTCATCTCGCTTTCCTGCAGATGAAACTTCGCGGCGGGAAAATCATCCAGGGTGCCGGCGTGGTCGTAATGCAGGTGGGTGATGATCACGTCCTCGACCTTTGAAGCGTCGATGCCGATGATCTCCAGGCCTTCGCGGGGTAAATGCTTAATGATCCGCCCGCGTCTGTCGCCCTCGGACCGCTCGAAGCCGGTGTCCACGACGATGTAGCGGTTTTCGTTCACGATGGCCCAGACGAAATAATCCAGCGGCATGGGCCCGTCGTGAGGATCTGTGGGATGCTCCGGCGCGATGATGAAATTATCGCTGCGAATACGCCCGGCCACGGTGCCGTAACGGACGGCAAAGAGTTCGTAAGTTTCAGGTCCGCTCATGTTTGTTCCCCAACATGTTGGGCATCACCAGCCCGCGCGCCCACCCGGCCACCCACGTGATCATCCCAATGGGTGGCCGTGTGGGGGCGCGGGCTGGTGATGCGCTCAATAAATGTATTATCTCGCCAGAAAGCCGCCATCAATGATCAATTCGCTGCCCGACACGAACTTGGCGGCATCGGAGGCCAGATACAGCACCCCTTCGGCAATATCGCGCGGCTCGCCCATTTGCCCCATGGGCTGGGATTTCAGGATCGCCTCCCGCCGTTCGGGCCCGCCGCGCTGTATGGCACCGCCGACCATGGGGGTGTCGATGTAGCCGGGATGCACGGAACAGACCCGGATGTTCAGACCCCGGGCAGCGCATTCCATGGCCACGGCCTTGGTCAACAGCCGCACCCCGCCTTTCGAGGCTGAATAGGCCGCCGTATTTGGCGCCCCCACCATGCCCAGGATGGAAGAGGTGGAGATGATCGCGCCGCCGGTCTCGGTCATGGCGCGGACACCGTGTTTCACGCCCAGGAATACGCCGTCCAGATTGACCGACATGGTCTGGCGCCAATAGTCCAGGCTCATTTCGTCCACCGGGACGCCGGTGCCGCCGATGCCCGCATTGTTGAACAAAATGTCCAAACGGCCATGTTCCGACAATGTTTCGCCAACAACCTTTTCCCAGGCCGCCTCGTCCGTGACGTCGTGATGAAAGTAAGATGCCTTACCGCCCGCCGCCCGGATGCCCGCCGCCACATCCTCGCCGGGTACGTCCTGCAAATCGGTCAACACCACTGTGGCGCCTTCTTCCGCCAATAACTCCGCCGTCGCCCGGCCGATGCCCGAAGCCCCGCCAGTGATTAGTGCCACTTTGCCCGCTACGCGTCCCATGATGTCCTCCCAAATTCAGTTTCTGGGCACAGAATGGGGCAGAGCGCTGGCCAGATCAAACGCCCAGCGCGTAAGATGCGAAAAATTTTGGCCAATGAGAGGAAACGAGCATGGACAAGGCGCTGTACGACAAAGGCCTGGGCATCCGCAAGCAGGTGCTGGGTGATGACTATGTGAACCGCAATACCAACACCGCGACGGACTTTAATCGTCATTTCCAAGAGATGGTGACGGAATACGCCTGGGGCGGTGTCTGGGGTGACGAGGCACTGGAGAAAAAGACCCGCTCGCTGATTAATCTTGCCATGCTGGCGGCCCTGGGCCGGGGGGTGGAGTTCGAACTGCATTTTCGCGGCGCCCTGAATAACGGCTGCACGTTGGACGAGCTGCGCTCCACCCTGGAACAGATCGCCATTTATTGCGGCATGCCGGCCGGCGTTGAGGCGTTCCGCATCGCCCGCAAGGTGCTGGACGAGCAGGGCGGAGATTAAGCGTGGCAACTGAACAGCAACAACCCGACCGACAGCCTGTCGTCGGCTTCATCGGCCTGGGCGCCATGGGCAGCCGCATGGCCGCCAACGTGGCCAAGGCCGGCTTCCAAATGATTTGCTTCGATGTGGCCGGCACCAAGGACCGCGCGCCGGATAGCGCCCGGATCGCGGCCTCGGTCGGCGCCGTGGCCCGGGAAGCGGACGTGATCATCCTCAGCCTGCCCAACGGCGATATCTCGGCGCAGGTGGCGGAGCAGATTATCGAGACCAACCAGCGCGCGGTATCGACCATCATCGATACTTCCACCATCGGCGTGGCGGCGGCCAGGGCGGTGCATGGGCGCCTGGCCGCCTCCGAATTGTCCTATATGGACGCACCTGTGTCCGGCGGCATCGCGGGGGCCGCCGCCGGCACCATCGCCCTGATGTTCGCCGGCCCGGTGGCGACATTCGAGGCCCTGTCCCCCGTGCTCACGGCCATGTCGAAACGGCCGTTTCACGTGGGAGAGGAACCGGGCCAGGCCCAGGCCATGAAGCTGCTGAACAATTATCTCTCGGGCCTGGCCCTGACCGCCACGTCCGAGGCCATCGCCTTTGGCCTGACCCAGGGGCTGGAGATGTCGACCATGCTGGATGTGTTGAATGTCTCGTCGGGACAGAACACGGCCACGTCCGACAAATTTCCCAATCGGGTGCTGCCCGAGACCTATGACGCGGAGTTTCTCAATACCCTGTACCTGAAAGACATCTCCCTGTATGTGGAGAACGTGGCACAGGCAGGCACCGTCGATACCATCAGTCGAAATCTGCTGCCCATCTGGCAACGCTTCACCGCCGCCGAACCGGGCGCCGATTTCACCAGGATATTCCCCTTTGTCAGGGACAAACGTTAGGAACCCGAACATGAACAAAATCGATTTAGAAGGCCGCGGGGCCATTGTCACGGGCGGCGGCGATGGGATCGGCAAGGCCATTACTGAGCGGTTTCTGGCCTCCGGCGCCGCCGTCACCATGTGGGACATCAGCCAGGACAATCTGGACGCCATGCTGGCGGCCAACGATGCCGGCGAGCGCCTGGCGGGCGCCATTGTCGATGTGACGAACCCCGATCAGGTCGCCGCCGGCCGGGACGCCGCCCTCGCCGCCATGGGCAAGGTCGATATTCTGGTCTGCAACGCGGGCATCGCCGGCCCGGCCAAGAAAAGCTGGGAGTACACTTATGACGAATGGCGCATGGTGGTGAACCTGGACCTGGACGCGGTGTTTCTGTGCTGCCAGAGTGTGATTTCACACATGATGGGCAATGGCTATGGCCGCATCGTCAACATCGCCTCCATCGCCGGCAAGGAAGGCAACCCCAACGCCTGCGCCTATTCCGCCGCCAAGGCTGGCGTGATCGGCCTGACTAAGTCCCTGGCCAAGGAAACGGCGGAAGCCGGCGTGCTGATCAACTGCGTCACGCCGGCGGCCATCCGCACCGCTATCTTCGATCAAATCACCCAGGAACACGTGGACTACATGCTCTCCCGCATCCCCATGGGCCGCCTGGGCCAAACATCGGAGGCGGCCGCCCTGGTCGCCTGGCTGGCATCGGAAGATTGCAGTTTTTCCACCGGCGGCGTGTTTGATCTGTCAGGCGGCCGGGCGACGTATTGATGGGCACCCTGGTTGCACCAGCCGCAAGAATAGCGGGGATGCTCTAATCCTGTGCAACGGCGCAGTGTGGGCGTTCGAACAGCCTTTCGAGATAATCTTGCAGTCCAGTCAAACCGTTCAATAGACCCTGGCGGCCTCCCCAATCGACGGTCCAGCCGACGATGATATCCGTGACGGTGAAGCGATCCTCAACCAGATAGCCCTGGTCCGAAAGTACATCGTTCAACATTGACGCGGCGCGTTTATACATCATGGCATTCTGTTCAAACCCGGCCTCAATCCGCTGTTCCGGCGGCAGCACGAACCTATTTACCGCCGTGTTCCGAAGCCATGCCTCCATTCCCGTCAGCACGAAAGATACCCATTGGTCATGCAGCCCGCGACCCCAGCCGCCAGGTGCCGCAACAAGGTCAACCCCGGTCGCGTGATCGGCTAGA
>JAPYUH010000230.1 GCA_029936195.1 Alphaproteobacteria bacterium
ACCGTTTGCCTTTGGTGATGCGGGGGTCATTCGTTCGTTGGTGACCGGCGCGGGCTTTCGGAACGTCGAGGTCCGCCCAACTGTTAAGAAGGTTCACTTTCCTTCGGCCGAGGCCTTCACAAAACGATATATCTCTGCGAGGACCCCTCTAAATCAGATGGTTGCCGCCGCCAGCCACGAACAACGAGAGGCGGTGGCAAACGAAGCCAACAGCGCACTGGCAAAGTACGAAACAGACAATGGGTTGGAACTTCCAACAGCTGTCAATGTGGTCGTGGCGCGGGCCTAGGCCGCATTTCGCACGTTTCGAGCTTCGCCACCCTAAAACCGCGACAGCGCATCCCGTAGCTTATCCCGGGTCTGTTCAGCTTCCGCCATGCGCTCCCGTTGAACCGCGACGACCTCCGCCGGCGCCTTATCCGTGAAGCCCTTGTTGGCGAGTTTTTTGGCCATGCCGGCGATCTGGTCGTCCAGTTTGGCCACCGCCTTGGACAGGCGGCCGCGTTCCTGATCCAGGTCGATGACATCGGCCAGGGGCAGCACCAACGTGGCTTCATCGACCACGGTTTGCACCGAACCGCTGGGCAACTCGCCCAACTGCTCGCCCATTTCGCTGATCCGCGCCAGGGTGGCGATCAGGTCGCGCTGGCGCTCCAGGCGGGCCAGGGTGTCGGGGCTGGCACCGGCCAGCAACAGGGGGATCTTGGCCGATGGAGGCACGTTCATTTCGGCCCTGATGGAACGGATCTCGGTGATCATGCGGATCACCCATTCGATTTCCTCCCGGGCGTCCTCGTTCACAACCTCGTCGCCGTAATCGGGCCAGGCGGCACGGACCAGCATGTGATCCCGCGCTTCGCCTTGTCCGGTGCGGCTCCACAATTCTTCCGTCACGAAAGGCATGAAGGGGTGGAGCAGGCGCAGAATGGCGTCCAGGGCCCAGGCGGCGGTGGCTTGGGCCTCGGACTTGATGGGGCCGTCGTCGCCTTGCAGGGCGGGTTTGGAGAACTCCACGAACCAATCGCAAAAGGTGCCCCAGACGAAATGATAGACATCATTGGCGGCTTCGTTGAAGCGATAGCCGTCCAGACCGGCGTTGATACGGTCCTGGGCGGCCTTGAGCTGACCCACCAGCCATTGGTTGACCGGGCCGGTGACCGCGCCTGGATCGAACCCAGGCTGCATCGCGCAGCCGTTCATTTCGCAAAAGCGGGCGGCGTTCCATAGTTTGGTGGCGAAATTACGGTTGCCCTCGATGCGCTGTTCCGACAGCTTCACGTCCCGGCCCTGGGCGGCCTGGCTGGCCAGGGTAAAACGCAGGGCGTCGGCGCCGTATTTCTCGATCAGTTCCAGGGGGTCGATGATGTTGCCCTTGGACTTGGACATCTTCTGCCCCTTGGCATCGCGCACCAGAGCGTGGATATAGACCGTGTCGAAGGGCACATCGTCGTGGAAATGCAGGCCGAACATCATCATCCGCGCAACCCAGAAAAAGATGATGTCGAACCCGGTAACCAGCAACGAGGTGGGGTAATAGCGCTCCAGTTCCGGCGTCTTCTCGGGCCAGCCCAAAGTCGTCAGGGGCCACAGGGCGGAGGAGAACCAGGTGTCCAGCACGTCCTCGTCCTGCACCAACGCCACCTCCCGGCCATAGTGGGCCTTGGCCGCGGCCTGGACCTCCCCGTAGGTCATCTCGACGAAAATCTCGCCGTCCGGGCCGTAATAGGCGGGGATCTGGTGGCCCCACCACAATTGCCGGGAGATGCACCAGGGCTGGATATTCTCCATCCATTCGAAATAGGTCTTGGCCCACATTTCCGGCACGAACTTGGTCCGCCCGGACCGAACCGCTTCGATAGCCGGTTTGGCCAGGGTTTCGGCGTCCGCATACCATTGTTCGGTCAACCACGGCTCGATCGGGACGCCGCCCCGGTCGCCGCAGGGCACCATGTGGGTGTGGTCGTCGATCTGGGCGATCAGGCCCTGGGCATCCAGCTCCTCGAGGATTTTCTTGCGCGCCTCGAAACGGTCGAGGCCCTGATAGGCCGCGGGCGCGTTCTCGTTGATGCGGGCTTCTTCGTCCAGGACGTTGATCATTTCCAGGTCGTGGCGCCGGCCCACCTCGAAATCATTGAAGTCATGGGCCGGCGTAATCTTCACCGCGCCGGAACCCTGTTTGGGATCGGCATAGTCATCGGCGACGATGATCAGGCGGCGGCCCACCAGGGGCAGAATGGCGTATGTGCCCACCAGGTGCCTGTAGCGTTCGTCGCCGGGATGCACCGCGATGGCGGTGTCGCCCAGCATGGTCTCGGGCCTGGTGGTGGCGACGGTAATAAACCTGCCGCTGTCGCCTTCAAGGGGATAGTTGATGTGCCACAGATGGCCGGCGACTTCCGTTTGTTGAACTTCCAGGTCCGAGATCGCGGTCTTCAGCTTCGGGTCCCAATTGACCAGACGCTTGTCCTTGTAGATCAGGTCCTGCTTGTACAGCTCCACAAATACCTTGTGCACCGCCTTTGACAGGCCCTCGTCCATGGTGAAACGTTCGCGGGGCCAATCGCATGAGGCACCCAGGCGGCGCAATTGCCCGGTGATGGTGCCCCCTGATTCATCCTTCCACTCCCAGACCCGTTCGATGAATTTTTCCCGGCCCAGTTCCTGGCGGCTCTTGCCTTCGGCCTCCAGCATGCGCTCGACCACCATCTGGGTGGCGATGCCGGCATGGTCCATGCCCGGCTGCCACAGCACGTCCCGGCCGCGCATGCGGGCCAGGCGGATCATGATGTCCTGCAGGGTATTGTTGAGGGCATGGCCCATATGCAGGCTGCCCGTGACATTGGGCGGCGGGATGACGATGGAATAGGGCTGGGCGTTGCCGCCTCCCCCCACGGCACTGGCAGCACCGGCGGCAGCGGTGCCGCAGGCAAATGCACCGCTCTCTTCCCATTCCCGGTACAATCGGCCCTCGACTTCCGAAGGCATGAAGGTCTTGTCCAGCATCGCCGAACCCTTTTTTAACAGCGGCATTTCGCCTGCATCGAAAACCCGAGGCGGCCCAGCCTAGAATAAAAATTTATGTAGAGGATACCATCCGCGAGGATGGGCATGAACCTGATACGGCCGTTTAACCGTTCTCCGCCCGTCCCACCAGCTTGGCGATTTCCTTTTCCACCAAGCGTTCTACCAGTGGCGGCAGATTTTCGTCCAGCCATTCCTTCAACATCGGCCGCAACAGGCTTTTGACCAGATCTTCCAATGTCTGATGGGCATAGCCCATGGGCATGTCCCGGGCGGCCGATACGGCGCCGCTCAGGCCGGCCAAGGTACCCGTGGTGGCGACCGCGGCATGGTCCGACAACAGGGCGTGCAAATCGGCCGCGGGCGCGGCGGCAACGGGTTGCGGCGCGGGGACCGGCGCGGGCGCGGGCTCCTGCAATTCAATGCTGTCAAAATCTTCGACCGGGACCGGTTCTTCCTCTTCCTCGGCCTCATCTTCCATGGACGGATCGAGTTCGGGTTCCAGTTCGGGGACATCATCGATATCCGCGACCACCTCGGTCAATTCGAGGACTTCGTCGTCGTCTTCCGGCGCGGGGTCCTCTTCGGGTTCCTCCGCGGGCTCTTCGGCCTCGGCTACCTCTTCTTCATCGCCTTCGGCGTCGCCGTCGCCGCCTTCTTCTTCATCGTCAGAGATAATCCGGCGGATGGAGGCAAGAATCTCCTCCATCGTTGGTTCCCGTTCGTCGTCTTGTTCACTAGCGTCTGTCATGGGCGCGGCCCCTGGGGGAATGGCAATTCAACTACATTTTAAAAGATGCGCTCGAAAAATGCTATTACTGCATTCATCTGCATCAATTGCAGTAATTATAGCTTTATGGTGAAGAAAGCCTTAATCGCTGGAAGTGTTCCAGCCCCACCACTTATTGCGAACCTTTTGATAATGCTCGCTGGGATCGTATATCTGTACAGGCAGGCTAATATGCACCGCCGTCAACCGGCCAATTGCGGCAAGTAATTGGTAGCCGGCAACATATTCATCCCGCTCCGCAATAACCATAGCGACGCGGGAATCCAGCAATTCCTGTTCCGCATCCAGCACATCCAGTGTTGTACGGGTGCCAACATCAGCCTCCTGGCGGACCCCTTCAAGGGCGATTTCGTTGGCCCGGATCGCCTCCGCGCGGGCGGCAATCTGCGACCGGGTCGTGGTCATCCGCTCCCAGGCCTGACTGGCCGCCTTGACCACGCCGCGGCGGTTTTCCTCCACCTCGATGCGCCTTTGATTGAGCAATTCCTTCGCCTGACGCACCAGGGAATGCACCGCACCGGCCTGGTAAAGGGGGACGGAAACAGCGGCGATCAGGGAATAGGACGTGCTGTCGCTGTTTTCCGTGGTGGTTTCGTCGCTGCCCCGGGCCCGGCCGGTCAAATCGACTGTCGGCAGCAAGCGCCCCGTCGCCTCTTCCACCCCGTGGCGGGCCACGGCCTCGTTGTTCAGGGCAACCGCGATGTTGGGATTATCGGTCTCCGCCGTGGCCACCGCTTCGCTTTCGGTGGCGGGCAGGTCCGGCAAGGGCGGGGCCGGTTGCAAGGAACCGGGCATGACACCGAAAACCTCGCGGTAACTGGCACGGGAGGATGCCAGGGCGCCTTCCGTTTCGACCCGTTCGGCGACCACGCCCGACAGGCGCGCTTCGGCCTGGGCAACGTCGGTACGGGTCACTTCGCCGACCTCGAAGCGGTCACGGGTCGCCTCCAATTGGCGGCGCAGGACCACTTCGTTGTTGCGGTTCAATTGCACCCGGGCCTGATCCCGCAGAACGTCAAGAAACGCCGTGACCATGTTCGCCAACATCCGCTGTTCAACCACTTTCAAGCGGGAGCGGGCGACCTGCACAAGGCTTTCCGCCTGCGCTGTCTCGGCCACCGTGCGGCCGCCCGCATAGAGCGACTGGCTGATATCGGCGGAATAGGTGCGGGGGAACAAATCCTGTTTGCTGGTGGAATTGGTCTTGGATTGCTGCAGACCGGCGCTGCCATTCAAGGAAACCGTCGGGCGCCATCCGGACAAAGCTTGCGGCAGCCCCTCGTTGGAGCCGCGCAGCGCCGCGCGGGCCGCTTGCAGGGTCGGGTTGGAGGCGTAGGCCATGGCCATCGCCTCAAACAGAGTTTCCGCGCTGGCCGGCGCCACGGGTGCCACAGCCGCACAGAACGCAAGTGCGGTGACGGGTGCCCACGGGAGCCGCGAAGTCAGTCGGATAACATTACCTATCATCAAGATTTTTCAGCCGCGCGCGGCCGCCCTAAATTATGTCTTCATCAAAAGGCAGACTATCAATCAGCCGTTTCAGAATTGAAAGGCTGCCGCCATTTGGAAGCCCGGCAGCACCGGGATCATGGCATCAAACAACTCCCGCCGCGAGACCAGGCCATCCCGGTTTGAATACAATACCGCCCGGCCGATTTGGCCCGCCTGGCCACGGCGTTCGACCACCACCATGCGCCCGCCTTCGGTCAATTGCCCCTTGTAGGCGGCGGGTACTTCCTCGACGGCGCCGTTAATGAAAATGACATCGTAAGGTCCCTGTTCGACACAGCCCGCCATCAAATCACCCGAGACGACGGCGGCATTGTCGACCTGCAAGTTGGCCAACTGCGCCTCCGCGGCGGCCACCAAGGCCTCATCGGCCTCCAGCCCCACGACCGTCGCCGCCAGTCGCGACAGCACGGCGGTGGAATATCCCGTGGCGCAGGCCACATCCAATACCACGTCCGTGGCCCGCACTTCGGCGGCCTGGAGAATACGCGCAAAGGCCATGGGTTCCATCAAATGGCGGCCGTCGCCCAAGGGAATATCCTCGTCCAGATAAGCCACGCCGCGCAGTGCCTTGGGCACGAAAATTTCCCGCGGCACCGACAACAACGCCTCGGCGATGCGATCATCGGTCAGTTTGTTGGTCAGCAACTGGTTGTTGACCATGTTCAAACGAGCGGTGGCCCGGGAACTATTGTCCGGCATGACATATCCATAACAAAGGCGGCGCCGAAATCAGCGCGCGTGAATGCAAACAATATTGTTATAGGCGCGCCGGTCCGGCAAGGCAAACGTTGACCCAACAAAGAAGGCGCTCTATGTAGCGGGTGGCTCGGCGCCCAGTGAAACTGAAAATGGGACGCCGGACCGGCTGGCGCGGTGGCGGAGTGGTTACGCAGCGGCCTGCAAAGCCGTGTAC
>JAPYUH010000479.1 GCA_029936195.1 Alphaproteobacteria bacterium
CTTCCATCACGGCTTCCATTGCCGTTGTCGGTCTGGGCTATGTGGGTTTGCCCCTGGCCGTCGCCCTGGCGCGGCATTTCCCCACCATCGGCTATGACGTGGACCGGGACCGGATATCGGAATTGCGGGGCGGCCACGATCGCACGGGGGAAATTTCCGCGCCCGACCTGGCGGACAGCGCGCTGACGGTGACCGACGGCGCGGCCGAAATCGCCGGGGCGGAGATCTACATCGTCACTGTGCCGACCCCGGTGGACGGCGATAACCAACCGGATCTGCGGTTGCTCCAAGCGGCCTGCGCCGGCATCGGCGGGATGCTGGAACAAGGCAATATCGTGGTCTTCGAAAGCACGGTTTATCCCGGCGTTACCGAAGATATCTGCGGCCCGGCCCTGGAAGACGCCTCCAGCCTGGTTTGCGGCCGGGATTTTTTCCTGGGCTATTCCCCCGAACGCATCAATCCCGGTGACCGGGAACATACGATTGATAAAATTACCAAGGTCGTGGCCGCACAGACGGACGCGGTCCTGGACCGTCTGGCTGATCTATACGGCAAGGTGACCTCGGGCGGCGTGTTCAGGGCCCCAAATATCAAAACCGCCGAGGCCGCCAAGGTGATCGAAAACGCCCAGCGGGACATCAACATCGCGTTCGTCAATGAAGTGGCGGCGATCTGCCAGAAATTATCCCTCTCCGCCCATGACGTGTTGGAGGCGGCGGGCACCAAGTGGAATTTCCTGCCCTTCACGCCGGGCCTGGTGGGCGGCCATTGCATTGGCGTTGATCCGTTTTACCTGGCCTATCAAGCCCAGCAACTGGGCTACGACCCGCAGATTATCCTGGCCGGCCGGCGCCTGAATGATGCCATGGGTGATTTCATCGCAGGCTGTATCGACGAAAACATGGCGGCGCCGGGCAAAATCCTGGTGCTGGGCCTGACTTTCAAGGAAAACGTCCCCGACCTGCGCAACACCAAGGTGATCGACGTCGTTACCGGCCTGAAATCCCGTGGCCACGAGGTGTGGGTGCATGACCCGGTGGCCAATGGTGGCGAGGCGGAGCGGCTGTACGGCTTCACCCTGTTGTCATCCCTGGACGGCCAACGGGGCTATGACACAATCGTCGGCGCCGTGCGGCATGACGACTATCTGGCCCTGAACCCGGCCTACCTGGCGCAACTGGTCCGCGACGGCGGCTTGATCGCCGACATCAAGGGCCTGTGGCGCCACCAGGACCGTCTGGCGGGCCGGCAATACTGGCAGCTTTAGGGCATTTTCGACCGACATTGAATGGCCCGGTGTGGGCGAGACCATATTCGGAAATGAAATG
>JAPYUH010000231.1 GCA_029936195.1 Alphaproteobacteria bacterium
AATGGCCGACCGTGGTGCCGGGTGTCGTACGCCAGGCTTTCAATGCATCTCTCGCGGGGGCGGATCAAGGCGTGGCGCCGCAGCCGCAAATGAGCAATGCCACCATGCGGCGTTTGCCGGGCGCCCCCATGCTGATCCGCTTTCGCCATGGCTCCTCCCGTCTGAGTGCCGGGGAAAAGCAACGCCTTGGAAACGTCGCCAGCCAGGCCAAGGGAAGCGGCCGCACAATTCTTGTGGTCGGCCATGCCAGCCAGCGCACCGCCGACATGGATTATGCCAAGCACAAGTTAGTAAATTTCGGGGTATCCCTGGACCGGGCCAATAGCGTTGCCGGCGAGTTGCGCCGCCATGGCCTGGCCTCCGAGCAGATCGTGGTGCAGGCCAAGGGGGACAGCGAACCGCTGTATTTTGAGTTCATGCCCAATGGCGAGGCGCAGAACCGCCGGGTTGAGGTGTTTGTCAGATAGCCCCTTCGGGACGGGTGTCGCGGCCTTGGCAAAATGCCCTCCTTAGGGCTCGCAACAGCTTGGCAATTCAGGCATAAAGCATGCCCTTGGAACTGATGTCGGCGGCGGAACAGCGGCCGGATGCAATTGACGATAACGGCCATGCCTTTTGAATTTCACCGTATCAAGCGACTGCCCCCATATGTCTTCGCCGAAGTGAACGCCATGAAGGCCGCCGCCCGGGCCCGGGGCGAGGATATTATCGACTTTGGCATGGGGAACCCAGATACCCCGCCCGCCCCCCATATTGTCGATAAACTGGTGGAGACCGCCCGCGACCCAAAAACCCATCGCTATTCCACCTCGCGCGGGATTCCAGGCCTGCGTCTGGCCAACGCCAATTATTACCGGCGCCGCTTTGGCGTCGATATCGATCCAGAAGGCGAAACCATCGTCACCCTCGGCTCCAAGGAAGGCCTGGCCAATCTGGCCCAGGCCATTACGACGCCCGGAGATGTCATCTTGGCGCCAAATCCGAGCTATCCCATCCACCCCTACGGTTTCATCATCGCCGGCGCCGTCATACGCCATGTACCGGTGGGGCCGGCCGAGAATTTTTTTGACAATCTGGCTGCCGCCGTGCGCCATTGCGTGCCGCCGCCCGCGGCGATTGTGCTGAATTATCCCGCCAATCCCACGGCCGAAGTGGTCGATCTGGCGTTTTACGAGCGCATGGTTCAATTCGCCAAGGAAAAGAATCTGTTTCTGCTGTCCGACCTGGCCTATGCGGAGATCTATTTTGACGGTAAACCGCCGCCCTCGATACTACAGGTGCCGGGTGCCAGGGATGTGGCGGTGGAGTTCACCTCGCTATCCAAGACCTATTCCATGCCCGGCTGGCGCATGGGGTTTGCCACCGGCAACCGGCGCCTGATCGCGGCTTTGACCCGGATTAAATCCTATTTGGATTACGGCGCCTTCACGCCGATCCAGGTGGCGGCCTGCGCCGCCCTGAATGGCCCTCAGGACATCGTCGATGATGTTCGCGAGCTGTATCGGAACCGCCGGGATGTGTTGATCCAGGGGCTTGACGCCGCCGGCTGGTCAATCCCTTCGCCGCAGGCGACCATGTTCGCCTGGGCGCCGCTGCCGCAAGGTTTCGCCCATTTGGGATCACTGGAATTTTCAAAGCAGTTGCTGGACAAGGCCAAGGTTGCCGTGTCCCCCGGCATCGGGTTTGGCGAATACGGCGACGGTTTCGTGCGTATTGCCCTGGTGGAGAATGAGCATCGCTCGCGCCAGGCCATACGGAATATCAAACGTTTCTTGCAGGATTATAAAGATATGGACATCGCGGACGATCAAGCGGCGGCGGCAAAATGAATAAATCCATGAGCGCAGCTCCCTTGCGCCTGGGCATTGCCGGGTTGGGCACGGTCGGCGGCGGCGTTGTCCGTCTGGTATCCGAGCAGGCGGATCTTTTGGCGGCACGTTGCGGCCGGCCAATTCAGGTTACCGCTGTCTCGGCCCGCGATAGAAGCCGCGATCGTGGCTTCGATATGAGCCTATTTACCTGGCACGACGATGCCGTGGCCCTGGCGGCCAGCGACGAGGTCGATGTGCTGGTCGAATTGATTGGCGGCGAGGATGGCCCGGCCCGGCTGGCGGTGGAGACGGCGATCGCCCAGGGCAAGGATGTGGTCACCGCCAATAAGGCCTTGATCGCTCATCACGGCACCGCCCTGGCGGCGGCGGCGGAGGCCAAGGGCGTGGCCCTGAATTACGAAGCGGCGGTGGCGGGCGGTATTCCCATCATCAAGGCCATGCGGGAGGGTCTGGCCGGCAACGGTTTCTCGCGCATATATGGTATCCTGAATGGCACCTGTAATTACATCCTAACCGCCATGCGCGACAGCGGCCGGGATTTCAGCGACGTCCTGGACGAGGCCCAGGCCCTTGGCTATGCCGAGGCAGATCCCGCGTTTGACGTGGATGGCGTTGACGCGGCACATAAACTGGCGATCCTGACCGCGCTGACCTTCGGCTGCCCGGTCAATCTGGACGCGGTACATATTGAAGGTATCCGCAATGTGTCCGCCATCGATATTGAATTCGCCACGGAACTGGGCTACCGCATCAAACTGCTGGGCATTGCGCGGCTGACGGATCATGGGGTGGAACAGCGCGTGCATCCCTGCATGGTTGCGGAAGGCTCGCCCATCGCCAATGTGGCCGGCGTTTTCAACGCCGTGGTGGCGGAAGGCAATTTTGTTGACCGGGTGGTGTTCGAGGGCCGGGGCGCGGGCGAGGGGCCGACGGCCTCGGCCGTGGTGGGTGATCTTGTCGATATCGCCAGGGGCATACGCCTGCCGGCCTTCTCGGTACCGGCGGGCAATCTTCAGGCCCTCCCATCTTCTCCCATGGAACGCCATGTGGGGCCGTATTTCGTCCGCTTGTCCTTGTTGGATCAGGCCGGCGTGATCGCCGATATTTCAGCTATCCTGCGGGATCTGAATATTTCCATCGGCTCCATGATCCAGCGCGGCCGCGATCCGGGCGAACCGGTGCCCGTGGTGTTGATCACCCACGAAAGCGAGGAGGCGGCCATGGTCAAGGCCATGGCCCTGATCGGAGCGTTGGACGCAGTGGTGGAAGAGCCGAAAATCATCCGTATCGAGGCGCTATAATTTCAGTCTTTTTTCGTTACTATAGTCCGTGCGTAGAATCATCAGGGGCTCATCATGGCCGATAAAATATTACTCGACCGAAATCTCACCATAGAAGCCGTCCGCGTCACGGAGGCCGCCGCGATCGCGGCAGCCGAGGTCATGGGCCGGGGCGATGAAAAAATTGCCGACCAGGCTGCCGTGGATGCCATGCGAACCGCCCTCAACCACCTTCATATTGCCGGCACGGTGGTGATTGGCGAAGGCGAGCGCGACGAGGCGCCGATGCTGTTCATTGGCGAGGAAGTCGGCACCGGTGACGGCCCCAAGATCGATATCGCCCTCGACCCCCTGGAAGGAACCACCATCACCGCCAAGGGCATGCCGAATGGCCTGGCCGTTCTGGCGTTGTCGGAAGCCGGCGGTCTGCTGAATGCGCCGGACGTCTATATGGACAAGATCGCCGCCGGGCCCGGCGTTCCCACGGACGCCATTGATCTGGATAATTCAGCCGAGGATAATATCTACAACGTGGCCAAGGCCGTGGGCAAGGACACCAGAGACGTAGTGGCCTGTATATTGGACCGTCCCCGCCATGGCGAATTGATCGCCGCCGTGCGCGAGGCGGGCGCCCGCATTGTTCTGATTGGTGACGGCGATGTGGCGGGCGTCATGGCCACGGCCATGCCCGAGACCGGCATTGATATCTACATGGGCACGGGTGGCGCGCCGGAAGGCGTGTTGGCCGCCGCCGCCCTGCGTTGCATTGGTGGCAATATTCAGGGCCGGCTGCTGTTCCGCAATGACGATGAACGGGGACGCGCGGCCAAGGTAGGGGTCGAGGATCTGAACCGTAAATACGAGATCACCGACTTGGCGTCGGGCGATGTCATATTTGCCGCCACCGGCGTGACGGACGGCAATATGTTACAGGGGGTGCGGCGCACCGCGCATACTTTGACGACGGAATCCGTTGCCATGCGGGCCCGCACTGGTACCGTGCGTTGGATCCGCATGCAACATCCCATCCGTAAATAATGTCATGAGCCTTTCCGCCGAGTCTTTTCCGAAAGAGGACGATGCGGCAATGCTGAATGTGACGCAGTCGTTGTCGGGCCGGATTTGGCGGCAACGCCCGGCCGATGACCGAACCGCACTGGCTTTGTCGCAACGGCTTGGCGTTCCCGATATTGTCGGCCGGGTTTTGGCGGGGCGCGGCGTGGGCATTGACCAGGCGACGGGTTTCCTGAACCCGACCCTGAAATCCTACCTGCCCGACCCTTCCCGACTGCGGGATATGGACAAGGCCGCCGACCGTCTGGCCGATGCCATTACGGGCGGCGAACCGGTTGCCGTATTTGGCGACTATGATGTGGACGGGGCCACCTCTTCGGCCCTGTTGCATCGGTATTTCCGCGCCTGCGGCGTTGATTTGACGGTTTATATCCCGGATCGGCAAAAAGAAGGTTATGGCCCCAATGCGCCGGCCTTGTTGGCCTTGCGTGCGAAAGGCATCGCCGTTGCCGTGACGGTGGATTGCGGCATCGCCGCCTTTGAACCTTTGCAGGCTGCGGCCGATGCGGGTTTGGACATGATCGTGGTGGACCACCACCAGGCCGAACCGCGCCTGCCCGTGGCCCGCGCCGTGGTCAATCCCAACCGTCTGGATGACGACAGCGGTCTGGGCCAATTGGCCGCCGTGGGGGTGAGTTTTCTATTGATCGTGGCTCTAAACCGGGCCCTGCGCCAGCGGGGCTGGTTCGCCAACCGCCCCGAACCTAATTTGTTGCAGTGGTTGGACCTGGTGGCCCTGGGCACGGTTTGCGATGTGGTGCCCCTGACCGGTCTGAACCGGGTGTTGGTGGCCCAGGGATTGAAAGTTGCCGCCGGGCGGGGCAATCCGGGCCTGACCGCCCTGGGCGATCTGGCCAAATTGGATCAACGTCCCGGCACCTATCACCTTGGATTTGTGTTCGGGCCACGCTTGAATGCGGGCGGCCGGGTTGGCAATTCCCATTTGGGCTCAAAACTGCTGTCCACGGACGATCCGGACGAGGCCCGCGCCATCGCGGAAAAACTCGACGAATACAACCTGGAACGCCGGGAAATCGAGGCCGCGATCCAGATCCAGGCGGTGGATCATGTGGAAGCCATGGGCGGCGGGGAGGGGAAACCATTATTGTTTCTCTCCGATCCACGCTGGCACCAAGGCGTCATCGGCATTGTCGCCTCGCGCCTGAAAGACCGCTTTCACCGGCCAACAATTATCGTCGCCGTGGATGGCGATGTGGGCAAGGGCTCCGGCCGGTCGGTGCCGGGTGTGGATCTGGGGGCGGCGGTGACGGCCGCCAAACAGGCTGGATTGCTGCTGGCGGGGGGCGGTCACGCCATGGCTGCCGGATTGTCCGTGGCGGTGGACAAAATGGCGAAATTGGAGGTTTTTCTCACCGAGCGTATCGCCCAGGCCATGGCCGGGCAGCCGCAAAGGCGTGAAATCAGTCTGGATGGCGCCTTGTCCGTGTCCGGTGCCAGCCGCGATCTGTTCGATACCCTGGAGGGGGCGGGACCTTTTGGGGCCGGCCATCCGGAGCCGCGCTTTGCCATTGCCAACGCCGATGTGGTCAAGGCGGACTTGGTGGGGCAGAACCACGTGCGCATGGTCATGGCCGGGCCGCGCCGCGGACGATTGAAGGGAATTGCCTTTGGTATTGCCGACACTCCCCTAGGCCAGGCGATGTTGTCGGCCAAGGGCCGGTCGCTGCATTTGGCGGGGCATCTGCGGGCGGATGACTGGCAAGGCCGTCGGGGTGTGCAATTGTTCATAGAGGATGCCGCCTGGCCGGAGGATCAATAGCTTCAAGGGGGGGAAATAATCAGAGTTCGCGCTTGCTTTTCATTGCGCTATTGGCTACTTCCTCCCTCATCGCCACCCCGTAGTCTAAAGGTTAGGATGTCGGTCTTTCACACCGAAGGTGCTAGGTTCAAGTCCTGCCGGGGTGGCCACTTTTTTTCTCAGAAAACTAATAAATTTCGGCCCAATTTGTGGCTAGCAGGGGCCTGAAATATGCGGATGTTAACTATTT
>JAPYUH010000232.1 GCA_029936195.1 Alphaproteobacteria bacterium
ATCAATCGGTCCACGTCGGCCTCGTTGTTGTAGAGATGCGGCGTGATGCGCATGGATTGCCCGCGCACGGAGACATAAACGTTTTCCGCCCCCAGCCGATCCGGCAGTCCGTTGGGCACGTCACCGGGAAAGCCCAGGCCGAGAAAATGCCCGGCCCGAAGGCTGGGGTCCGAGGCGCGCAGGCCCAGGGGTGCGGCCCGCTCGGCGATCTGTTTGGTCATCGCGGTCAATGTCGCCTGGGTGTTTTCAACGCCCCAGTCCAATAACTGTTCCAAGGCCGCCACCACCATGGGCAGGGCGGAGAAATTCGCGCCCTCGCCCATGTCGAACCGCCGCGCACCGGGTTGGAAGTCATCTCGGTAATCCACCAGGCCGGCGAAATTCTCGCTGCCCTGGCGGGCAATCCAGTTGTGTTCCAGCGGCCGGCCGTCGCGATATTTCGGCGCCACGTAGAGGAAACCCAGAGTGTAGGGCCCCATCATCCACTTGTAGCCGGCGGCGACGGCGAAATCCGGCCGCACCCGGGCCACGTCGAACGGCAGGGCGCCGATCGATTGAGTCAGATCCAGAACCAACGCCGCGCCCATCGCGCGGCAGCGCCGGCCCACCGCTTCCAGATCGACCAGGCTGCCGTCGGTCCAATGACAGTGGGGCAGGGCGACGATGGCGGTCTGCCCCGTGATGGCGTCCAGAATGCGCGGCGTCCAGCCGTCGTTGCCGCCAGGGGGGATGGTTACCACTTCCGCCTCCCGCTCCCTGGCCAGCTCCCGCCAGGGATAGACGTTGGAGGGAAATTGATCCTGCAGCACGATGAGTTTCTGGCCCTTGGCCACGGGCAGGTTTTGGGCGGCGGTCGCGGTGCCGTAGCTGCAGGCGGGGACCATGGCGATGTCATCGGCGGTGGCGTTGATCAATCGGGCGAACAGGGTGCGCGCCCGTTCCGGCGTGGTGAAGAAATCCGGCGGCGTGATCCGCCACGGGTTCGCCTTGCGGGTCACTGCCTGCTGTCCCGCCGCCGCCACCTTGTGCATCAGTGGCGACATGTAGGCACAGTTGAAATAGGCGATATCATCGGGGATATCGAAGAGGTGACGCTGACATTCGATGATGCTGGCTAGCGTACTGGGGATCATTCCGGAAATCCAAATTTTGCTTCGGGCGGCGCATGTGAAACTGGCTGCGTTTGGTTGTCAAATGCGACCTTATGTTGCAGTGCGGCATTTGCTGTTGACTTGGACGGGTTCGGACGTAAACTCCCGCCTCCGCAACAACATTGGACATTGGTTTTTGAACCAATATTTTTTCACGAGGACCTGGCGCCATGCAGCCCGACCGCAAACCCGCCACGCCTAAATTTTCCTCCGGCCCTTGCACCAAGCGGCCCGGGTGGACCCCGTCCGTCCTGGAAAACGCCTCCCTGGGCCGCTCCCATCGTTCGGCCGAGGGCAAGGCGCGGCTGCTGGCGGCGATCGAGGGCACCCGCGAAGTGCTTGGCGTGCCCGATGACTATCGTATCGCCATCGTTCCCGCATCCGATACCGGGGCCGTGGAAATGGCCCTGTGGTCGCTGTTGGGCGCGCGCGGCGTCGATGTGCTGGCGTGGGAAAGTTTCGGAGCCGGTTGGGCCAACGACATCGTCAAGCAACTGAAATGGGACGATACCCGCCTATGGCAGGTGGATTATGGACTGCTGCCCGATCTGGATGCGGTCGATTGCGACCGCGACGTGGTGTTCTGTTGGAACGGCACCACCTCGGGCGTGCGCATCCCCAACGGTGATTGGATCCCCGACGACCGGGCCGGGTTGACTATCTGCGATGCCACTTCCGCCGCCTTCGCCATGGTATTGCCGTGGGACAAGCTGGACGTGGTCACGTTCAGTTGGCAGAAAGTTTTGGGCGGCGAGGCGGCCCACGGCATGCTGATCCTCGGCCCCCGCGCCGTGGCCCGGCTGGAAAGCCATACCCCGCCCTGGCCGCTGCCGAAAATCTTTCGCCTGACCAAGGGCGGCAAGCTCTCGATGGGCCCCTTTAAGGGCGAGACCATCAATACGCCATCGATGCTGTGCGTGGAGGATTATATCGATACCCTGGCCTGGGCCCGCTCCGTCGGCGGCCTGTCCGGGCTGATCGAACGGGTCAACCGCAATGCCGCCGTTCTGGAAGGTTGGGTTCATCGAACGGATTGGGTTGACTATGTCGCCCAGAATGCCGCCAACCGCTCCACGACCTCTGTCTGCCTGTCCATCGTGGATGCTTGGTTCACCTCTTTGTCCGCCGATGACGGCCGGGCCGTGGCCAAGGCCATGGAGGCTGCCCTGGCGGCGGAGGGCGCGGCCTTTGACATTGGCGGTCATCGGGACGCGCCGGCGGGTCTGCGCATCTGGTGCGGCGCGACGGTGGAAACAGCTGATTTGCAGGCCTTGTTGCCATGGCTCGATTGGGCCTATGGCGAGGTCAAGGCGACTTATTCACCGGCGGCCTAAGGGATATCCAAACAACATGGTCAAGGTACTGATTTCCGACAAAATGAGCCCTCGCGCGGCGGAAGTGTTTCGCGATCGTGGGGTGGAGGTGGATGAAAAGCCCGGCTTGAGCGCCGAGGGTCTGGCCGAGATCATCGATCAATACGATGGCCTCGCCATCCGCTCCGCCACCACGGTGACGGCGGAAATTCTGGCGGCCGCGAATGGTCGATTGAAGGTCATCGGCCGGGCCGGCATTGGTGTCGATAACATCGACCAGGAAGCGGCCACCGCCCAGGGCGTCTGCGTCATGAACACGCCGTTCGGCAATTCCATCACCACGGCCGAGCACGCAATATCCATGATGATGGCCCTAGCCCGGCAGATTCCCGCCGCCGACCGCTCCACCCATGCCGGCAAATGGGAAAAGAACCGCTTCATGGGCGTGGAATTGTACGGCAAGGTGCTGGGCGTGATTGGCTGCGGCAATATCGGCGCCATCGTCTGTGACCGGGCCATTGGCCTGAAAATGCGCGTCGTGGCCTATGACCCTTTCCTCTCGGAAGATCGTGCCCGGGATCTGGGCGTGGAGCGGGTGGAGCTGGATGCGCTGTTGGCGCGGGCCGATTTTATCACCCTGCACACGCCCTTGAACGATGCTACGAAGGGCATCATCAACAAAGCCTCGATCACCAAGATGAAAGCCGGCGTGCGCATCGTCAATTGCGCCCGCGGCGGCCTGATCGTGGAAGCCGACCTGCGCGCCGCCATTGATGCCGGCCATGTGGCCGGCGCGGCGGTGGATGTGTTTTCTTCCGAGCCGGCCAAGGAGAACGCTTTGTTCGGCTCCGAGGCGGTGGTGGCGACGCCGCATCTGGGTGCGGCCACGACCGAGGCGCAGGTCAATGTCGCCGTGCAGGTGGCCGAACAAATGTCCGACTATCTGCTGACCGGCGCCATTTCCAATGCCCTCAACATGGCCTCGGTCTCG
Source organism: Alphaproteobacteria bacterium (assembly GCA_029936195.1). GTDB lineage: Bacteria > Pseudomonadota > Alphaproteobacteria. Next base: position 3,456 of record JAPYUH010000232.1, read on the forward strand.
GCCGAGGAGGCACCCAGGCTGCGGCCCTATTTCACCCTGGCGCGCGAGTTGGGCAGCTTTGCCGGGCAGTTGACCCAAACAGCGTTGAAGGCGGTGCATATCGAATTCCAAGGCCACGTGGCCGGCCTGAACACCCGGCCCCTGACCGCCATTGTGCTGGAAGGGTTGCTGCGTCCCCTGATCGATAACGTCAACATGATCAACGCCCCCGTGGTGGCCAAGGAGCGCGGCATCGAGGTGCGCGAAACCCGCGACGAAGGCACCGGCAATTATCAGACCATGATCCGGGTCACGGTCACGACCGAAACCCAAAGCCGCGATGTGGCCGGTACCTTGTTTGCCGACAGCCGGCCCCGCATCGTTCAGGTCAAGGGCATCAATCTGGAGGCGGAGCTGGCCCCCCACATGCTCTACATCACCAACGACGACAAGCCTGGCTTGATCGGCGCCCTGGGTACGCTGCTGGGCGACAGCGGCGTCAATGTCGCCACCTTCCACCTGGGTCGGGCCCGACCGGGCGGCGATGCCATCGCCCTGATTGGCATCGATCAGGCAATAGACGACGGGGTCTTGACGGCGGTGCGTGCCTTGCCCCATGTAGCACAGGCACAAGCCCTGAATTTCTAAACCAAGTCTAACCCAGAATATTCCCATGCGATTATGACCGATTATGCTGAACTGGCCCTGTTGCCCGAAGGTTTGCACGACGACCTGCCGCCCTTTGCCTCGCATGAGGCGCGTTCCATTGAACGTCTCGTGGCGCATTTCGAAAGCCACGGCTACGAGCGGGTCAAACCGCCCCTGATCGAGTTCGAGGAAAGCCTGCTGTCGGGCCCCGGCGCCGGGGTTGCACGACATATGTTCCGCCTGATGGACCCTATATCCCAACGCATGATGGGTCTGCGCGCCGACATGACCACGCAAGTGGCCCGCATCGCCGCCACCCGCCTGGCCAAGGCGCCCAGGCCGTTGCGGCTATGTTATGCTGGCCAGGTTCTGCGCGTGCGCGGCAGCCAATTGCGCCCTGAGCGGCAATATGCCCAAGCCGGCGTTGAACTGATCGGCGCCGAAGGCGTGGCCGGCGATGGGGAACTGGTCCTGCTGGCGGCCGAGGCATTGTCGGGCCTGGGCGTCCAGGGCCTGTCGGTTGATCTGACCGTGCCAACCTTGGTGCCCCTGTTAACGCAAGGTTTGGGTCTGGCTGACGGCGAGGCCGAGGCCGCCCGGCAGGCCCTGGATGCCCGCGATGGCGCGGCGATCGCCAGCCTGGCCGAGGATGTCCGCCAACCGCTGGCCGCCTTGATGGCCGCCGCCGGACCGGCCGGAGCGGCCTTGCTGGCACTGAAAGATCTCAATCTACCCGCGCCCGCGCGGACCCTGTGCGATCATTTGGCTGAATTGGTGGCTTTTCTCGATGGCCGGAATGGCGGATTGACCCTGACCATCGATCCCGGTGAAAGCCGGGGCTTCGAGTATCAGACCGGCGTCAGTTTTTCCCTGTTTGCCGATGGCGTTCGGGGCGAGTTGGGCCGGGGCGGGCGTTATTCCCTGGCCGGCGGCGAAAGCGCCATCGGCTTTACCCTGTATCTCGATAGTCTGATGCGCGCCATTCCCGAACCCACGCCGCCGGGACGTTTGTACGTTCCCTTCAACACTCCGGCGGAGATCTCGCGGCAAATGCGCGCGGACGGCTGGATCACGGTGCAAGGCCTGGACGGAGATGCCGAGGCGTTGGCGGAGGCCAAGGCCTTGGCGTGCGATCATATTTTGCACGGCGGTCAAGCCGCGAAACTATAGGAATTTATAATGGCGAATGTTGCGGTCGTGGGCGCCCAATGGGGCGACGAGGGCAAGGGCAAGATTGTCGATTGGCTGTCCGAGCGGGCCTCGGTGGTGGTGCGCTTTCAAGGCGGGCACAATGCCGGCCATACCTTGGTCATTGATGGCGAGGTCTACAAACTCAGCCTGCTGCCCTCGGGCATCGTGCGCAAGGGCAAGCTGTCGATCATCGGCAACGGCGTGGTGGTTGACCCCTGGGCCCTTTTGTCGGAAATGCAACGCCTACAGGAACAGGGCGTGGAAATAACCCCCTCATCTCTGCGCCTGGCCTTCAATTGCGCGCTGATCCTGCCCCTGCACAGCGAACTGGACGCAATCCGCGAGGACGCCAATACCGGCCGGCGCATCGGCACCACCCGGCGTGGTATCGGCCCGGCCTACGAGGACAAGGTGGGCCGCCGGGCCATCCGCCTGTGTGATTTGACGGACCTGGATACCTTGCCGGAAAAGGTGGATCAGTTGCTGCTTCACCACAACGCCCTGCGCCGGGGCTTGGGCAAGGCCGAATTTGACGCCGGTGAGTTGGTAAATCTATTGCGTGAAGTGGCGCCCAAGGTGCTTCCCTTTGCCTCCAACGTCTGGCGTGACCTGGATGAGGCACGGCGCGCCGGCCATCGCATCCTGTTCGAGGGCGCCCAGGCCGCGATGCTGGATATCGATCACGGTACTTATCCCTATGTTACCTCGTCCAACACCCTGGCCGGCCAGGTCGGCGCCGGCGCCGGCATCGGCGTGGACGCCATAGATTATGTTCTGGGCATCACCAAGGCCTATACCACGCGGGTGGGCGAAGGGCCGTTCCCCACTGAATTGGTGGACGAGGTGGGCCGGGGCCTGGGCGATCGGGGCAAGGAATTCGGCACTGTCACCGGCCGCTCCCGCCGCTGCGGCTGGTTCG
>JAPYUH010000233.1 GCA_029936195.1 Alphaproteobacteria bacterium
GATGGTTTCCGGGGCTGGTGGGGTCGCCTGTGATCTCTTCAAATCCGACGAATGTCTCAATTACTTCGTCGCAGATGGATATGCGTCAGAGTATTTCGTAATTCCTCTAGAGCAGGTTTTCCGCAAATGAAATCGATTTGATGGCTCGGATCAAGGTTGAATAGACCCGGGCTGGTTTGCCGACGACTTCGATCTCTATCTCTCGCAGGGGCAAATTTTCCCGCGGGATGCGCAGCCACGAGGGCAATTTATACTGTCGAGGATAAACCTCTCGTCTGGGCGCGGGGCAGGGAACCGAATAGTGTTATTCGAGCGCGACGTGGAGATGGGGCTCGTAGAATTCGAGTGGCGGCACTTCGGCGCCCGGGATTTTGCCGCCGTCGTCCCAACGTCGAAGCGCAACCGCGTCGGACATGTACGGCAGGGCCCGGAACGTCGCCTCATCAGCCGCAACGAACGGCCCCCCCTGGAGCGCCAGGGTCTCTTTCGATCTCGTGGAAAGGCCATCGTAGTATTCCGTCTCGATCGCGGTCAGATAGCGTTTGGCCTCGACGTGTAAGCTGACAGGCACCGTGACATCCGGGCCGAACCACTGTTCGAGATAACGAGCGCCGAGTATTTCGTGCCTGGCGTCTTCGTGCCGTTGAAAGGTGGCCCGGTCGTCGGCGTTGATCAAATGACCGATATCATGCAGCAACGCCGCCGCAACAAGGGTTGGCGCCGCGCCGGTCTCGTCCGCTTGCCGGGCACACTGAAGAGCATGTGCAAGTTGGGTTACGTGATCGCCGCCGTAATCGCGATCGCCGCCGCGCCCGAGCGTTTGAAAGAGGGATGCGATCGTCCGGGATTTGTTAGCTGAGTTCATGGGAATTTTTCCTGATTTCCGCCTATGACCGATATTTCCATGGCGCGCTCAGCGAATTCGCTGGCGCGCGAAGTGCGAGAGGATCTCGGAGGCGATCACCAACACAATCACCACGAGGATGATACCCATGGTGCGCTCGTAGTCCAGCAATTGGGTGGTGCTTCGGATATAGAGGCCGAGGCCACCCGCGCCGACGAAGCCAAGAATCGTCGAGGCGCGAAAGGTAGAATCCCAATTGTAGATGATGATCCCGATCCACGCCGCCTTGACCTGAGGCAACACCGCGTAGACGAAGGTCTTGATCTCGCCGGCGCCCGTTGCCCGGATCGCCTCGACCGGGCCCATGTCGATCGCTTCCACCTGCTCCGACATCAGCTTGCCGGCAAAGCTGAGCGTCAGCAACACGAGGGTGATGGTGCCCGCCATCGGGCCGAAGCCCAAGATGACCACCAGGATCATCGCCCAGATGATCGGCGGAATGGCGCGGCTCAGGACCAGTATCGCGCGGCCCAAGGGATAGCAGATGGTGCGGCTGGGGGTCACGTTCCAAGCCCCGAACCAGGCCACTGGCACCGCCAGCAGAACACCGTAAACGGTGCCGAGAAACGACATTTCAATAGTCTCGAGGATCGAGTAGAAAACGTTCCCGGTCAGGGCGTAGTCGAGGTCGGGGGGCATCATCCGGTTGAAGACCATGGTGCCGATACGCCCGAACATGCCCGACAGGCGCTCGAGCGGCATGTTCATATACCAGACCGTCCAGACCGCGAAGATACAGAACAACAGGAGTGCGATGAACTTGATCAGCCGGCGCAAATTGACGAAACGGCGATAATCGCGCCGGGCGTCGTCGACCGTGATGCCGTATTCGCCTACCGCCATTTTGGCCCCGCCTTCACAGCAGCCAGCTCCTGATCCGGATCGAGATGTATTCCCCGAGCAGCACCATGGCGACCACGCCCAGCACGACGGTACCGGCGCGGTCGTAGGCGAGCGACATGATCTGTTCGGCGAAGATCAGGCCGATGCCACCGCCGCCAACCATTCCCAAAATAGCCGCACGGCGTATATTGATATCGAATTGAAAGATGACGTTGCCGACGAATATCGGAAAGACCTGCGGCAGCACGGCGAAAAGCAACACTGCCATCCGCTTGGCGCCGGTTGCTTCAATGGCCTCGACCGGTCCGATTTCGATATTTTCAATCGCCTCCGCCGTCGTCTTGGCGAGGAAGCCGACCGAGCGGACCGCCAACGCCAACATGCCCGGCAGCGGCCCCAGACCGAGCGCCGATACGAAGATCAAGGCAAAAATCAGCTCATGCACCGAGCGCGACAGCACGATGGTGACGCGCCCCGCCCAATAGGACGCCAGACCCGCCGGGGTAACGTTGCGGGCCGCGAGAACCGCAACCGGTATCGCAATGACCATGCCAATCAGCGTGCCAAAGAGAGCGATCAGGAAAGTTTCGAACAGGGCCAGCAAAATCGACGGAAAATAGCCGAGGTTGGGAAGAAACCAGGCGGCGGTTTTCAACATCTGGCCGAGCCCGCCGGTGCGTGCCCAGTCGGTTTGGAAGACGAAGACATGTGCGGTCAAAACCAGCACGACCGAGGCGAACCCGGCAATGAGACAATATCTCTTTAGAATCGTATTCCGCGGCCGTAGTGGATTGGCGTCGCCGATCAGGCCCGCGCCGTTAATGCCAGAGGCGTCGGCGGCCTCGATCCCGCTCACGCGGCATCCTGGTCGGTATAGATCGAATGCAGTATGGACCGATCGACCTCTCGGGTCTCGGCATCGAAGACAATTCGCCCCTCTCTGAGACCGACGATCCGTTTCGAATACCCGGTGGCGACATCGAGGTCGTGGACACTGACCAGCATCGGAACGTGGTGTTCGTCGGCGACCGCGCACATGAGTTCCATGACCTCGGCGCCGATTTTTGGGTCGAGGCTGGAGGTCGGCTCATCGACCAGCAGGATTTTTGGCTGTTGCATCAGGGCGCGGGCAATGCCGACGCGCTGGCGCTGACCACCGCTCAACTGATCGGCGCGCTTCCGGATCTGGTCCAGGATGCCGACCCGGCTGCAGAGCTCCATGGCCCGTTCGATGTCGTCCTTGCGAAAGGCACGGGTCACCGCGCGCCAGGTGCTGGCCACGCCGAGGCAGCCCGAAAGCACGTTCTCCAACACGGTCAGGCGGTCGACCAGATTGTATTCTTGAAAGATCATGCCCATGTGCCGCCGCGCGCGCTGCAGGCCGCGGCGGTCGAGCTCGCTGACGCGAACACCGTCGAGCACGACCAGCCCTTCGCTCGGCTCGACAAGGCGGTTGATGCACCTGAGCAGCGTCGATTTGCCTGAGCCGCTTAGGCCCAGGACGGCGATGACCTCCGCGCCATCGACGGCCAGATCAATGCCCCGGAGCGCGGTCTCGCCGGTCGGATAGGTTTTCTTTAGGCCGACGACTTCAAGCAGGGCCATCGATGCTGATCTCTCTCTATTGGAAAATGAGGTTATGGCGGTGCGCCGGAAGCAGCATACAGCCGCTTCCGGTCGCGACGCCATCCATTGGACGAAACGCCTGGGGCGCCGCTGCTATTTCTTCTTTTTCTTCAGCTTGGCCTTTAGCGCCAGGATTTTACGCAACGGATCGAAGCGGTCGTCCTCCGCCGCCTGGAATTCCGCCCAGCCCGTGGCCGCCAGGACCGCTTGACCCGCTTTCGTCTTGGTCATACCCGTGAAGGCGTCCCTCAGTCTTTTGACCATTTCGGGTTTCATCCGTTTCTTGTCGACTGAAATGACATCAATCGGTATTTGAGGTGAAATCCAGAGGTAGTTGAAATCCTCCTTTTTCATCTCGCCCGAGATGATCACCCGTCGCAAGGTGCCGAGTGAGAGAAATGCCGCATCGGCCTTCCCCGCCTGGATAGCGCGCGCGCTGGCGGTGTGCGAACCGGAATAGAAGACGCGGCCCCAGTAGGATTCGAGCTCCTTGCCACCAATTTTTTCAGCGAACAAAGCGCGCGGCAGTGCATTGCCCGAGGTACTGCCCGGATCTACCAGGGCCAAGACCTTGCCCTTGGTGGATTCAAGGGTCTTCATGCCGCTGCCAGTCTTTGTCACCAGGGCGCCCAAATAGCAACCGCACGGCTTGTCATTGAACATGTCGGCGGGAATCGTATAGCTGACGAGGGGCACGATCGCGCCGCCCGACTTTTCGTGCGCGACGATATAGATCTTCGGCCCCAGGCTCGCGACATCGACAAATCCGCTCAGCATGGCTTCGACGACGGAGGCATAGGATGTCGTTGTGTAGAAATTGATGTTCACGTTGGCCGTCTTGCTGAGATAGTCGATTGCCACCTCCCAGCGCTTGGCCAGGGTTGACATTTCCTCGGTTCGGATCACCGCGAGCGTCAGTTCTTCCTTTTTCTCCGCGGCCAGCGCCGCCGTGCCCGTGCCAAGCGCGATTCCCGCGCCGAACAGTAGAGCCAGTCCGAATATTTGCTTTCTCATTGCCATCTCCTCCCATATTGGCCAGTACGCAGCGACCCCATGTCGCCCAGGCCGTGCCCGGTGTGCAAGGTACGCAGTCGGGTGGAATTCGCAACAATTCCGAGTTTCTTGCGCGCCCGCCTGATTAGAACTATATATTATTAAAGCCGAAAATCACTCAATTTGCAAAGTGTCCACTATGCGACTGCAACGACAGCCCGGGCAAGGGACCGCTCCAAGAGGAATTCATGCAAAGATTCGTCACCGCCGTGATGCGCCACGAAACCAATACATTCTCTCCGGTACCGACGCCGCTCGAGGCGTTTTCTGGCCGAGGCGCCGACCGTGGCGGCCCGCTTGCCGGCGAGGCCGCGATCCTGCTGTGCCGGGGAACCAATACTCCCGCCGCGGCCTACATCGACTTGGCCGAGGCGGCTGGAGCGGAGCTTGTCATGGCGGTTTCCGGCAGCGCGCATCCGAGCGGTTGTGCCGAAGACGCGGTGATCGACTATTTCGCCGATGCCGTTATTGATACGCTTCAACCCGGTTGTGATGCGCTGTTCCTCGATCTCCATGGCGGCATGGCGACGGTGGGTATCGACGACCCGGAGGGGGAGTTGTTGGCCCGCATCCGCGGGGCTGCGCCGGACCTTCCCATAGCGGTCGCGTTTGATTTTCATAGCAATATCTCGGCCCTGACGGTTGACAATGCCACCGTCATAACGGGCTATCGCACGTATCCCCACATCGACATGTACGAGACCGGTTCGCGCGCCGGCAAGACGTTGCTTCGCAGTTTGGCCGGCGAGGTCAACCCGGCGATGGTCTGGCGGCAGCTGCCGATGCTGACGCATTTGAACTGCCAGACGCCGTCGCGCCAGCCCATGAAAGACATCATGGACAGGGCGATCCAGGCCGAGGCCGAAGCCGAGGTTCTGAATGCCTCCGTGTTCGGCTGCTTTCCGTTGGCCGACATCTCCTGCGTGGGTCTGAGCTCGATTATCGTCTGCGACCGTGACACCGCGGGCGGAGCGGCCCTGCTGGACGAGCTGTTGGGGATGGCCTGGGACCGCCGCGAGGCCTTCATCTTTACCACCGAGCCGGTTGAAGGCTCGATTGCCCATGCCAAGAGTTTGGGCTCGGGGCCGATTATTCTGGCCGATCACGGCGACGTATGCGGATCGGGCGGGACTCAGGACGTGATGGCCGTGCTTGCCGAGGTGATGCGCCAAGGTCTGACCAATGTCTGCGCCGGTCCCTATTTTGATCCCATCGCCGTGGCCGAACTGGTCGCCGCCGGCGTCGGCGCCGAGGTGACGCTTGCGCTCGGCGGCAGAACGGATATGCCGGCGATCGGTCTCAAGGGCGAACCGCTGAAAATTTCGGGTCGGGTGCGCCGCATTACCGACGGCCGCTTCACCATCACCGGCCCGATGATGACCGGCGTCATGGTGGACATGGGTCGAACCGTGGTCCTGGACACTGGCGAGGTCGAAATCGTGATCAGCGAGCAACGCCACGAGCCCTTCGATGTGGGCTGTTTCACCCACGCCGGCATCGACCCTGCCCGGAAGGATTATATCCTGATCAAGTCGCGACAGCACTTCCGTGCCGGCTTCGATGCGATCACCGAACGCGTCGTCATGGTCTCCGGCCCGGGGATTACCACCTCCGATTATGAAAAGTTTCCCTGGCAGAAGCTGCGCCGCCCGATTCACCCCCTGGATCTTGTGAACACGAACGAACTCTAGTGCAGTTTTCGGATCTGAAGTTCGCCGCAACTGGCGTCGGTCTTCACCTAGGGTTTTAAGGCGAA
>JAPYUH010000234.1 GCA_029936195.1 Alphaproteobacteria bacterium
TCCGGTTAAGCTTGCCGGATGAATGTAATCAGCTATCGAAATCTCCACGTCCTGGTCCTCCCCCACTGAGTTGGTCCACCCCTATAGTTAGGCAACGGAGGATCAGAGATGGCGAACAAGCGACACAAACCGGAAGAGATTGTCACGAAGTTACGGCAGGTTGAGGTACTTGTCGGGCAGGGCATGGCGCGAATTGATGCGATCAGACAGGTTCGCATCGTGGAGCAGACCTACTACCGTTGGCGCAAGCAGTACGGTGGTATGGGGACAGCGCAGCTCAAGGAACTCAAGCGTCTTCAAAAGGAGAACGAACGGCTGAGAAGAGCTGTTTCGGATCTCACTTTGGACAAGCTGATCCTGACCGAGGCATCAAGGGGAAACTTCTAAGCCCCGCGTGTCGTCGGGCTTGCATCGATCAGGTAGGTGACAAGCTGCATATATCCGAGCGCCGGATCTGTCGCGTGCTTGGCCAGCATCGATCAACCCAGCGGCATCGACCAAGGGGCCGAGCAGATGAAGAACGCCTTGTGGCGGACATGATCGAATTGACCCGCCAGTATGGTCGATATGGCTACCGTCGGATCGCCGCTTTGCTGAGAGATGCCGGATTTCTAGGCCGGCGGTTGATCGACCTGCCGGCCATGGTGATGGGTCGCCAACCGGAAAAGTACATCGAATGCCTTGCGCGTGGCGCCAAGATTGGCGACGCCTTGGCCGGCGATATCGAATGCTGTGCCGTGGGCCGGGGTGGCGACCGGAATGGGAAGTCCGGCGGCAATAGTCACGCCCCGTTCGAATCCCATCATCTTCATGGCGATCTGTCCCTGGTCGTGATACATGGTGACCACGGCATCAAGAATTCCGTCCCGGCCCTTGAGAAATACCGTGTCGGACGGCCAAGGGCCATTCACGTCGATCTGTAGTTGCTGCGCCCGTTCGATGGCTGGGACCAGAATGTCGATTTCTTCGGTGCCAAAATTTCCGTTGTCCCCGGCATGCGGGTTCAACGCCGCGACCCCAATCCTTGGCCGTGAATTGCCTGCTGCAATAAGAGTGTCGTGAGCAAGCCGGATAGCATTCACAATCCCGTCCTGATCGATCGAGCCGGCTACGTCCTTAAGCGCGATGTGGCTTGTCACCCTGGTGGTGATCAACTCATCGAGCATGTTTATTTCCGAGTGGTAGCCTTGAAACCCAATGTAGTGCGCGATGTAGCGATGTTCGTCCTCCAAATCCAATCCGGCCAGATGCATGGACGCCTTGTTGAATGGCCCGAATAGAACGGCGTCGGTGTGACCAGCGAGGGTAAGGTCCAACGCTCGATCGAGATTGCGTAGGCTGGCACGTCCGCCGGCCTCGCTGACTTCCGCGATATGAACTTCATCCGGTTTGATCGTCTCCGTAGGGATGAGGGGAAAACCCTCACCCTCCCACCATCTGTCCGGCGCATCCTCGGAAACATCCCGTAGCTCACATCCCGCGCCCGCTTGGCGTTGGCCAAGTTCAAACACATGGCGGTCCCCTACCAGGACTACTTGGGCCTGTTCCTCGAGCTCCGGCTCAGCCAAAAGTTTGGCGGTTAGTTCAGGGCCGATTCCGGCCGGCTCTCCATGGATGACAGCGATGCGAGGCTTCATATGAGACTCCATTGAGAGCGTTCGTGAAATCGTTTCCTTTATTCCGCCGACGGCACGCCGACGGCCTTCGCTTCGGCGACCAGATAGTCTCGGCCACGGACCACGTCGTCCAAAGATCGAAATCCATTGGCGCGCCGACCGATGTCGACCCCAATTCGCTTCTTTAGATTGGATGGCATGGATAAACTCCTACAAGAATTAACTAGTTGGTCGAATGATCTACGTTGTCGATTTGGCATACAATCACTCTTTTGGTCAATGTCTTTCTGCTTTAAAAATAGGCCGAAGGCATTTTGGAACCGACGAATAGACGTCTTCAGGGGCGTGTAAACGGGTGGAAACGAATACTGGTAAGGGCGCGAGAATTAACTGCGTCTCATGAGTACTATCGGCCAGATAGGGGGCCGGATTTTTGGCTGCTCTTCAAAAAGTATGTTAAGAGTTGCCGGTACGTATGTTGATGGAATGAGAGGAGAGCAAATTGCCGGATACCAAACGAAGCACTTCCCTCGTAGGCGTGGCTGGAGACGGCCAAAAAGAGTATTTCGACACCCTGAGCGACAATATCACAAGCCTGCCTTTAGTGAGTCAGGTCGCATCCACCCTTCGAGACATGATCGTCCAGGACAAGCTCAAACCAGGCACGCGAATTCGAGAGCGCCAGTTGTCCGAAAAACTGGAGGTCTCACGAACCCCGCTGCGCGAGGCGATCCGGATTCTGGTGAGTGAAAAACTGGTCGAAAGCCTTCCAAACCGGGGCGCCGTGGTTGCTGAGCCCGACCCGAACCGTGTCCGCGAATTGTTACAAGTGTTGGGTGCAATGGAGGCGTTCGGCGGTCGATTAGCAACGGAAAATGCTTCGGCCGACGAAATATCGGAAATCCGCGCGCTGCACTTCGAAATGCTCGCGGCCTATCATCGCAAGGACAAGCTGGGCTATTTCAAACTCAATCAGATGATCCACAAGAGCATCATCGCCGCCGGCGGTAATGAAGTCCTGATCGAATCCCACGCGCAACTAAATGCACGGGTTTACCGCATCCGATATATCTCCAATCAACGCAACGAATTGTGGCATGAAGCCATTGAACAGCACGAGAGGATTATCGTCGCATTGGAAGCGCGCGACGGCACGCTCTTGGAAACCCTGTTGGCGAGTCATCTCGGCCAGACGTGGGTTAAAACCCGAGACGTTGACTAGGTAGTAGGTGCAAGGGCGTAGGGTATGCCAACTGGTCTCATGCTTGCAGCAATTTGGCATACCATTTTCTGATTGACTGGAACGACGATTTCCCGCAGCATATCAACGGAAACAAACCGCATACTTAATTCCGTCATCAATTTTCGACCAACTAGCAGCTAGGGGAGGTACTATCATGACTATCATTCCGACGCGAAAGAGCATCTTTATGCTAGCCGTATTTTCCGCGGGTCTTGGTCTCGTAACACTAACGAGCGCCGCCACCGAAGCGGCCGAAAAACCCGCCATCGAGGTGATCACCCATGCGGGCGCCGGCGGGGGCACGGATGTCAACTCGCGGATGATGATGCTGCGCGGCCGCCGAACGCTTAAACAAGATATGGTCGTCGTGAACAAGCGTGGCGGTGGCGGCGCCTCGGCGATGAACTACTTCATGTCCCGGCCAGTCGACGGCAACACAATCATGACCTTCACGGTCGGCCATGCGATCACCATGTCCAAGGGCAAAACCAAGCTCAAGGTCTCAGACATGGCCCCGCTTGCACGTGGTACCAATGATCCACAGATCCTGATGGTCAACTGCAAGACCAGCCCCTACAAGACGCCTGAGAATTTCGTCGCAGGTATGAAGAAGGGCGACAAACTGAAGTTCGGCGGCACTCAGACCGGGACGATCGATCACATCACGGTGTTTCTCTGGGCCAAACGCCTTGGCGTGCCGATGCCTACCTACCTTTCGTTTAAAGGCGGCGGGGAACTGGCAACGCAGCTCGTCGCGGGCTCCATCGACGTTGGAACGCTCAATCTGTCCGAGGCCGCGGCCCCAGTCGAAGCCGGCGATATCTGTCCGTTGGTGATCCTGGGCGAAGCCGGCATGGGACCCATTCCGAAGGCAAAAACCGCGAAAGCATTGGGTATCGATCTCGTACTCTCGACCACACGCGGCTTCGTGACCCACGCCGGCGTGGACCCGGCGCGACGCGCCGAGCTCGAGAAGGGCATAGCGAAGGCGATGCAGCATTCGATGTATCAGGCCTATCTCAAGAACTCCGGTCTCGATGACACCTCGCCGCAACCCTCGGGCCCATGGGGCAAGCAGATCAAATTCATGGTCGGGGAGTTCGGCCCGGCGCTCAAGGAAATGGGTCTGATTAAGTAGGCCTCGTTTAAACGCTAGGAGATGGTGCTTCCCTCGGGAAGCACCGTCTGAGTCTGCCATGCGGTTTCTAACCATTCCGGGGGTCATTGCGGCCTTCTCCGTCGCCGTGATTTGGGCCGCCCTTCAACTGGAACTGTCGCCCGCGATGATCGTCGGCGACAGTATGCAGCCGCGGGCCTTTCCGATACTCTTGATGGTGCTCAACCTAGTACTGGCAGGGCTTCTCGCCTTTCAGTACCGATCAGAACCCCCGAAGAAATTCCGCCAAGAAGGCCTCCATGCCTGGGGCTCGATCGCGCTGTTCGTGGTTTTCTATCTACTTACGGTCTATATTGACATGATGATCGCGATTTCGGTGGTCATGTTCGCGATGTGCCTTTTATGGGGAGAGCGGCGAATCCATGTCGCGGCCTTGGTTGCACTCGTTACGCCGGCTGCCGTCTTCCTTTTATTCGACCTGGTCTTGAGGGTTCGCTTCCCGCGCGGTCTATTCACCAACTGGTATTACGGGTAAGCGGGGGCTTCATGATTGAAGCACTACAAGCGATGGGGTCGGTTATGCTCGACCCCTATCTCATCTTTCTGATTCTGGCGACCACGGTTCTGGGCGTGATCATCGGCGTTCTTCCCGGTCTCGGCGCAACGACCGGCGCCGCTCTGTTGCTGCCGTTTACCTTGACCATGGAGCCGGTACACGCTATCGCGGTTCTGGCGACGATTTACGTGTCGGCCACCTTCGCCGGTTCCATTACCGCCATATTGATCAACACGCCCGGGACCCCCGCCGCCGCCGCGACCACGTTTGACGGCTATCCGCTTGCCCAGCGCGGCGAAGCGGGCCGCGCACTGGGGATCGCCGTGGTTTCGAGCACGATCGGCGGCGTGTTCTCGGTGATCGTCCTCTGCATTGCGGCCCCCATGCTGGCGCGGGTCGCTTACGAATTTCGTCCACCCGAGTATTTTGCTCTCGCCCTGTTCGGCCTCTCGATGCTGGCCTCGATTAGCGCCGGTGGTACGGTGAAAAATCTGATCGGCGGCGTCTTCGGGGTGTGGCTGGCGACGATCGGCGCCGAACGCGCTACCGGGATCGAGCGGTTCATGTTCGGCAACTACGAACTCTACGAGGGGTTGGGCTTCGTGCCGGTTTTCATCGGGATTTTCGCGGTTTCAGAATTGCTTATGCAATCGGAGAAGGTCAATCAGGTCATCGAAACGATCAAGTTGAAGGCGGTGAAATTGCCCTCACAAGACGACTACAAACGGATATGGAAAACCGTGCTCCGCTCCTGCGGGATCGGAACATTCATTGGTATACTTCCGGCCGAAGGGGCGACGATTGCCTCCATGATCGGCTATGCCGAGGCGCGCAGATGGTCGAAGAACAAAGAGGAGTTCGGAAAGGGCGCGATTGAGGGGATTGCCGGCGCCGAGGCCGCCAACAACGCGGCGACGGGTGGCGCCATGGTGCCGACGATGGTGCTCGGCATCCCCGGCAGCGGGACGACGGCGGTCATTCTCGTCGGCCTGATGGTGCATGGCCTGCGCCCCGGCCCCTACCTATTCACCGAACAGGTCAACACGGTCTATCAGATCTTTGGCGCCATGTTGCTGGCCAACTTGATGTTTATGGTCATGGGTCTCTATGCCTCGAAGCTGTTCGCGCGCATTTCCCTGGTTCCCCGACAAATGCTCTGGCCAATTGTCTTTGCGCTCGCCATGATCGGCGCTTATTCGCTTAGCTCCTCTCTCCTCGATGTCTGGATTGCGCTGATATTTGGGGTCATTGGTTTCTTTGCGCGGCGCCATGGTTTCGCGGTTGCGCCGATCGCCGTCGGACTGATTCTCGGCGAGATGGTCGAATCTAACTTACAGAACTCTCTGAAGATGTTTGACGGCGAATGGTGGCTCATACTCACGCAGCCGCTGGCGGCGCTATTCCTGGCGTTCGCATTTCTCGGCTTGTGCGGGCCCGCCATTTTTCGGTGGATTCTCAAACGAGGCGACTGATTAGATGTGCGTTTGGTGGTTGTCCTTTTCGCCGGTTTGAAACGCCGCGGACTATCACCGAATGGCGGTGACATGCCGACACGGAACTTTGACCGGCTTTGTCACAAACTGGAGTGCGTCAGCAGAGCTGATCCGGTTAAGCTTGCCGG
>JAPYUH010000235.1 GCA_029936195.1 Alphaproteobacteria bacterium
GTCGTCCCCATTGGCGCTGACGGGGCAGATCAGCCCCGGCGCGGTGCCCGGCATTTGCGGGATTAGAGAGGCGCCAATGGGGATGTCGGCCTGGCGGCGGTTGTTATCCACCATGACCCGGCCGCGGGATTCGAACATTTCCCGAATTTTGTCCACCACCGCCTCGTCCCGTTCCAGCCCCACGCCCATGATGGCGGCGATCACTTCGCGGGTAATGTCGTCCTGGGTCGGGCCCAGACCGCCGCAGCAGATCACCGCGTCGCTGCGGTCCAGGGCCTGGCGAATGGTTTGCTCCATACGGTTGAAATTATCGCCGACCTTGACTTGGAAATGACTGTCGATGCCGATCAGCGCCAATTGCTCGCCGATCCAGGATGAATTCGTATCAACAATTTGGCCTAGCAAAAGTTCGGTGCCGATGGCGACAATTTCACAACGCATGGTGCAATTTCCTCTCACGTCAATGCACGGTTGCCCCGTACAAAAATTTGGAACAACAATAGCACAAGGCGGAAGCTTGAAGAGGGGCGTGAACATGAGCGGTGAAGCAGGCGGCAAGGCGGTCAGCGAATCCGGCGGCAAGCAGTTCCAACTTGGGGACTACCGGATTGATATCATCATCCATGGCTTTCCCGGCAAGTCGGTCTGTCATGGTTCCCTGGGCTTCAGCACGATTGCCCTTATCCGACATGGCGAACGGGTGGCATTGGTCGACGTTGGGTCGTTCGGGCAACGGTCGTTGCTGATATCCGAATTGGCCAAGCGGGGCCTGGCGCCCGGCGATGTGACAGACATTCTATTAACCCACTCCCACTACGACCATTCCCTGAACTGGACCTTGTTCAAGGACGCCAACATTGTTATCAGCCGCACGGAGATGGCCTGGTCGGTGAATGAACCATGGGGCGAAACCCCGGTGCCGGAACTCTACGTCAAGGCGCTGGAACAATGGCCCACCTTGCGGGCGGTGGAAGACGGCGACGAGGTCTTCCCCGGCATCACCGCGCATCTGGCGCCCGGCCATACCCCCGGCAGTCTAGTTTTCGTGCTCCGCGGCGGCGACCGCGACATGGTCTTTACGGGCGATGCCTGCAAGAACCGGGCCGAGCTGCTCTCGCGCGGCACGGACATGACTTATGACGCAGCGGTCAGCCAGGCTTCAATCGAGGCTATCTGGCACCACTGGCGCCGCCTGCCGGGCAGCATCCTGGTACCGGGCCACGACCTGCCCATGGTCTTGGAGCAGGGCGCGCCGCGATACCTGGGTCAACGGGAAGCGGCGATCAGGGCCTGGTATGGCGAGGATCTGAACGAGATCACCGTGTTCTCCCTGCTGCCGGAGAATGGTGAAACGGCAAGTGCGGCGGGGTAATACCAACCGCTTTGCCGCCAAACGACCGGCCATGGCCCGCACTGGCCTGCTCCGGGCCGGAACGGGCGATCTATTGGCGTGTTATTTTTCCTTTGACCGTGCGTCGACGAGAAATTTCTTGAAGTCCATGTCTTCGTTGATGACGTCGTCCATCAGGAAAAAGAAGACTTCCCGGCGCAGGGTTTCGCGGGCCAATCGATTGTCTTCGACCCGGCCGGCAAGGGTCAGCATGGTTTCCATCTTGTCGTCCAGGCCGGCGTGGTGCTGGCGGTGCTGGTCGATGCCGGGATAATCAAACTTGTCCAGGAGCGCTTCCTCGCGGGCAAAATGCCGTTTCGATAGCGCGATGAAATCAGGTACCAGGCGGGCGCATTCGGCGTACTGCTGATCATCAATCGCCGCTGTTATCTGATTGGTGAAATCGACCAGCCGGCGGTGATCGTTATCGATTGTCTCGACCTCGATCTCGAACGAGGGTGTGATTTTCGCCATGATACAAATCTCCGGAAGATTCGTTAAGCCAAAGGATAGAGGAAAATATGATCCGGGTCCACGCGGGCCCAAATAGGCCCGATTTCCGTCAGATCGAATGAACCAGGTACGCGGACATGGAATTCCGCTCCGCCGTTGATGCCGTCACGAACCCGAAAACGTACCAGGGAGCTGTTGCCCAGCAAATGGGCCGAAAGAATATCCACCAATGCGCCGCCGCCTTGGGGGCCGCCGCCATCCGTATTGCTCCCATCCGTATTGCTTAGGGTCATGCCTTCGGGACGGATCAGCACCCGCACTATTGTGCCCTCCACGGCAGCGTCCGCCGCAATGGCGCCAAAGGATGAAATAAGTTGACCATGTTCGACCCTTGCCTCGAACATGTTCATGTCTCCGAACAGATGGGCGACGTATTCATCCACCGGTTTGTGGTAAATATCCGCCGGGGCGCCGGTCTGCAGGATACGGCCGTTTGCGCCCATCACCTTGATGCGGTCGGCCATGAACATGGCCTCTTGCGGATCGTGGGTGACCATGAGGGTGGCCACGTTGTTCCGCTTTAGCACGGCGAGGGTTTCCGCCCGGACCCTGGAACGCATGCCGGTATCGAGCCCGGAAAAAGGTTCGTCCAGCAAAAACAGCCGCGGTTCTGGCGCCAGCGCCCGGGCCAGGGCGACCCGTTGCTGTTGGCCGCCCGACAGCATATGGGGGAAACGCGCGGCATGCCGCGCCATGCCCACTTGATCCAGCATTTCCATGGCCCGTTCTTTTGCCGTCACCCGGTCCCGGCGAAACAGGCCGAAGGTCACGTTGTCCAATACGGAAAGATGCGGGAACAGCGCATAGTCCTGAAACATATAGCCAATGCGCCGCTCCTCGGGCGGCACGTGAATGGTTGCGTCGGCCACGACCTCTTCATCGATGATGACACTGCCCGCCTGCAGCCGCTCCATGCCGGCGGCGATGCGCAGCAATGTTGTCTTGCCGCAACCAGATGGACCCAGCAGACAGACCAGCTCGCCGGCGGGAACCGTAAAGGAAATATTGTTTAGGACCGCGGTCGATCCATAGGCGTGATGGACGGCCACCATGTGCAGACCCTGCATGGATCTAGTCCCCCACCGCGTGGCCGGGCCGTGACTTGGCGATGGTCAGGCTGAGCAGTATTACCGGCACCACGCCGACGCCGACAATGGACAGGGCGGCCAGTGCCGCATCGCCCAATTGTTCATCGGAGGCATATTGATGCACGAAGGTGGCCAGGGTCTGAAAATTGAAGGGCTGCAAGATCACCGTCATGGGCAGTTCCTTCATGCAATCGACGAAAACCAGCAGGACTGCCGTCAGCACACTGGCCCGGATCAGGGGCAGATGCACCAGCCGCATGGTGGCGAAGGCGCCTCGCCCCAAACTGCGCGAGGCCCCGTCCATGCTGGGCGTCACCTTGGCCAGGCCGACCTCCACCGTACCGAGGGACAGGGCCAGGAAACGTACCAGATAGCCAAAGGTCACGGCGGCAATGGTGCCGGAAAATATCAATCCGGTGGAAAGCCCGAAGTTGGTTCTGGCGAAGCTATCGATACCGTTGTCCAGATTGCCCAACACGATCATCACCCCCACCGCCAGGACGGCGCCGGGCACGGCATAACCCATGGCCGCGACGCGGCTGGCCGCCCGCAGCACCTTGGTGCCCTTGATGCGGGCGCTGTAGGCCATGATGATGGCGATGACCACGGCCATGGCGCCCGCCAGCACCGACAGTTTGATGCTGTTAATCGCGTGGCCGCGGATTTCCGCCGTCAATTCCGGATCAAAATGCAGATAGGCGTAGTGGAGCAAGACGAGGGTCGGCAAGGCGAAGCCCAGCAGCACGGGAAGCAGGCAGGCGGCGGTGGCCCCAAGCCCGCGCGCACCGGTCAGGGGAAAGCCGGGCAGGGCCTGGAATTTTGACGAGGTATTGTGAAAGCGTTGCTTGCGCCGGGCATAGCGTTCAAAAAACACCAACAATGCCACGAATAACAACATGACGGTGGCCAATTGTGCCGCGCCCGAGACGTTGTTCATGTTCAGCCAGACATCGAAAATGCCGAGAGAGAAGGTATTGACGGCAAAAAAGTCCACGGTGCCGAAATCATTCAGGGTCTCCATCAAGACCAGCGACAGGCCAATGACGATGCCCGGCCGGGCCAAGGGCAGGGCGACCGTGAAGAAACTGCGCCACGGCCCCCGGCCCAGGGAACGGGAGGCCTCGAACATGCCCATGGATTGTTCCAGAAAGGCGGCGCGGGACAGCAGATAGACATAAGGGTAGAGCACCAGGGTCATCATGGCGATGGCGCCGCCTACCGAGCGGATTTCGGGAAACCAGTAGTCCCGCTTGCCGCTCCACCCGAACAAATCCCGCAGCATGCCTTGCAGGGGGCCAGCATATTCCAGAATGTCGGTATAGACATAGGCGATAATATAGGCCGGCATGGCCATGGGCAGCAACATGCCCCATTCGAAGATCCGCCGGCCGGGAAAGCGGCACATGGTGACCAGCCAGGCGGTGCCGACGCCAATGATCAAGGTGCCGATGCCAACGCCCAGCATCAATGTCAGGGTTGTCGTGACATACCCGGCCAACACGGTCGAGACCAAATGCGGCCAGATATTATCGCTTGGGGTAAAGGCCAGATAGACGACCGCGGCGATGGGCACCAAGGCGAAGCCGGCGATGACCAGGGTGGCCAACGTCCATCCGTCGAGCCATCGCCACAACCGCCCCGCGGACAGTGTCCGTGTTGGCGGGTCGCCCATTGATGCTTGTTCAGATGCCACGTCCCAACCGCCAAAACCCAATCGCCCGGCCGTCACCGAAGAGTTCGCCTCCAAAGTCCCCGGTACGGCGAAAGGCTGACCGGTGCATGCCGCCGATCAGCCCCACATTGCACATATTTTGCGCCAATTCGTGTTGGATAGCCTAGTTGTTGAAGGCCACCTTATCCACCAATTTTGTCGCCGTGGTACGTTTGTTGGCAATTTTTGACAGATAGGCCTTGTCAGCCTTGAAGCGGCCCCAAGAGGCGACTAGGGGATGCAGGGCCACCCCGGCCTTAACCGGATATTCAAAATTTTGTTCGGCATAGATTTTTTGAGCCGCGTCATCGCTCAAGAATTCGATCAGGCGAACCGCATTGGTCTTGTTCTTGGCGCTTTTGGTGACGGCGGCGCCCGAGACATTGACATGGGTGCCCCGGCCGGCCTGATTGGGGAAGATAATCCGGACCGATTTGGCCCATTCCTTCTGAATGGGATCCTTCTTGTTGGTCGCCATTTTGCCCATGTAATAGGTGTTCCCCACGGCCACGTCGCATTCTCCCTCGAACACCGCCCTGACCTGGGCCCGGTCGTTACCCTGGGGTCTGCGGGCCAGATTAGCCTTCAGGCCCTTGGCCCAGGCGGTGGCCCCAGCCTCGCCCTTGGCGACGACGATGGAGGCGAGCAGGGAGATGTTATAGACATGCTTGCCGGAGCGGATGCAGACCCGGCCCTTCATCCTGGGATCGGCCAGATCCTCGTAGGTGGTCACTTCGCCGGCCTTAAGGCGTGTCTTGGAGGCATAGATGACCCGAGCGCGGACGGTCAGGCCGAACCAGTTGCCACTCGGATGGCGGTATTGGGCGGGAATATTGGCCGACAAGTTGGGGGAGGTCACGGGCTGCAACAGGCCGGCCTTGTCATGGTTGTGCAGGTTGCCAATATCCGACACCAGGATCAGATCGGCGGGGCTGTTGCGGCCTTCGGATTTGAGCCGTTCCAACATGCCCTTTTTCAGATAGACCATGTTGACCTTGATGCCGGTCTCCTCCGTGAATGCCGCCAGCAGGGGTTTCATCAGAAACGGCTGACGCGAGGAATAGAGGTTTACTTCATCCGCCCGGGCCGACGAAACGGCGGAAAATGTACTCCTGCCCGCGACTTGGACCGCCCCCTCGAAGGCCCTGGCAAAGGCCCCGGTATAGGTCCCCGTAAAGGCCAATGCACCCAATGTGGCCGACAATACAATGCCGCGGGTAAAGTTGTTTTTATAGGTTCGGTCCATACTCTGGTATTTCCTCCTGCGCGGGGCGGCCAATATGGCACGTTCCCCACAAATTAACGCCATCGTTTATGAGAATGATTATCAATATCATTAAGACACGACTATATCCTGATCGGCACGATGTCAATTGGCTTCATCAAGGAATTCTAGTTTAATCCAAGGTGCGGGATGTGGTGATGTGAATTGGCCTGTTGATGACAT
>JAPYUH010000236.1:0-3977 GCA_029936195.1 Alphaproteobacteria bacterium
CGGCGCCCGCAGGGGCGTCGATTTATAGTCGGGATGCAGATTGGGGGGATGGCTGTCCCAATCCCGCCGCGCAAAGCTCCCGGAGTCCGACATGATCTACTCAGCGGAGGAGATGATGTGGATCACCCGGTTTTCCAGCAGATCGCTGACCTTCGCGGCATAGGCCTTCATGTGCGGGGCGACGGCGTGGGCGCCAAGAGCTTCCTTGCTGGCCCATTTTTCGATGAAGACAAAGGTGTCCGGCCCGAACGGTGTCTGAAAACTACCCATGCCTTCCGTATCCACATGGGGCACGTATTCGATGCAGCCGTCCTCGGCCCGCACGGCCGCCAAATTGGCCCGCGCGGCGGCTAGGACCTCGTCCCGCTTGCCGGGCTTGGTGGTGATAATGGCGACGACACTGACTTCACTCATGATGGTTTCTCCTGATTTGGTTTGTTGGTTTATTATTAGCCGCCCGGCGCGAAGGTTGCCAGGGCATTCCAGTCCGGCGCGGCACCGCCCGCGGGATCAAAAGGTTGAATGGCCACATGATCGGCGCCGGCGTCAAAATGCGCTTGCAGTCGGGCGCGAATAGCCGCTTCCGTGCCCCAGACCACCATTGCGTCCAAAAAACGGTCGCTGCCGTTGCCGTCAAGATCATCCGTGGTGAAGCCAAGGCCGAGCCAGCAATTGCGATAGTTGGGCAGGCCCAGATACATCTTCAATTGTGCCGCCGCCACCGACCGTGCCTGGGCGGGATCCTCGCTGAGGCAAATCTTTTGCTCGACGCACAATGCCTTGCCGGGGCCTAGAATATCCCTGGCCCGGGCGGTGTGTTCCGGCGTCACGTTATAGGGCAGCGCGCCGTCCGCCAGCTCCGCCGAAAGGGCCAGCATGTTCGGGCCCAGGGCGGCCAGTACGACCTGGCGATCGGCCTGGATCTGCACGGGTGCCGCCGCCATCGCGGCCAGATAAGCGCGCATGGTGGCCACGGGCTTGCCGTAATTGTGGCCCCGCGCGCCCTCCACGATGGGGATGTGCGAGACCCCCAGGCCGAGAATAAAGCGGCCATCGTACAGGCTGTTGAGGGTATTGTGCCCCTGCATGGCGGCGGAGGGGTCGCGTACATAGATATTGGCGATGCCCGTGGCCAGCTTCAGCTTGGTGGTGCGCCCCAGCAGATAGCCGCCCATGGCCATGGCTTCGTAGGCCATGGCCTCGGGATACCACAGGGTGTCATAGCCCAGCGCCTCGGTCTCCCGTGCCAGGCGGTCGATATCTTCGGTGGGCATTCTGTTGGGGGCAAACCAAACGCCCCATTCTCCGGCCATCATCGTCTTATCATCCCCGTCCTATTCGGCGGCGGCCCGGGCGGTAGCCATGCCCAGGGTGGGCAGACCGCCCGAGAACTTGGTCAGCACCTCGCCCGGCGCTTCCACGTCGAGATAGTTTTCACCATCGAACACTTGAACCCCATTGACCCAGGTGCCTTTCAGGCCCGGCGCCCGGCGCAACAGGCGTTCGCCCCCCGCCGGCAGGTCGAAATGCCGCTCCATCTTGGTGATACCGATGATCTCCGGATCAAACAGGATCATGTCGGCCCAGGCGCCCGGCGTCAGTTGCCCGCGATCCGAAATGCCGTAGGCATCCGCCGGGTCCGAGGTGACCTTGCGGATGGCGGTGGGCAGATCGAACAGGCCCTTGTCCCGGGCCCAATGGCCGAACAGATGCATGGCATAGCCGGCATCGCACAGCAGCGAATTATGGGCGCCGGCATCGGACAGGCTGATCAAGGTACCGTCGTTGAGGAGCAGGGGCGCGACGCCGTCCTCCTCCATGTTGAGCAGAAAGAAGGTGTATTTGGTGGCGAAATCTTCCTCCAGCCCCAGGTCCAGGAACAGATCAAACGGGTCCACGCCCCGTTCCGTGGCAACCTCGCCCACGGTGCGCCCCTCCAGCGCCTTGTTCTTTTCCAGTCCCGTGATGGTGATGGGCACCCAATCCCAGCGGCCCTTGAAGATATGCTGGCTGTCGCCCGACGACAGGGTCTGGCGGAAAGCGTCCCGGAATTGGGGATCGGCCAGGATGACACGCAGTTCGTCGTGATCCTCGGTCGCGGGCCAATGTTCCATGGCCTTGAGGATATAGGCCTTGTCCAGGGTGAAGCTCAGGCTCAGGGGCTGACACGAACCTTGGGTGTAGACCGGCAGGCCGCGTGACCGGGCCGCCTCCGCCTGAGCCATGATGTTGTTGGCCCGCTCCGGCTGATGCGAGAAATAGAACATGGGCGCGTAAAATCCCGGCCGGCCGCTGATACGGGTCATTTCCTCCAGGAACGGAATGCCGTGTTTCTCGCCAAAGGTGGCCATGAAGACGCCGTGGTCATAGTCCGCCAGGACCGCGACCAGGGCGCGGAATTCATCATCGTCCGCCAGGCGCGAGGCGATGGGAAAGCCGCCCGCGCCGCGATGGTTCTCGTTGGAGGAGGAGCCGAGGCCCACGGCGCCCGCCTCCATGGCGTCGCGAAACAGCGCCACGATTTGCGCCAACTCATCCTCGGTCGACTGCCGAGTGGAACCTTCATCCCCCATGACCGCCGTGCGAAACACCGTGTGGGAGGCCAGCACCGCCACATTGGGATAGACGCCCTTGCGCTTCAGCAAATCCATGTATTCGCCAAAGGTCTCATAGCCCGTATCGACGCCGGCCTTGAGGGACGTCAGGCTCATCCCCTCAACCTCGGCCAGGTTGGCCAGAATGGCATCCCGATGTTGGGCCGGCGCCGGCGCGATGCCGAAGCCGCAATTGCCCACCACCACCGTGGTGACCCCCAGGGCGCCCGCCGGCGAGGCCGTCTGGTCCCAGGTCAATTGCGCATCATAATGAGTGTGCAGATCGATCACGCCGGGCGCGAGGACATCGCCACCAGCATCCACATCTTCCCGGGCCTTGCCCGTTACCACGCCCACGGCAGCCACCCGGCCATCTTTCACCGCCAAATCACCATGGATTAACGGACTGCCCAGGCCGTCGGCAATCCGGGCATTGCGGATGATCAGATCATGCATGATATTTCCTCTCGCGGTTTGTTTGGACCATGATGGCCCGCCAGCTTTCAGGCTGCAAGCCCCGCGCGGTCTTGCCAAACACCGCCATGTTGGAGTACGCCAGCCCGGCACCTTCAGGAGATCGAAATGACCGCAAACCAAGTTCTGTTCGACGTCACCGGCCGCGTTGCCACCATTACCTTGAACAGGCCCGGGGCCATGAATGCCCTGGCGGGCAACATGCGCGATGTTCTACTTGAGGGACTGCGTGGATTCGAGACTGATCCGAATGTCCGCTGTATCGTGATCACCGGCGCGGGACGGGCGTTTTGCGCGGGCGGCGATATCGAGGCGATGGCCAAGTGGCAGGAAAACAATGATACTTCTGTCCTGGAAAGCCATCTGGCCACGGTGGAACAAGTCGTCAACCTGCTGCGCGCCATGCCGCAGCCGGTGATCGCCGGGGTCAACGGCCCGGCGGCGGGGGGCGGCATGAATATGGCCCTGGCCTGCGACATGCGCCTGGGCTGCGAGAAAACGCTGTTCTCGGAAAGCTTCGTGAAGATCGGACTGATCCCCGACTGGGGCGGCTTTGACACTCTGGTCCGTCTGGTCGGTGCCGCCAAGGCCATGGAATTGATGATGACCGGCGACCGCGTCATGGCGGAAGAGGCCTTTCGATTGGGGCTGCTAAACCAGCTTCTCCCCCTGGAGGGCTTCCAAGATCACGTGCGTGTCTTCGCCGAACGCCTTGCCGCCGGACCGCCCCAAGCCCTGGCCGCCATCAAGCGCGGCATTCACGGCGCCGCCGGTTCCACCCTGGCGGAAGCCCTGAATTTCGAGCATCGAACCCAGGCTAGGCTGATCCTGTCCGACGATGCCCGCGAAGGCATGCGCGCCTTCCTCGCGAAGCGCCCGCCGGAATTCGGCGGCGAAACTCGCAAAGCC
>JAPYUH010000236.1:4077-6131 GCA_029936195.1 Alphaproteobacteria bacterium
AACTCGCAAAGCCGATTAACAGATCTATTTTAACCGGTGACGTAATACTTATACAACGGCACTATTCCAACGTGTTTAGCGCCGTTGTCAATCGATATATGTATTACGTCACCTAATTACGTCACCGAATCAAACCAGGCGGTGGCGGCGCTTATTCGGGCGGGTTGAGCACGTTATCCAGACGTTCGGTCGCCTGTTCGTCATCAAGGCCCTCGACGGCGGCCAATTCGCGCATCAGGCGTTCCATGGCAGCTTCGTAGATCTGCCGCTCGCTGTAGGATTGCTCCGGCTGGCCTTCGCCGCGATGCAGGTCGCGGATCACTTCGGCGATGGAGACCGGGTCGCCGGAATTGATCTTGGCCTCGTATTCCTGGGCCCGGCGGCTCCACATTGTGCGTTTGACCCGGGCCCGTCCCTTTAAGGTGGTCAGGGCGGTTTTCATTTTGTCGGGACTGGCCAGGAGCCGCATGCCGGTGGCGTCCGCCTTGTTAATGGGCACGCGCAGGGTCATCTTTTCCTTGTCGAATTCGACGATGAACAACTCCAACTTCATGCCGACAATTTCCTGTTCCTTAATCCCGGTGATCCGGCCCACCCCATGCGTTGGATAGACAACGTAATCGCCAACAGAAAAGCCATTAGCCTTCTTTACTTTTTTGGTGGATTTCTTCTTCGTCTTGGTCGCCATGTTTGGGTCTCGATCCGTATTCGATTAAACTTTGTCTGATTTGATATTACCGATGGGCGGCGGCAAGCGTGCCGCGCGACAACAGCGCACCCCCGGGGTATCAATACTGCGCCCGCCTCATATCACAAAATGCGCACTTAATGAAGCCCGCGGACTATGGCGCCGTATCGACGGGGGCCCGGCCTAGTAGCTGCCGCCAGCCCACCCCATCGGGAGCCGCCGATCGGGTGCCTCAATTAAGAGCCGCAATCAAGAGCCCTTGCCAGGCTCGGCGCTAAAGTATTTGTCAAATTTACCGGTTTCGTCCTTGAAATCGTCGCTATCGCCGGGTGCGTCACCCTTTTGCGTTATATTCGGCCATTTTTCCGAATATTCGCGGTTCATTTCGACCCATTTTTCCGTGTCATCCTCGGTATCGGGCAGAATGGCCTCAACCGGGCATTCCGGCTCGCAGACGCCGCAATCGATGCATTCGTCCGGGTGGATAACCAGCATGTTCTCGCCTTCATAGAAGCAATCCACCGGACAGACTTCAATGCAGTCCATGTACTTGCACTTGATACAGGCATCAACGACGACGTACGTCATTCCTTATTCTCCCAACAATCCATAACAACCCCCAGGTCCATCCCCGGGTTCGGGATTTCCCATCCCGGCAATATCATCAAACTATGAACCGGACGGCCGAAGCCGCGCAAGAACCCGTTTCCGGGCTTCCCCCCGTTCCCTGTCCGAGACATAAAGCAAGCCGCCCAGGCGACGCAACAAGTTTGCCTCATAATCGTGCAGTTCACCGTCCGCATAGGCCACTTCCCAGGCCATTTCAATCAATTCCACGCGCTCTTCCTCTGAATAGCGGTCCTTGATCACCCGGGTGAAGCCCAGCAATTGATTGGCCTCCGACTGTTCGGCCAGGGCCAGTTCTTGCAGGCTGTCGGCTTCCGTATCGTTAAGGCCGAATTTCCGCCGCAGCAGCCGGCCAATGGCGGCCTGCTCCGCCTCGCCATAATGGCCATCCATGGCGGCGGCCTCGACCAACAGGGCGGCGGCGGCCAGCTGCAACTCATCGTGGGTATGCTGCCCGGCCTCGCCCTCGTCCGAGGGGGTCCGGGCGGTGAAAAGCCTCATGATTCGATTTAACATGGCGCTGCCTAACATGCCGTCCCGGCTCTATCAACACCTCGCCTATCACCACCTATTGTCTTTGCCGCGGACGGGCACACGGGTTACCATTTTGTCATGAAAATCGCACAGATACCCGTCCCCCGCTTGATCAGCCTGAAGGCGCCCTTGGCCTTCGCAATCTGCCTTGCCCTGCCCTTGTCCCTGTCCCTGTCAGTTACCGGCGCCCGCGCGGAAGATGCCG
>JAPYUH010000018.1:0-25510 GCA_029936195.1 Alphaproteobacteria bacterium
AATCGGACCGGGCCTTTGTCGTGGTCAAGGGCAAGGGCGGCCGCGAACGCATGGTCCCCCTGAGTGAGCCCGCCCTGAAGGCCCTGGATCGGTACGACGGTGTTCGCGCGCGCTTTGTGCGGCGGCCGGCGGATGCGGCCTGGCTGTTTCCCTCCCGCTCCAAGGGTGGGCATCTAACCCGGCAGCGGTTCTCGCAACTGGTCAAGGATCTGGCCCGGGCGGCGAAAATTGATGCCTCGAAGGTGTCGCCCCATTCCCTGCGCCATGCCTTTGCCTCTCACCTATTGGCAAATGGCGCCGATCTGCGCGCCGTGCAACAGATGCTGGGCCATGCGGACATCTCGACGACCCAGATCTACACGCATATTCTGCAAGAACGCTTGCAGGAACTGGTCAAGTCGGCGCATCCTCTAGCCGACTGATACGACCAGCCCCAAAAGCGCAAATTGACCGCAACGATCGAAACCATCCATCGAAACCATGATTAGCTTTTTGGATTTTGAAAAACCGATCGCCGAGCTGGAGGCGCGCATTCAAGACCTGCGCCAGCTTGATGGCGAGCAGGAAGGCGGCGCGGACATCGATGACGAAGTCTCGCGCCTGCAAGACAAAGCTGATGAACTGCTGCGCGAGGCCTATGGCAAGCTGACGCCGTGGCAAAAGGTCCAGGTGGCCCGACATCCCAACCGGCCGCAGTTCAACGATTATATCAACGGCCTGATTGACGATTTCACGCCCCTGGCAGGCGACCGCGCCTATTCGGACGACAAGGCCATAACGGGCGGTATCGGGCGTTTCAGGGGCCGTTCGGTGATGGTGATCGGCCATGAAAAAGGCAGCGACACGCAAAGCCGGGTGCGGCACAATTTCGGCATGGCCCGGCCCGAAGGCTACCGCAAGGCAGCCCGCCTGATGCGCCTGTCGGAACGTTTCAACCTGCCCATCATCACCCTGGTCGATACGCAAGGCGCCTACCCCGGCATCGGCGCGGAGGAGCGCGGCCAGGCGGAGGCCATTGCCCGCTCGACCGAGACCTGTCTGGATGTCCGCGTGCCCCTGATTGCCTGCCTTGTGGGCGAGGGCGGCTCGGGCGGCGCGGTGGCGCTGGCCACGGGCAACGCGATGATCATGCTGGAGCATGCGGTCTATGCGGTGATCTCGCCCGAGGGCTGCGCCTCGATCCTGTGGCGTTCGTCAGAGCGGGCCCAGGATGCCGCCGTGGCCATGAAAATCACCGCCCAGGATCTGACAGAATTGAAAATCGTCGATCATGTGGTGGAGGAATCGGTTGGCGGGGCCCATCGCAACCCCGCCTCCACGATCAAGGCGCTGGGCGATGCCATCGCCAAGACGCTGGCCGAATTCGACGGCCAGGACGGCGGCACCTTGCGCCAGCACCGGCGGGAGAAATTCCTCGCCATCGGGCAGTTGGATTCGGTCTGAATCGTTTTCCGTTTGAAACGGAATTAAGGATTCTTGGGTGTCCTGCCCAGCATCATTGCCGGGATCAAGGCCAGGACAAAGACCACGACAATGATCATGAAACCATCCTTGAAACCCAGGGTGTTGGCCTGGGCGGCAAGCACGCGGCCCAGGAAATGCAGGGATCCCGGCTGCAATAACGAATCCCACACCCCACCACGTGCAAGCAGGTCGGTGATCCGGCCCAGCAACTCAACCGCGGCGGCGTTGTCGGGCGTCTGTGTCGCGGTCAGGGCGGCGGCGTGATAGGCGGTGCGCTGCTCCATGAAAACAACCAGCAGATTGACGCCAAAGGCACCGCCCATGAGACGGACGAAATTGATCGACCCGGAACCGTTGTTGAGTTTGTCCGGCGGCAGGGAGCCCAGGGCGGAGACATTGATCGCCGGCAACATGATACTTTGCCCGACACGCCCGATAATCACATAAATAGCCAGGGTCATGAACGCGGTATCAACCCCGGTGGTGTGTAACAGCGCGGCACCCAGGGCGAACAGCAGCAAGCCCAACATGGCCAGATAGTGGGCGGGAAAGGCATCCACCATGCGCCCGGCGATGGGAAAGAAAGCCATCACCACCAGACCGGCCGGCAAGGTGACCAGGCCCGAATCCGTTGGTGTGAAATTCTGCACGGTCTGGACGAAGACCGGAATGATGTATGTAGAGGCGAAATTACCGGCTCCGAAGACGAAGCCCAAGACGGCGGCGGCGGCGAACTGGCGGTGGCGGAATACGGAAAAATCAAGGATCGGCGCCGTGGCCCGCAACTGGGATAAAACGAAGGCGACCGACAAGCCAATGCCCGCCGACCCCAGGAGAACGATGTACAGGGACGCCCAGCCCTCGCGCTGGCCGTTGGCGATGGCGGTCATCATGCAGAAAATGGCACCAACCACCAAACCATAGCCGACCCAGTCGAACGGCAGGCGCACGGTGTCCTTCTCCCGCACCGGCATGAACAATGTGCCCAGAAGCACCGCCAACCCGGCAATGGGCAGGGGAATGAAAAACAGGAACCGCCAACTGGACGCATCGATGGTGATACCGCCGACCACCGGGCCCATGATCGGCGCCAGCATGATGCCCATGCCGTAGATACTCATGGCCAGGCCCCGTTTCCGGGCCGGGAAGACCCGGAAAATGGTGACCATGGCAATGGGTTGCACGATGCCCGCGCCCACCCCTTGCAGTACGCGGGCCAGGATCAGGATATCCATATTGGGTGCCCAGGCGCCCAACAGCGAGCCGAAGATAAACAACGACACGGCGGCGATATACCCGCCGCGCGGCCCGGCTACCGAAATAACCCAGGCGCCCAGCAGCTGACTCGCCGTCATGGCGGCCAGAAACGCCGTGGACATCCATTGCGCGTCACTTTGCCCGACGCCAAAGGTCCCCATGATGGTGGGCACGGCCACGTTCACCATGGTCGACGACAAAATCATCGTCATGGCGGCGGTCATGCCTGTCAGGGTGACGATCCATCGATAGCCAGGACCGTACCGCGCCTGCAGGGTTTCGATACTGTCCGTCGCCAATCCCGCCGCCAATCGTACCTTGTCCGCCAACCATGGACGGCTAAATGTGGCCGCCCTTCAACTCTAAATAGGATGCCTCAGGTTAATGCCTCGCGGCGGCGATAGGAACCCATTGTCGCATCTCAATTGTCGCGCCTCAATTTGTCGCCCTCATTTTTTTCCTGTGACAAAATGCGTTCCCTGAGGAAGGGAAAGTCCCTCTTCGGTGCGATAACCGGCCAGCGCTTCGCTAACCTCTGCCACCATTGCCAAGCGCACGGCCTCGTCCAGGGCGGCAATTTGAGGTCCGATCGGCAAGCTTGTCAACAAAGCGGGAATCGAGACCTCGGGCGGCAGCAGTTTGCGGATGATCCGCGCCGCCTCAATCTCGACATCCCGAAAACCAGCGTCGGCGAATAGCCGCCGCAGGGCATCCCCATCACCAAGGGAGAATGGCGCGAGACTGATTTTTTCAGCCTCCACGCCAAGATGGCGGTGAACGGATTCGGAAATCGCCCGATTTAAAGGGCTGTGTTCGGCGGAACGCCACACCACGAACCAGGCGCGGCCATTGGCGGCCAAGACACGGCGGGCCTCTCGCAAGGCGCCCAATTTGTCGGGAAAAAACTGCAATCCTTGTTGGCAGAGCACAACTTCAAAGGCGCCGTCCGCGCAGGGCAAGGCGCCCGCATCGCCTTGACGCCAGTCCATGGGCGGGCCACCGGAGGCCGGAATCTTTTGCGCCACGTCCAGCATGGCCTGATTGAAATCAACGCCGACCACCTGGCCATCCGCGCCAAGCTGTTGGGCGGCGAGCCGCGCCACGATCCCGGTGCCGCAGGCAACATCAAGGACCCTTTGCCCCGCCGACAGGCCGACCCGTTCCAGCAGCATATGGGCCAAGGGCTCGAACGTGCTTGGAACCTGGTATTGCTCATAGGTTTCGGGCCCGGCGCCTGATAGGGACCATTTATCCGTACTTGTCATTTGCCATTCTTTTCCGTCAATGAAATGTGCATGAGGGCCTCGTCGAGATATTCGCCGGAAACTTTAAGCGAACGGGGCTCCGTGCCGTAAATCTCAAATCCGCAACCAAGGTAAAGGCGAAGTGCCTTTTCATTCGAAACCGCCGCTGACAGCTGTACCAGATCGACCTTGCCCTGGGCATGGGACAACAGCGTCCGCACCAACGCCTTGGCCAACCCCGTGCCCCGTGCGTTCCCGCGAACATACATGCCGGAAAGAGACCCCTTGTGCTGTTCTTTTTCATTTTGCCGGATGGAAAAGCTGACAATGCCAAGAAGTTCGGATTGCTCGAACCCGCCGAAAACCGTATTGCGTTTCAGCCGCGCCGAAAAGTATTCAAGCGGCTGGGCGGATTCCTCGGTAAATGCCATGCCAAAGGCCCTGGGATATTGTTTCAATCCCTCCAACCGAACGGATTTGTAAGCCTCGGCATCGGTCTCCGTAAGAATTCTGATGGCGGTCATTTCTTTTTGCGTCATGGTCCGGCCTTCACCTCGATCAAGGTACCAAGGAATATCTATCCCTGGATATCAACCGGCCGGAAACAAGCGCAAGCTGGAACGGTGTTAGAAACGCACCGGCACCTTGCGCGCGCCGCGAACCTGGCCGGGGGCCCAAACGACGGCCTCCGCGTCGGTCAACTCGAACTCGGGGATGCGGGCGAACCAGGTCTTCAATGCAACCTCCATCTCCATGCGGGCGAGGTTGGAGCCGGCGCATCGGTGGATGCCGATACCAAAGGCGATGTGGCGGTTCTTCTGGCGATCCAGCACCGCCTCGTCTGGGTTTTCGAACACCTCGGGATCGCGGTTGGCGGCGGGAAAGTTGATGACCAGGCGCTCGCCCTGCTTCACGGTAGCCTCGCCATGTTCCACGTCTTCCATGGCGATGCGGCCCACGGACACCGGGGCATGCAGGCGCAGCATCTCCTCGATGGCGGTGGAGAACAGCTCGGGCTCCGCCGCCAATCGGCGCCGGTCCTCCGGATGCGAGGCGAAGTGCCACAGGGAGGAGCCGATGGAGCTCCACGTGGTGTCGATGCCCGCGATCAGGGTCAGGACACACATTTTGACGATGGTCTTGTCCGCCAAGGGCTGGTCGTCGACCGTTGCCCGCGCCAAATGCGAGATAAAATCATCGCCAGGGTTTTCCCGGCGCAGCGCCAATTGCTCGGTGAAAAAGACAACAATCTTCCCATGGCTTTCGGCGCGGAGTTCCAGGTCGTCAAAACCCAGCTCGATCATGCCCCGCACCCAGCCGGTGAATTCTTCCGCCTGGTTCGGGTCGATGCCAAGAATATGGCTGATGACCCGCGGCGTGATTTGCTGGGCATAGTCAACCGCCGCGTCACATTCACCCTTGTCGATAAAGCCGTCGATCAATTCGTTGCACAACGCCTCCGTATAGGCGCGATGGACTTCCGTGGCCTTGGGGGTGAAGAACGGCAGCATTAGGCGGCGCAGGGGTATATTGTCGGGCGGATCCATGGTGATGGGCGGGAAAGCTTGGGTATTATAATGGGCCATCAGGTCCTTGCCTTCGGGCAATTCCACGACGGACACCTGACGATTGGATAGTTCCGGCACCTTGCGAACCAGGGCCTGGGCATCCTCGTAGGTGGTCGAGACCCAAAAGCCGCCGCGTTCCTCGGACCGGGAAAAGGGGCAAGTTTCCCGCATTTCCTTCCAGACCGGGCCCGGATTGGCGTTGTATTCGGCGTCGAACATGTCGAACTCGGACTTAAATTCGGCCGTCAAATCTTGCGCCAGATCCGATACGGGGCAGGCGGTGGGTTTTTGGTCTTCCACGGATCGTACTCCCAAGTATTCCAAACGCCAGAACGATACATAAAATCTACATATCTCGTCAATAGGAAATAATCATTTCCATATGGAAATAACTTATATATACTCTGTCCCATGAACATCGCCACACAAAATCTTCGCAAACCTGTCGTCGCGGTACAACGCGCCGTGCAAATTATGCGTTTTCTGGGCAGCGTCCAGCGGCCCGCCGGCGTGAACGAAGTCAGCCGCGCCCTAGGCATCGTGCCCAGCACCTGCCAGCATATCCTCAAGACCTTGGACCACGACGGCCTGGTCAGCGAGGACAGGGCGGCGAAAAAATATCAGCTGGGCCCGACCCTGCTGCGGTTTGCCCGTGACATGGTGGGTTCCAATGATTTTGTCCGCAATGCTCAAGGTGTGTTGGACCGCATGGCGGGCACACACCAGGTTACCACGGCAGCCGTCTGGCGCGAGGGCACGGACCGCATCATCGTCGTGGCCAAGGCACACGCGCCGGCCAATTTCTCCCTGCACGTCAATATCGGCAGCCGCTTCCCCGCCCTGACGTCCGCCATCGGCCATTGTTTCGCCGCCGCCGGGCATTTGGACCCGGACTATCTGCGTACGGATTTTGACGAGCTGCAATGGCAGAACCAACCGGATTTCGAGGCCTGGAAAGACGACGTCGCCTTTGCCAGGGCCAACGGCTATGCGGTGGATGCGGGCTATTACATCGGCGGCATCACCGTCGTCGCCGCCCCCGTGCATGAAGCAGTTGGCGGCTGTACCCGCGCCGTGGTCGCTCTCGGGTTGTCGGAACAGCTAAAGGGCCCGGCCCTGGACGCCCTGGCGCGGGATCTCAAATCCAATGCCGATGCACTGTCCGAGCCGTACTCGGAAAGCGTGGTTTAACCACGCCCGGCCCGCTACACTCTACCATGGCAAAAATGGAGGGACGCCATGGCGATCATTGACGCGCAAGTTCATGCCTACGAACGGGATCACCCTGCCCGCCCCTGGACCGACGCCCTGGCCGGACCGGACCAGGTAAGTGGCGATGACATGGTGGCGGCCATGGATGCGGTGGGTGTCGATGGCGCCTTGCTGGTCTCGGTCTTCACCATGTACCGCTACGACGCCTCCTACGCGGTCAGCGTGCAGGCCGCCCATCCTGATCGTTTCGGTCTGATCAAGCCGGTCGATCCTTCCGACCCGGGCGTGGTGGAAACCATCGATGACTGGGCCGCCCAGGACGGCACGGTGGCGATCCGCATCATGATGAACCGGGATGTCTCGGAGAACGCCGACGACCCCGGCATCAATCGAGTTCTTGATGCCGCCGCCCGCCATGGCCTGCCGGTCAATCTGCTGGCCTGGGGCCGCCTGGAGCAAGCCGCCAAAATGGCCGCCAGCAAGCCGGACACCAGCCTGGTGATCGACCACCTGGGCCTGCAACAACCGTTCGTACCGCCGGCCCCGCCGGACCCGTTCGCGGATTTGCCCAAAGTTCTGGATCTGGCGCAATACAAAAACGTCGCCATCAAAATCACCGGCGCCTGCACCCTGTCCCACGCGCCCGATCCCTACGACGATATCTGGGACCCCCTGGGCCGCATCTTCGATGCTTTTGGCATCGACCGCTGCCTCTGGGGCACCGACTGGACCCGCGCCACCAACCTGTTGACCTACAGCCAGGGCGTCGAGCCCTTCCGCCTCACCAACCGGCTATCGGACAGTGACCGCGCCGCGCTTATGGGTGGATCGGCGGCGCGGGTTTATGATTGGGCGCCAGGGCGGATTTAAGCCCTGGCTTCTGGAATTCATCGGCCCGATGGTTAACTACCGTGGCAGTGTTTATACTTCTTGCCTGA
This sequence comes from Alphaproteobacteria bacterium, assembly GCA_029936195.1. Lineage (GTDB taxonomy): Bacteria > Pseudomonadota > Alphaproteobacteria. The sequence continues at coordinate 7,684 of JAPYUH010000018.1, forward strand.
CCCACACGGGCACGGTGCGTTTCTCGGCACCTTGCCCCAGGTGCCGGGGTCCAGGGGGTTCATGGTCGCCGCCGCTTGCCGCGTTCTTGCCGGCAAGGGCGCGTGCGCCCCGTTGGCGCCGTGACCTCTATCATCGCCGCCGGCCATGGCGAACTCCTCTTCATCGGCCATTTCATTGTAGCCGGTGGTTGGATCCAGGTGCTCTTCTTCCAGCATCATGGGCGTGGCCCGTTGCTCGGCGAACAACTCCTGGCCGGGCTCTGACTGGAGTTCAATGTGGGCCAGAACCCGGGTGGTGGTGGTGCGCAATTCGGCCAGCATGGCTTCGAACAGGGTGAAGGCTTCCGTCTTGTATTCGTTCAACGGGTCGCGCTGGCCGTAGGCGCGCAGGACGATGCCGGCGCGCAGATGATCCAGGGTCAGCAGATGATCCTTCCAGGTCTGGTCCAGCAATTGCAACAACAGGCCCTTTTCCACCATGCGCAAGACGTCCGGGCCGTAATTGGCGGCTTTCTCGGCCATGCGGCGGTCGGCGGCGCCATTGATGCGCTTGCGGATTTCCTCTTCCGCGATGCCTTCCTCGGCCGCCCATTCGGGGATCGGCAGGTCCAGGCCGAAGATCTCGCCCACCGCCAGGCGCAGGCCGTCCGCGTCCCATTGCTCGGCGTAGGCTTTTTCAGGGATGTGGTGGGCCACCAGGCCGTCGACCACGTCGCCGCGCATGTCGGCCACGGTTTCGGCTACGTCTTCGGCGTCCATCAGCTCCAACCGCTGTTCGTAGATCACGGTGCGTTGATCGTTCATCACGTCGTCGTATTTCAGTAGATTCTTGCGCAGATCGAAGTTTCGCGCCTCTACCTTTTCCTGGGCCTTTTCCAATGCCTTGTTGACCCAGGGGTGGATGATCGCCTCGCCTTCTTCCAGCCCCAATTTGCGCAGCATGCCGTCCATGCGTTCGGAGCCGAAGATGCGCATCAGATCATCTTCCAGGGAGAGGAAGAACTTCGAGGCGCCGGGATCACCCTGACGGCCGGAGCGGCCGCGAAGCTGGTTGTCGATGCGCCGGCTTTCATGGCGTTCCGTGCCAATGATGTACAGACCGCCCGCCGCCAGCACCTTGGCCTTTTCCGCCTCTATCTCGGCCTCGATGGCCGTGGCCTTGACCTCATCGACCGTGCCGTCCTCGGCCGTCGCGTCGGCGGCAATGCTCATGTCCAGGTTGCCGCCCAACTGGATGTCCGTGCCGCGGCCCGCCATGTTGGTGGCGATGGTCAGCGCGCCGATGCGGCCGGCCTGGCCAATGATATAGGCCTCCTGCTCGTGGTGGCGGGCATTGAGGACGTTGTGTTTGACCTTCTTCTTCGTCAACAGCTCCGACAGCGCCTCGGATTTCTCAATAGACACGGTGCCGATCAGGGCCGGCTGGCCGCTTTTCTGGCATTCGGCGATCAATTCGGCGATGGCGGCGAATTTTTCCTCTTCGCTGCGATAAACCTCGTCGTCCTGGTCGTCGCGCACCATGTCCAGATGGGTCGGCACCTCGACCACCGCCAGCTTATAGATCTCCAAAAACTCGCCGGCTTCGGTCATGGCGGTGCCGGTCATGCCCGACAATTTCGGGAACAGGCGGAAGTAGTTTTGGAAGGTAATGGACGCCATGGTCTGGTTTTCCGGCTGCACCTCGACGCCTTCCTTGGCTTCGAGGGCCTGATGCAGACCTTCGGAATAACGCCGCCCCTCCATGGCCCGGCCGGTGAATTCGTCAATTATGACGATCTTGCCGTCCTTGACCATATAGTCCACGTCGCGCTGGAACATATGATGGGCGCGGAGTGCCTGGTTGACGTGATGCACGATGGTCACGTTCTCCATGTCGTACAGGGTTTCCCCCTTCAACATGTCGACCTCGCGGAGAAGGTCTTCCATGGACTCGGCGCCGTCCTCGGTGAAGTTTACCGTGCGGGCCTTTTCGTCCTTTTCATAGTCGCTTTCCGCCAGCTTCGGCATCAGCACGTCGACGGATTGATACAAATCGGAGGAATCCTCCGCCTGGCCGGAAATGATCAGGGGCGTACGCGCCTCGTCGATCAGAATGGAATCCACTTCGTCGACGATGGCGAAATTGAACGGCCGCTGCACCATGGAGGGCCGTTCGAACTTCATATTATCCCGCAGATAGTCGAAGCCGTATTCGTTGTTGGTGCCGTAGGTGATGTCGCAAGCATAGGCGGCGCGGCGCTCGTCATCATCCAGGCCATGCACGATACAGCCCGTACTAAGCCCCAGTTTGGCAAAGACAACGCTCATCCAGTTGGCATCACGCTGGGCCAGATAATCATTGACCGTGACCACGTGGGCGCCCTTGCCCGGCAGGCCATTCAAATAGGCCGGCAGGGTGGCGACCAGGGTCTTGCCTTCGCCCGTGCGCATCTCGGCGATCTTGCCCTGGTGCAAGACCATGCCGCCCATCAACTGCACGTCGAAATGACGCTGGCCCAGGGTCCGCTTGGCGGCCTCGCGCACGGCGGCGAAGGCCTCCGCCAGCAGGTCGTCCAGGCTTTCGCCATTTTCGTGACGCTGGCGGAACTCGATGGTTTTGGCCGCCAGTTCCTCGTCCGACAGGGCCTCGAAGGCCGGCTCCAGAACATTAATATCGGCGACCGGTTTTTCCAGCCCCTTCAGCACACGGTCATTGGACGAGCCCAAAAGGCGCTTGGCGATACCGCCGAAAATAGCCATCAAAATTTCCAAAAATCCTAAAATACCAACAAACAGGGCGGGCCCCGCGGGGCAAGGGCCGCGGTGATTTTGCGACCAGTGAGACATAAGCGCCACTCGGCTTTCTGTCAACGGAACGGGGCGCGAGAATATGTGGCCAACATTATGTGAGAAGATGGCTTAACGACTTGTGTGCAACCGCACAATAATCGATATTGCGCCGCGAACGCTCTTGGCGTTTTCTCCCCAACGGCAAATGAAAGCCCATCTCCATGATCAAATTTATTCCGACGCCGTTAGCGGCCTGTTTATCCGTCATCACATTATTTGCCGCCACCACCGCCATGGCGCAAAGCCAGGCCAAGCCGGCGATGACCCCGCCCACCGATGACCAGGTTGTGGCGGAGGTGAACGGCTCCAAGGTGCTGTTCCGCGATGTGCGCCTGGCCTATGAAAACCTGCCCAAGGAATACCGAGGCATGCCGGTGAATGAGATCTATTTGCCCTTGGTGAAACAATTGACCGAACGGCGCCTGGTCCTGATGGCCGCGGAGGCCGCCAAACTGGCTGACCAGCCGGACGTGGCCAGCCAGATCACGCAGGCCCGCGCCAGAATACTGGAGCAGGCCTATGTCTCGACGAAAGTCAACAAAGCCGCCACTGAAAAGGCCTTGCGCGCCCGTTATGAAGCCGAGAGGGGCAAACTGGCCAGCGCGGCGGACGAGGTGCGGGCCAGCCATATCCTGGTGGAGACAAAGGAAGAGGCCGACGCCATTGTTGCCGAGCTGCAAAAGGGCGGTGATTTCGCAGCCATCGCCAAGGTGAAGTCAAAGGGGCCCAGCGGCGCCAAGGGCGGTGATTTGGGCTATTTCGCCAAGGACAAGATGGTGCCCGCCTTCGCCAACGCCGCCTTCGCTCTGAAAGTTGGCGATGTCTCGGCCCCGGTGAAGACCGGTTTTGGCTGGCATATCATCACCGCGGTGGACCGCCGCCAGGGCGAGGGGCCGTCATTTGCCAAGCGAGCGCCGGAACTGCGCCAGGCCATGGCGGCGCAGATCGTGGCCGAGTTGCTGGCGGATTTGTCCAAGGGCGCGAATATCAAATTCTTCGATCTGGACGGCAGCCCCGTGGATATGATCATGGAGCAGAAGAAAGCCAAGTAGCGGATCTGGTTTGGCGCCACTTGTTTGACATTGGCGGCCTGGGTACCATGCGGCGCTTTCACAGTATGGATTTGCTATGCTCAAACTTACGCTTTCGCCCTTGGCCCCGGCCGGGTTTCCAAAATTGCCCGTCATCGCCGGCCTGCGCCTGGCCGCCCGTGGGGCCGGTGAACGCTATCGCCGGCGGGCCGATCTGACCCTGGCGGAACTGGCGCCCGGCAGCACCATAGCCGGCGTCTTCACCCGCTCCACCATGCCCGGCGCCCCGGTCCTGTGGTGCCGCAAGCATGTCGCCAAGGGCAAGGCCCGGGCCATTGTCATCAATGCCGGCAATGCGAATGTTTTCACCGGCCGCCAGGGCATGGATGATGTGGCCGCCACCGCCAAGGCTATCGCCGGGGCCGTGGGCTGCAACCCGGGCGAGGTCATGGTCGCCTCCACCGGCGTGATCGGCGAAACCCTGTCCGTGGACCGCCTGGTGCGCGCGGTGCCCGCCCTGCACGGCATGCTGAAACCCCAGGGCTGGCTGGCGGCGGCCAAGGCCATTTGCACCACCGATACTTATCCAAAAGGCGCCCACGCCCAGGCCGAGATCGATGGCCAGGTGGTCCAAATCGCCGGCATCGCCAAGGGCAGCGGCATGATCGCGCCGGACATGGCGACGATGTTGAGCTTCCTGTTCACCGACGCCAAATTGCCGGCCGCGGTGCTGGATGATCTGTTGCGCTGGGCCAACGGCCAAACCTTCAACTGCATCACCGTGGATGGCGATACCTCGACCTCGGACACAGTGCTGTTGGCGGCTACGGGGCAAGGTCCGAAACATGCACGCATCACCCATGCCAAGGATAGGCGCCTGACCTCGTTCAAGGCGGCGCTGTTATCGGTCATGCTGGATCTGGCCCATCAGGTGGTGCGCGATGGCGAGGGAGCGACGAAATTCATTACCGTCTCCGTCAGTGGCGCCGCCTCCGCCCGGGCGGCCCGGCAAATCGCCCTGACCATCGCCAACTCCCCCCTGGTAAAGACCGCCATTGCCGGCGAGGACGCCAATTGGGGCCGCATCATCATGGCCGTGGGCCGGGCCGGGGAACGGGCGGACCGGGACAAACTTTCCATCAGCATCGGCGGTGTAACGATCGCCGATCAGGGCCACCCCCAACCCGATTACCGCGAGGCACAGGTGGTGCCACATATGAAAGGCGCGGAAATTGATATTGCCGTGGACGTGGGCGTGGGCCGGGGCAAGGCCACGGTCTGGACCTGTGATCTGACCCACGGCTACATCTCCATCAACGCCGACTACCGGTCATAATGAGCAACCAAGGTTTACTGCTGGTCGCCGCCGCCGCCCTGGTGGATGTGGACGGCCGTGTGCTGGTGCAGCAACGGCCCGAGGGCAAGGCCATGGCCGGCCTGTGGGAATTTCCCGGCGGCAAGGTCGAGGGCGATGAAAGCCTGGAACAGACCCTGATCCGGGAGCTCAAGGAAGAGCTGGATATTGACGTCACCGCGGCTTGTCTGGCGCCCTTCACTTTCGCCTCCCACGCCTATGACGACTTTCGCCTGCTCATGCCCCTGTTCGTCTGTCGGGTTTGGGAGGGCACGCCGAAATCCGTCGAGGGTCAAGCCTTGCAATGGCTGCGCCCCATGCGCATGGGGGACCTTGCCATGCCGCCCGCCGACCGCCCCCTTGTCGCCATGCTGCGCGATCTGCTGTAGGCCGCCCGATGCAAATGCGGCGCAAGCCTCCCCTGCCGTTTCGCCCGCCCTTGCGCAGCGATAATTTGATCCTGCGCCCACTGGAGCGTACCGACGCCCCGGTTATCACTAGGCTGGCCGGGGATTGGGAGGTGGCGCGCTGGACCCTGGACATCCCCCATCCCTACGACACCAACATGGCTCGGGACTTCATCGCCTGGGCCGAGGGCGAATTGAACAGCCAGCGGCGGTTCTTTTTCGCCATGGTGGCACGCGCCAACGGCGCCTTGGTCGGCGTCATATCCCTGACCCGCAACGGCGCGGACGAAGGCGAGATCGGCTATTGGGTCGGCCGGCTCTACCAGGGCCGCGGCCATGCCCGCGAAGCCGCGGCCGTGATCATCGCCTTGGGGTTCGAAGCCCTGGCCCTGCGCCGCGTCGTCGCCGCCTGCCGTCCCGACAACGAGCCGTCATGGCGGGTCATGGAACATTGCGGCATGACCTATGTGGAGCCCATCCAGCGCTGGTCCATCGCCCGCCGGGAAACTTTCAATTTATCGCTTTATGCCATCGAACGTCCACCGCAAGTTCCTAATACGGTGACGTAATGCGTATTAACACCGCTAAATACTGCAAACTGCGGTGTAAATAGGTATTACGTCACCGTACAAAAAATACTAGCGCTTGTAGAGGCCCATCAAGGCGGTTTTTTCGATGGTGTTGAAGTGCAGCATGAAGCCGACCACGGCGGCGGAGGTATCCGCCTCCACCGGCAGGGCGTCCAGGCCGACGGCGTGCAGGGTAAACAGATAACGGTGGGGGTGATCGCCTTCCGGTGGGCAGGGGCCGCCATAGCCAACCGCGCCGAAGTCCGTGCGGGTTTGCAGGGTGCCTTCGGGCATGCCGCCGCCACCCGCGCCCAGGGCCAACTCGGTCACGTTGGCGGGAATGTTCACGGCGACCCAATGCCAGAAACCACTGCCCGTGGGGGCGTCGGGGTCGAAACAGGTCAGGGCGAAGCTATTCGTGCCCTCCGGCGCGCCGGACCAGGAAAACTGTGGTGATTGATTGCCGCCCGCGCAACCGAAGCCATAGGCCTCGGAAAGCACATGGTCATTGCCCAGATAGTCGCCGTCGTTGAAGCTTTGGCTGGTGAGTACGAGTGCCATATTCCAATCCTCCCTAATTTTATTCGCTCACGTAGATTTCACCCAACGGGCCCGGATTGCAAGTATAGTGTGCCCATCAACGATTGAATGGGAATGAACATGACCGAAATCAGCTATCAAAAGCTGCCCTGGGAGGTGCGCGACGACATCACCGCCGCCCACCGGCGGGCCTGGCAACGGTTGGGACAGGCCGGCATCTGGCTGACCGGGGCGCAAAGAATTGCCGTCGCCGGGGAAACACGCACGGCGCTGGATTGCCAGTTATGCCGGGACAGAAAGGATGCCCTGTCGCCGAACGCGGTGCAGGGCAGCCACGACCACACCGGCCAGTTGTCCGACCTTGAGGTGGAACAAATCCACCGTATCGCCACCGATCCCGGCCGCCTCGGCCGGGACTGGTACGAGGGTTTGCTTGCCAGCGGCATGGTCGAGGAACGCTATGTGGAGACGCTGGGCGTGATCGCCAACATCGTCGCCATCGATACATTTACTCATGGCCTTGGGCTTGACCCGTGGCCCCTGCCCGAAGCGCGGCCAGGCGAACCGACGCGCAAGCGGCCCGCGGCAAGGCGGCAACTGGCCTGGGTGCCTACCTTGGCGCCGGAAGATGCGATCGGCACCGATGACCAGGACCTGTACGCCGGCCGGCCCACGGCGGCGAATATTTACCAGGCCATGAGTTTGGTGCCGGCGGCGGTCAAGGGGTTCTTTGATCTGGTGGTAAACCAGTATCTGCCGCCCCAGGCGATGCGGGATTTCGATAACGAATACCGCGCCATCAACCATGCGCAAATCGAACTGGTGGCCGGCAGGGTCTCGGCCCTGAACCAGTGCGTTTATTGAACCACCAGCCATGGGCAGCTGCTCCGTGCGAGCGGCAACAATGATGGTGGTGACTTCGATCTTTCGATTATGGTCGGGGACGGCGACCCGCGCGACGGCGGCATTGAAAATGGTGCGAGACTGATTCGTTTCGCAACGGCCGTATTGGGTGATGACGCGGGCGAACTAAAGGCAGCGCGAGAGGATATCGCGGCTGTCATGGGCGGGGCGGCGCTGACCGATACGGCGGCGGTGGCGGCGCTGTTCAATGCCATCGACCGAGTAGCCGATGCGACCGGAATCCCCTTGGAAGACGTGAAGGCGGAGGCCACGGCGGACTTCCGCGCGGATATCGGTATCGATGCCTTCGCCGCCGCCGACGAGAAGGGACACGCGGCCTAGACCGGGCATGGCGGGACAAGGTGAACACAACACCTTGTCCCCACCCCGCCGACATGCCACAAGCGGTTGCGGTACGTCGATATGACGAGGTGAAATTTGTGTTGAATACAGCCCGAACCCTGGCAATTTTTTCGCTCGTGTTCCTGTTCTCCCCTTTTGCGGGCGCACAGGAATTCCAGACCTGGCTGCAGGAATTGCGGGCCGAAGCCCATGCCAAGGGCATTTCCGCCGCAATACTGGATGAGGCCCTGGGCCAGATCAAACCCATCCCCAGGGTCATCGAACTGGACCGGCGGCAACCGGAATTCACCCTGACCTTCACGCAGTATCGCGACCGTGTGGTGCCCCGCGCCCGCATCCGTAAAGGCCGGGCCAAATTCTTGGCCAATCGGGCCCTGCTGGAGGAGATCGGCCAGAAGATCGGCGTGCAGCCCCGTTTCATAGTCGCCTTGTGGGGGATCGAGACGGATTTCGGCCGGGTGACCGGGGGCTTCAAGGTTATTCCGGCGCTCGCCACCCTGGCTTACGACGGCCGGCGCAGCGCCTATTTCCGCAAGGAATTGTTGAACGCCCTGCGAATCCTCAACGAAGGCCATATTGCGCCCAAGGACATGGTGGGGTCCTGGGCCGGTGCCATGGGGCAGTGTCAGTTCATGCCGTCCTCGTTCCTGGCCCACGCCATTGATTATGACGGCGACGGCCGGCGGGATATCTGGACCACGCGGCAGGACGTCTTTGCCTCCGCCGCCAATTATCTGGCCAAATCCGGTTGGCGGTCGGATCAGACCTGGGGCCGGGAAGTCACCCTGCCCGCCGATTTCGATCGCGCCATGGCGGATCTGAAGGTACGCAAACCCATTGGCGCATGGCAGGCATTGGGCGTGCGCCGGGCCGACGGCGGTGACCTGCCCAGCCGCCAGCTCGCCGCCTCCATCGTGCTGCCGGAAAAGGGCAAAATGTCGCCCGCCTACATGGTCTATAACAATTACCGCACCACGCTATTGTGGAACCGGTCAACCTACTTTGCCTTGGCGGTGGGACTGTTGGCGGATGGAATTGGCGCCGATGGCTGAGATTTTTTCCCGCCGGAGCATTTTCCGGCCGATTATCTGGCTGTTGGCGGCTTTTGCACTGACCGCCTGCGCGGAAAGCCAGCTGGCTGTTCACGTGGCCAAGAAATTGGGCCAGGCGGGGTCTGAAAAACCCAGTCCCTCCGCCGGCGTCTATAAGGTCGGCAAGCCCTACGCGGTCAAGGGCATTTGGTATTACCCCCAGGAAGACCCGCAGTATGACGAAACCGGCATCGCCTCGTGGTATGGCAATCCGTTTCATGGCCGGCGCACGGCGAATGGCGAAATCTACGATATGAACGCCCTGACGGCGGCCCACAAAACCTTGCCCATGCCGGTGCGGGTCCGGGTCACCAATCTGGATAATGGCCGTTCCCTAGTGCTGATGGTCAATGACCGGGGCCCCTTCGTCAATGGCCGCATCATTGATGTTTCACGACGGGCGGCACAATTATTGGGGTTCCATGGGCAGGGCACGGCAAAGGTACGGGTGACCATGATCGGCATCCAGCCCGGCAAGGTCGTGGCCAAGCGGGTGGCGACACCGCCCGAACAGCAGAACGCCCTGCCCGCCCTGCCCCGCGGCGATGTCACGGCGCAAACACTGGCCCCGCCGCCGGGCGTAAAATCCGCCGCCGCCCCATCCAAGCCGGGAACCACGCCGATACAGGTCGCCAACGCGGATCCGATTACGGCGGTCAAACCAATTGCCGGCAAGGTGGTGCAAAAGCCGGTGGGTCCGTCGAGCATTTTTATCCAGGCGGGCTCCTTTTCCCTGGCCCGAAACGCCAACCGCCTGCGCGCCCAATTGGCCTACATTGGGCCCAGTACCATTACCAACGTCTTCATCAAGGGGCAGGAAATGTTCCGCGTCCGACTTGGCCCCATATTCTCGGTCGAGGCCGCCGACGAAGCCCTGCGGCAGATATTGCAAAACGGCGTCAAAAGCGCCCGAATTATCGTCGAATAAATTTCCGGTCTTAAATGACCGCCCGGGGCCGGTTGGGTCCACGCCCCAGGATCCGGCGCAGGGTCGATAGGGCCTTGGCCAGGATGTCGTGATCGGCCACTTGGGTGAGGGTGATACGCACCGCCTGGCCGGCATAATCGGCGCCCGCGTCAAAGGCCGAGATGGGCTGAATGGTGATGCCGGCCTGACGGGCGGCGGCGGCGAAAACATCGCCGGTCCAGGGCGGCGGCAAATGCAGCATGACGTGAAAGGCCGATGGGTGGCCGCGCCAGTCCAGGCCGTCCAAGGCCTGCCGGGCGATCTTGAAACGCGCGGCGATTTCCCGACGCTGCCATTGCAACAGGGTTTCGGCCCGCCCCTCCAGAATCCATTGCGAGGCGATGGCGCCCATGACCGCCGGTTGGGTCACCGTCGTGATGCGGGCGGCCTCGGCCAATTGGGGACGCAGGTTGGGGGGGGCGGCCACCCAGGCCACGCGCAAGCCCGGCGCCAGGCATTTCGAGGCGGAGGTGACATAGATCGTCCGCTCGGGCGCCAGGGCCGCGATGGGAAGGGGGCGTTCGGCCATCAGGTAGCCATAGACATCGTCCTCCACCACCAGCAGATCATGACGCCGGGCCACTTCGACAATATCCCGCCGCCGATCCTGGGACATCACGGCATTGGTGGGGTTCTGCAAGGTGGGCATCACGAACAGCAACTTCGCCCCGCTGGCCCGGCAGGCCGCATCCAGGGCGTCGGGCTGCAAACCCTCCCCGTCCAAGGTGACGGAGACGGCCCGGCGTTGAGCGAAGTGCACTTCATCGATCAGCTGGCTATAGGTCAATTGCTCCAACAACACCGGATCATCGGCCCGGGTGAAGGTCATCATGGCCGACAGCAGGGCCAATTGCGCCCCGCCCATGATGATGATGTCGTCGGCCGCCACATCCCAGCCCGGCCGGGTCAGCCAGGCGGCGCCGGCCCGACGATGCACTTCGGGTCCGACTTCGGTGTTGTAGCCCAGCAACGCATTGGTATTCGGCAAATCGGCCAGGGTCCGCAGGCTGTCGGACAAGGCGGCGCCATGGGGACCGAGGGGCGGGCTGTTTTGGGTCATTTCGATCAGATGGCTTGGCGTCAGCGCCAGACTGGGGAGGTCCGCCCGGGCCGCGTCCAGCACATATGTGCCCCGCCCCACTTCACCGCCGACTAGATGTAACCGCGCCGCCTCGCCATAGGCCCGGCTGACCGTGCCCACGGTAACGCCGAGGCGCCAGGCCAGGTCCCGGTGCGTGGGCAGGCGCATGCCGGGCGCCAATTTACCATTGGCAATATCCTCGCCAATAGCTTGGGCGATGGCGCGATACTTGGGCCCGGTACGACGAGAGATATCTGGCTGATAAATTGCCATGGTGACAATATCGTAATTGACGCCTATTTCTACGTCAATCATAAATACAAAATCGATACAATATGAATATTGATCCTATGGGAGACCGATTGTGCGGATACCAATTTATCAGATTGATGCCTTTACCGAGACGCCGTTCGGCGGCAACCCGGCCGCCGTATGTCCCCTGGAAAACTGGCTGGACGACGACCTCCTACAAGCCATCGCGGCCGAAAATAATCTGTCCGAGACGGCATTCTATGTGGCCGAGGGCGCGGGTTTTCATCTGCGTTGGTTCACCCCGGCCGTGGAAGTTGATCTGTGCGGCCATGCCACCCTGGCCACGGGGCATGTGATCCTCAATCACCTGATGCTGCTGGGCCGCGAGGTAGCGTTCGAAACCCGCTCCGGCACCCTGCTGGTACGGCGCAACGGCAAGGGCCTGACCATGGATTTCCCGGCCATGCCGCCGGGCGATACAATTGAACCCACGCCCGAACTAATTGCCGCCATGGGTCTGGCGCCGCAAACCTGCAGGCGGATCCGGGAAGTGCATGGCGCACCCTATTTATTCTTCATCTATGAAAACGAGGATCAGGTGGCCGGTCTGGCGCCAAATTTCGCTACCCTTGCCGCCAATGTCATCGTCACGGCGCCGGGCAGGCATGTGGATTTCGTCTCCCGCTTCTTCGCGCCCATGTCCGGTATTGACGAAGACCCGGTAACCGGTTCGGCCCATTGCACCTTGGCGCCCTATTGGGCCGAGCGTCTGGGCAAGGCCGATCTGGTAGCGCGGCAGATTTCAGCCCGCGGCGGCGATGTGGGGTGCCGCGTGGATGGCGACCGGGTCATCCTGCAGGGCAGTTGCGCGTTCTACATGGAAGGCCAGATCGAAGTGCCTGACTGAACATTCCGCGCTATAATGGGCACATGAAAATTTATGAAGGCCAAAGAACCGGCGAGACGGTGACGGTTCGAGTAGACAGACAGCCCCTTGATGCCCGTTTGGACCTGCGCGATTTCCATGCCAGCGGCTAAGAATGGGGATATGAAGGCAGCGGTCCCAGCCAGCTTGCCCTGGCCATTCTGGCCGACCATGCCGATGCCCAAACGGCCCTGGGCAACTACCGTAAATTCGTGCAGATTTTCGTTGCCGAGATTGAAGGCGACAGCTGGCGCCTGAGCAGCGAGGAGATCGATCAGCGCATTAGCCAAACCACCATCGTGCCCATGGATCTGAAGACCTTGATGCGCAAGGTAAAGGGTGAAATTTAGCAGCACGAAATTTATTGTGCGAGAATCTAGTTCGGAGCAGACAAACCCATGGATACCGTCACCGCCCTGTTGGCGGATTTGGCCGACCATCGCGGCGATCACACCGCGATCATTTATCACGACCAGCCGATCACCTTCGCCCAGGTTGATGACATGGGCCGCCGCGCCGCCACCCTTTTGCACAATCTAGGCGTCGGCCAGGGTGACAGGGTGGCCCTATGGCTGCCCAATTGTCCGGCTTATATGGCGCTGTGCCTGGGCTGTTGCCGTCTGGGCGCCATCGCCGTGGCGGTCAATACCCGGTTTCGCTCGGTTGAAGTCTCCGACATCATCCGCCGCTCCGGAGCGGAAGTCCTGGTGATGTGGCCCGGCTTTCGCGAGATTGATTTTCTGGGCTTGCTGGCGGCCGCCGACGGCGACGCCCTGGCCGGCCTGAGGAGCCTTGTGCTTTATGACGAGGGCACAGGGGTGGAGGATCTTCCCGGCCCCGTCAGCCATTGTGACCGCCTGCACTACAACGAGGCGATCCGGTGCGAGGCCTATGGCGACGATCACGCCACGCCGGAGCAGGGTTGCAATATCTTCACCACGTCGGGCACCACCAAGGCGCCGAAATTCGTCTTCCACACCCAGGGCAGCATCTCGCGTCATGCCAGGCTGGTCGCGGAGGGTTTCGGCTATACCGCCTCCAACGGTGCCCTGTTGCAGATGATGCCGTTATGCGGCGTCTTCGGCTTCACCCAGATCATGGCCGGTTTGGCATCCGGCCAGCCGACGGTGCTGACCGCATCATTCGATCCCCAGCAGACCGTGGATCTGTCGGCCCGCCATAACGTGGTCAATTTCAACGCCACGGACGATATGATCCAATCGATCCTGGACCACAGCACCCTGGACAAACCCCTGCCCAATCTGCGTTTTGTGGGCTCCGCCGCCTTTGCCACCAATTACACCGAACTGGCGGCCCGGGCCGAGACGCGGGGCATTCACATGGTCGGCCTGTACGGCATGAGCGAGGTCCAGGCCCTGTTCGCCGTGCAACCCATGGACCTGCCCCTGGCCGAGCGTATCGCCGGCGGCGGCCGGCCGATCAGCGACCTATCCCAGGTCCGGGTGCGGGATCCCGATAGCGGCGAATTGCTGGGCCCAGGGGTCCCGGGCGAGTTGGAGTTGAAGGGTCCCTCCCTGATGAAGGAATACTACCTTAACCCGGAGGCCACGGCGGAGGAATTCACCGAAGACGGCTTCCTGCGCTCCGGTGACCTGGGGCAATTGACGGAGGATGGCCGTTTCCTCTATCTCCAGCGCATGGGCGACGTCTTGCGCCTGGGTGGTTTTCTGGTCAGCCCGGCGGAGATCGAGAACCATTTGATGGGACACGACGGCGTCGCCGATGCCCAGGTGGTCGGCGTCAAAATCGCCGGCGGCGGCATTCGCGCCATGGGCTTCGTCATTGCCGCGCCGGACAGGGATTTTGACGAAGATGATCTGCGTCAGCACTGCCTGGACGGCCTGGCGCGTTTCAAGGCGCCCCTGCGCATTTTCGCCCTGGATGCCTTCCCCACCACGGAAAGCGCCAACGGCACCAAAATCCAACGCGCCGAACTGCGCCGCATGGCCGCCGAACGTGTCGCGAAATCTTGATCGCTTCCATGATTGGGAGCATCTTGAAGGCTGACGACGACTATCGACCTACCAGCGGATTAGCAAAACACCGAGGCACGGGAATGCGCATCAACATGGACTTCAGCCAACGCGTGGTGATCGACACTGAGGCCCTGGATTGGGTCGACAGCCCCGCCAAGGGCGTGCGCCGGCGCATGCTGGACCGGGAGGCGGCCGAAAGCGGCCGCGCCACGTCTCTGGTAAGCTATGAGCCCGAAAGCTATTTCCCCGCCCACACCCATACGGGCGGCGAGGAATTCCTGATCCTGGAAGGCACCTTCTCGGATCAGCATGGCGACTACGGCCCGGGTATGTATGTGCGCAATCCCGTGGGCTCGTCCCATAAACCCTTTACCAAGGGCGGCTGCATCATTCTGGTCAAGCTGTGGCAGATGGACGCGGAGGATCAGGATTTCCTGCGCATCGACACGCGGGAACCCGGCGCCTGGCGCCCCGGCGCGGCGGACGGCCTCTCCACCCGCGAGCTGCACCAATTTGGCAACGAGCGGATCAGACTGTCGCGCTGGCAGCCCGGCGCCCGCTATCAATCCCACGATCATCCAGGCGGCGAAGAAGTTTTTGTCATGGCGGGCAGCATTGCCGACGAAGACGGCCACTACCCCACGGGCACCTGGTTCCGCCTGCCCGACGGCAGCCGGCACGCCCCGTTCAGCGATGAGGGCTGTACGCTTTACGTCAAGACCGGGCACCTGGATTAGGTGTGAGAACTCATACCTAGAGCCTGTCGCGGCTAGTCGGCGTGCGCTTCAACCATCTTGTACAACTGATGCATCTGCCCATCGGCTATGCCCAAATCGTCGAGGTGCATGACCAGATTGTGCAGGTAATCACGACAACGGCCCAGACGGCCTTCGGCGGTGGCAATTGCACGGACGGTGTCTTTGAGCGGAACCCCGCCGTCATAGCGAGGGTAAAGCGGGTTTGCCACGAAAGTGAGGGCGCGGACCGAGCGGTCGCCGTATTCGGCCCGGACCCAGGTCGGGCAATAGCCCCCCGCGATCATTTCCCGGCGCCAGACGATACGGGTTTCCGCCTCCACCTGGGCGGCGGGTATCCGCAGGGCCCGGCCGTGGCAGGAGCCGCCCCGCTGCAGCGCCAGCATCATGCCGGGACGTTCGGGGCTACCCCGGCCCATGGGCATCCACATACAAAACCGCCGGTGATAGCCGAAAATGCGCGCCCCGCCGGCCTCGGCATGATGAAAGGCCGGGTTCCACATCAGCGAACCATAACCGAATATCCATAGATCCTGGGTTCTGTCATGCCGCGCCAGAGTTTCGCGGCGGCTGGCCTCGCGCTCGGCCTCGGGCAAGATTTGCAGAAGGCCGGATTGATCGGACTCCCGGATCAATTCGTTGATCCGACCCTCGGTCAAATCCTCCCGGCGCAGGCCATCGTCAACATACCGGCGCCCGGATTTTGGTTGGCCCGTTTCGCCAGCGCCCGTCATTTGCATCCTCTCCCAACACCAATCATGGGAGGAGGTGTAACACACCTCGGGAAAATTAGAGCTTATTCGGCACTTCGGGATTTTGCCACGATGGCGGTCAGGCCCTCGACGATTTGCTTTGCCACCTCCGGTCCGGCGCCTTTGACTTTTTGCGAGACAACCGTATGCATGGCATTCAAATGGGCACTGATGGCTTTTTGGTCAATCTCCGTGACCTCTTCAATTGGTGACAATAGTTCACACAGCAATTTACCGATATTGGAAACCAGGTCATATCCGAAGGTGCCGGCCTCGCCACGAATTTCGTGGACCTGATCGTGCAATTTATCCAGATCGTATTCGTTGATGGCACACATGGCCTGAAACAGGGCCAACAGATTTTCCAGCTCGGCGGTCAGGCGCGATTCATAGTCGGCCTTCATCTGTTCGACGATGTTGTTGGCCCGTTCAACGGCGGCAGGGTTGGCGCATAGCCAGGGCCGACCTTTGCCAGCAATTTGTTAGAAATCGGAATTTCCTCGTAATCCCCGGGCTTGCCGCGCGGCGTGTTATCTGGTGTTGGCATGGCTCGTGGCATGTGCCGTACTCCTGTCTGTCAATGACGATGGGCACCTAAACAGGGCCACCGCAACAATGATTTCGCTATAGTGATTCCAATAGACGCTCCACATCGGCGACGTCTTGTTCTGTTGAATCGGCATCAAAATTCATGAGTTCGTTGGTGCGCTCAGCCTTGAAGCGCCGCTCCGGGCCCATATATTCTTTCCAATTAACCCGCCGGCGACAGGGGCCGAAAAAACTTTTGGTCCGCACGAAGGGTCTCGGTTTCTCGATCACCGCGAGGATTCGGTCGCACAGGGTTTTGGCCGATATGGGCTTGGCCAGCAATTCGTTAACACCGGCGTCCCGGGCCGTGATGATGCGCCATTTCTCGGTATGGCCGGTCATCAGAATAATCGGCGTAAAGATGTCCGGGCTGTCAATGTCGCTGCGGATAAACTTCGTGAACTCCAAGCCGTCCACGGGCGCCATCATCCAATCGGTGATGATCAGATCAGGGGTGAATTTTTCAATGGCCTCCAGGGCTTGCTCCCCATTGGCATAATCGCGCACGCTTTTCATGCCCAAGGCGACAAGCTTCGCCTTGACCAACGCCCGCATATTGCGGTTGTCCTCAATCAACTGGACCTGAACCTGCTCCAGATTATATGCCATATTTCCTGCCGTATTGAATTATGCAACCAACAAAAGCGCGGAAAACCGCGACCGCACCAGATCCGATAAACTAACCGGAATTCCGCAAAGAAGGGGTTAAGCCTAAAATCGCAGTCGCCGGCCGCAGCCGAGGCAGTTGCGGCCATCGGTTACACCTTGCAGCGTGGTGGGCATGTCACAACCGGGACAACGCAGGTGGACCAGAGCGGCCTGCAGCGGCATGGCCAAAAATACCGCGATGGCGGTGAGATACAGACCGGCGGCAAACAACACGGCGGAACCGGACAGCGCGGCAAGTATCCAGCGTCTGAAATAGTCGCGCCGGTAGGCAAACTCCGTTATCAGCGGCCATTCCGCCCGGCGTGGCGTCTCCAAATCCTTGGCTGAACGTGGTCCGCTGTTTGCCATTCCAGTGTCCTGGTATCGCAGGGTCGGGCATGGTATCGCCAATCCACCAAAAGGTGAAACAAAATTGAGGCTGCCAACCGCCGGCCCGGTTGGTAAGCTTCGCACCGTCATTTTGATGTCTGGAGCATTGCCATGGCCGACACGGACTGCATTTTCTGCAAAATCATCGCGGGCGAGATACCTTCTTTCAAGTTGTACGAAGATGACCATACCTACGCCATGATGGACATCAACCCCTTTCAGGACGGCCACTGCCTGGTCTTGACCAAGGCCCATTGCGTCGACCAGCTGGCCGCGGACCCGGCCGATCTGGCGGCGGTCTTGCCGGCGGCACAAATCGTCGCCCGCGCCATCAACGCCGCGTTGGAGCCCGAAGGTCTGAACCTGATCCAAGCCAATGGGCCGG
>JAPYUH010000018.1:25610-35107 GCA_029936195.1 Alphaproteobacteria bacterium
TGGCGGCAATGGAAAAAAGTTGCGTTTTGTAGGAGGGAGACCGTCATGGATTTGGCGCTGAATGACGAGGAGCTGACCTTTCAGGCCCAGGTACGGGAATTTATCGCCACCAAATTGCCGCCCGAAATTCAGGACCGGGTGCGCCTCGCGCCGTCTTATGTATCAAAGGACCATACCCGCCGGTGGCAGAAACTTCTTCATGAACAGGGCTGGGGAGCGCCGAATTGGCCAGTGCAATACGGCGGCACGGGCTGGAATGCCATGCAGAAGTATATCTATGACGCGGAATATCAGGCCGCCGACTGCCCCCGGCAAAGCCCTTTTGGGATCTCCATGGTGGGGCCGGTCATCTGCGCGTTTGGCAGCGATGAGCAAAAGCAACAACATCTGGGGCCGATCATCCGGGGCGAGAAATTCTGGTGCCAGGGCTATTCGGAGCCGGGCTCGGGCTCCGATCTGGCTTCACTGTCAACCCGTGCCGTACGGAACGGAGACGACTACGTCGTCAACGGCCACAAGATCTGGACGTCCCATGCCCATCATGCGGATTGGATGTTCTGCCTGGTGCGCACGGATCCCGATTGCAAGCCACAGGAAGGCATTTCGTTCATCTTGATCGACATGACCGCGCCGGGCATTACCGTGAAGCCGATCATCTCGATTGACGGCCATCATTACCTCAACGAAGTCTTTTTTGACGACGTGACCGTGCCCGTCACCAACCGGATCGCCGAGGAAAACAGAGGCTGGACCTACGCCAAATTCCTGCTCGGCCACGAACGGACCGGCATCGCGGGCGTGGGCAAGTCAAAACGCAAGGTCGAACGCTTAAAGGCCATTGCCGGCATCGAATTGGACGCAGGCAAAAGCATGCTGTCGGACCCGTCATTCAACGCAAGGATCAGCCAGGCCGAAGTCGCGCTGCAAGCCGTAGAGTTCACCCAATTGCGTATCCTGGCCCAGGAAAAGGCTGGCCAGCCCCCCGGTCCGGAAGCCTCCACCCTGAAAATCGGCGGCACTCAGGTCGAGCAAACCTTGAACGAGTTGATGATCGAGGCCATCGGGAACTACGCAGCCCCCTTCCCCCCCGACGCCCAGGACCCCGACCGCAACGAGCCCCCCATCGGCCCGGATCATGGCGTCGGCCTGATGCAGGAGCGTCTGCTGCGCCGGGCCGCGACAATTTATGGCGGCAGCAACGAAATCCAACGCAACATCATTGCCAAGGCAGTGTTGGAATTATAGCCGCGGCGCTCGAGGAAACCGCTCTAACCGCGCTTATGTCCCCAGGTGCTGGGGGCATGGTGCAGGGCGGTGTGCCAGCTCTCTTCATCGATGGTGCGGGCGCCGTAGCCGAATTCAACTTCAAAGCCGGCCGGGGTATTGGCATAGAACGAAATCATATGGTCGTTGGTGTGGCGGCCCAGGGTCGCGGCGATGGGCGCTCCCGCCGCCACGGCACGGTCCAAGGCAAAGCCAACCTCGTTCATGCTATCGACCTGCAGCATGAAATGGCGCAGCCTCTTGCCGGCCAGGACGGGCACGAGGGCGAGGGTGTGATGACGGGGATTGCAATGATAAAACTCCAGCTCCAGGCGGCCGCCGCCGATTTCCATACGGATCACGTCCGACAGACGAAAGCCCAAGCCATCGGCATAAAATCGCCGGCTCGCGCCGATATCATTGCAGCCAAGAACGATGTGACCAAGCCCTTGGTCACCCATGACAAAGTGGTCAACCCCCCTCGGTGAACGGAACGGGGTCTCGAATCGTTCCGAGGCACCATGGAATATTTCAATATCCAGGCCGTCGGGATCCTTGCAGATGATCAGATCAACGACGCCACGGTTCGCAGCCAATTCCTTGTCCCCTGGGCCAACGTCGATGCCCTGGTTCAACAGATGCCGATGCATGTAGTCGAGGGCGGCCTGATCGGCAACTTCGAACCCGGCGAAGGATATGTCGTCGGCCTCGCCCTTCGCCACATCGATACGCCAGTCCCGATGGTCGGCCCGCAGGCGGTTTCCCCCATTCTCCCCGCCCGCCGGCATCAACCCTAGAACGTCGGTGCCGAATTTCAGCCAATCTTCGCGGTTGTCGACCGATACGCCGAAATATGAGAGCGCTTCCACCGCCATGTCTATGGTTCCTTTGCCTTGTTCATATTCGCGATACGTTCGGGCAAATCCCGGCCGCCCATGGTTTGCCGCAGTCCACGAATGCCAAGGCCGCCGTCAAAATTCAATATGCTGCCCGCCGCGGGCACGTTGTCTTCCCGGGCCGCAAAAAATATGTAGGCACCCGCATATTCATCCGCCGTGGGCAGTTGCCCAATGGGCACTCGTTCCTTGGCGGAATCGGCCAGTCCCAGGTTCGCGATGGACCGCTCCGCCAGTCCCAGCGAACCGGGTCCTCTCAAATCCGTGGTGATGCCGCCTGGCGCCACGCCGTTGACCCTGACAAAAGGGGCCAGCTCAAAGGCAAGCTGTCGCACCAAGCCGACGGCGGCATGCTTACTTGCCGTGTACAATGGTCCACCGCCATCAGGATAAAAGCCCGCGTTGGAGATCGTGAAGATCATTGAACCTCGGCTATCCACCAACGCCGGTGTGGCGGCCTTGGCCAGCAGCAGGTAGCCCTTGACGTTGATGTGAAAGACTTCATCAAAAGCCCGATCTATTTTGTCCGCCGGCAAATCCAGCAGATTGGTCGAATAGTCCCAGATACCCGCGTTGCCGATGGCGCAATCCAGTCTGCCAAAGGCCGCCAGGCAATCTTCAACCGCGCGGTTGTTGTCGGCCAGGGAGCGGACATCTCCCACCGTTGTGGTCACGCTGTCGCCCAAGGCATCCTTGAGTTCACCCAGCTTCTGCTCGGAACGGTCCAGCACGGCAACACGCGCGCCTTCCTTCAGACAACGGGCGGCAATAGCCCGCCCCAGGCCCGACGCACCGCCCGTGATCAATATCACTTGTTCATTTAGTCGTGTCATGGCGCGGCCTAAAACAGGTTGGATAAATTGGTCGAGCGGATAATGGTCTGGTCAAGAAATATGTGCCGCTGGAAAATTTGAAACCCCGGCTGAATCTCCTGTTGGGAGCCTTGCTCCATCCGGCGCAGGCGGTCCCTTCGCTTGCCGATCCAGTGATCAATCTTGCCGTTCAGGCGGGAGCGGTACAGATGGAAGGCCGCCTCCACCGCTATCTCGTCCCGGTATGTTTCAAGAATGCGAACGTTGGAGACAAAATGCCGCGTCCGCGAGGCGGGGTTTTCCGACCAGGCGGAGCCGGCTTCAAGTTTTTCGACCCGCATGACCAGATCATCCTTGTCATCATCAAAATACGACATGCCGCCGATTTTAGTGAATTCCTGGTCCAAATTGTCCCGGGTTACCGTGCGCCGAATGGGCATCCAATAGTGCATGTCATCCGCGACTAGATCCAACCAGGCACGGAATTCCCGATCATCCAATAACGCCGCCTCGTGGTAGAAGAATTGCTCCACATCGAACTGCAGCGCCAGTCTTTCCCCCGCGTCCATGCTCCCCGCCGCCGGCACCCTAGATCCGCCCCGTGGGCGACGGTGAGCGCATGGCCATCAGATCGTCCCAGTCATCCGCCCGCAACCACTCGGCCCAGCATTTGTAGGTCCAGCGCTGGGCATGTTCGTTGACCCGGGTTTCGATGCGCTTCTGTCCCAATGGATGCTCTAGCACTTCATCCTGGCCAAGGCCCATTTGCATATTGTGCGGTATGCGACCGCTGACAACGCCGCGGGATGATTGGGTGCTCTGGCTCCAGTTTTCGCCATCGTCCTGTTCCAGCAGGCCAGCGGGCCCGAATGAATGAGAAATGAACTTCATGGCCCCACGCCGTTGGTCCGGCGTGAATTTTTTTGGCATGAACGTAAACCACCACACTTCGGTTTCGAACGGCCCGCGCGGCAGACGCAGAGAGACCTGCATGCCGCGCGTCGAGATCCAAAGGTTGGGAAATATGTTCGGATGACCCGAGGCCCGCACGCCCACGGGGCCCATGGCCTCCGCCGTCGCTTTCTTGCGGACTGGGCGGCGTTCGTTGATGCGCGGGGCCAATTTTGCCCGTTCCGCATCACTCAATAGATCGATATCGGCGCGTTCTTCGTCGCTCAACTGGTCAATTTCAGCTTGTTGTGCCTCGGAAATCATGGGCCCGCCGATAGCATGGCCGTATTCACCCAGCATGACCATCTGGTCCATGGGCATCATCATGCGGGGGTTGAGGAAACCCGCCTTGGCGGCTGAACGGTGGCTGATCTTGACGTGATACCAATCAAACAGATTGTCCACCGCGATTTTCCAATTGCAGTCGATGATGTTTTTTTGCACTCCATCGACGGCAACCACCTCCCCCTGGGCCAGCAGGACTTCCATTCCCGTGCGGCCCACGTCGCCAAGAAAGTCATGCAAATCCGGCGCGCCCGGGTCCAACGTTGCGAAGTAGAAGCCCTTGTAATCATCTACCTTCGCCGCCTTCACCAGTCCCCATTCGGCCGGATCAATCTGATCGCGGTAAAAATTCTTCTGGCCGGGAATGCCCAGCAACCGACCGTCGAGGCCATAGTTCCAACCATGATAGCTGCAGACAAAGGATTTTGTATTGCCCTGTTCCGCCCGGCACAGTGCATTGCCGCGATGGCGGCAAGTGTTCAACAGAACCTGCACGGCGCCATCGTTGTCGCGCACGACAATGACTTGATCTTCGCCGATAAAGTTGATGAAATAATCACCGGTGTTTGGAATTTGGGATTCGTGGCACATGAAATTCCAGGCCCGCGCGAAGATCCGCTCCAGCTCCAGCTTGTAGATATCGGGATCGGAATAGATGCGCCGGTCGATGGTACCCCGTTCGCTGTCTACCAAACTCGACAGCCTGTCCCCATCGATGACACCGCCTTGACTGTTTGTTCCCGCCAACACACAACGCCTCCCATTCATTCGATTGATCAGCAAACCAATTGATCCGAAGCATAGCAAACCGGGTCCGAAATTGGCCAGCCAAAGTGTTCGAAAAATATGCTGGTCCAGCTCAAGTGAGAACCAATCGGGCCTGAAGTCAATTCCGCGCCAACCTAGCGAAAACGAGAAATGTGAGAAGTGCCGCGAATAAAATGCCGGCGGCGAACAGCAGCGGTGCGCCGGCCTGGCCGGCGGCGTCGCGGATCCAGCCAGCCGCCGCCGGTAACAGGGCCATGCCGGCGTAATAGCAGGTAAAATAGGCCCCCTGGCCGGTGCAAGAACCTCCGAACGAACCACCCGGGCCGGCAACGCCATGATGATGCCCGGCGCCAGGCCGCCGATTATGCCCATGATCGCGAACAACGGGATCGGCGCATCCCATACTGTCATCGCCGCGACCGCCGCCCCAAATCCGGTTAACGATACGGCCAGAATCATGCCAGGCCGCCCCGAGCGTTCCGCCAGCAGACCGCCCACCGGCCCCATTATGACCGTCAACCAGGTTGCAATGCTGACAACGGCACCGGCGTCGGTCTGGGAATGACCCGCCGCCGTCAGAAAATCCGGCGCGAAACTCACCACCAGGATGAAGCTGACATTGAACAACGACCAGAGCGTCCCGGCCAACAGCACCAAGGCCAGCCCCCGGCCCGTAAAGCCAAGACGGAACATCGACGCCAATGATCCGGCGCCGGTCGGCTTTGCGGCGCCGGCGGGTGGGCGATAGCAAAGTGCCACGAGGACCAGGGAGATGGCGCAAATGGTCCCAGAGTCAACAGGCCAAGGCCGATGCCGACCGGCCAGGAGTTTACGAACAGCGCCATGGCGGTCATCATCTCGGGCCCCGCGAACCAGTCCGCGACCATCTTGGTCAGCAATACATTGATGATGACACCGCCGACTCCGGCGATGACCCGGCCGATGGTGGCCAGGGCATAGGTCTCGGCCAGCCCCATGAGCAATCCGCCAAGCGTTATCAGCGCCAGGCCTAGAAGGCACATCCGTGTTTCGCCGAACCGCCGGCCCAACACGCCACCGGGCAGGGCGATCACCAGGCCCGGCAGCATATACAGCCCGATCAGGGTGCCCAACGCCGCATAGTCCAGGCCTAGGTCAGGCACAAGGAAAGGCGACAACGAGCCGACGGATTGGAACTGAAAGCTCATCGCCGTCCGCGCCAGAAACAGCACGGCCAGCATGGTCCAGCGATTGCGCATTGTTATTTTACGCCGTTTCCAACAGCCATTCCTTATCCGCACCGTCGCCGGCGACGGTTGTACGGACCATGGTGCGCGGTTGATCCTCGGGCCAGCGGTGGCCGCGATGGAGGACGCAGCGGTTGTCCCAGATCACCAGGTCGCCGGGTTTCCAGGCGTGCCTGCAGGTGCGTGGCGGCTGCGCGCCCGCCTCGGTCAGTTCGGCCAGAAGTTTGCGGCTCTCCTCCAAATCCTCGCCCAGAATGTGGCTGGCGTGACGGCCGACAAAAAGGTTCTTGCGTCCGGTAGCGGGATGTGTGCGGATGAGGGGATGCTCCACGGGCGGCAAGTGGGAAAGCTCATCAGGGCTTAGCACCTCCATGCCGCCATAGGGTTTGTGACTGAATTCATAGCTGTGGACGGCGACCTTGTCCTCCAGCCAGGCCTTCATATGGTCATTGAGAACGTCATAAGCCGCGCGCATGTCGGCCCATTCGGTCTCGCCGCCACTGTCCGGCACCACATGGGCGGCCAGGATCGAGGCCTTGGCGCCCACTCGCTTGTACGAGCTGTCGGTATGCCAGAAGGTATTGCCGAGCAGGAAGCGGGCCTGCAGGCTTTCGGGCGGGGCAATGGTGCCGTCCGCCCGTACATTGGTCAGTTGGCCCGCGCTTTTCGGGCGGTTGCGGCGAATGCTCAATTCCAACGGGCCAAACATACGGCTGAAGTCCTGGTGTTGATCGTGGCTTAGATGCTGTTCGGGAAAGATCAGCACGGCGTGGTCATGCCAGGCGGACTCGATCTTTGCGAAAGTGGGTCCATCTAGCGGTTGCCGCAAATCAACGCCGCGCACCGTGGCGCCCAAAGTTGCATCGCCGGGGTCTATTTCAAGGGCCATGCGACGTCTCCCTAACCCTCATCCTCGGCCCGCAGCTCGACGCGCCTGATTTTCCCGGAAATCGTTTTCGGCAAGGCCTCGCGGAAAACGATCTCGCGGGGGTATTTGTAGGGCGCGGTCTGTTGCTTGACGAAATCCTGGATCTCCACCATCAGTTCATCCGACGGCGCATAACCTTCCGACAACACGACAAAGGCCTT
This sequence comes from Alphaproteobacteria bacterium, assembly GCA_029936195.1. Taxonomy (GTDB): domain Bacteria; phylum Pseudomonadota; class Alphaproteobacteria. Next base: position 32,901 of record JAPYUH010000018.1, read on the forward strand.
GACGATCTCGCCGCGCATTTCGTCCGGTTTGCCGACCACGGCGGATTCCATGACGCCGGGATGTTCCACCAAGGCGCTTTCCACCTCGAACGGGCTGATACGGTAGCCGGACGAGGAAATAATGTCGTCGGACCGCCCCACGAACCAGATATAGCCGTCACTGTCGCGGGTGGCCGTATCGCCAGTGTAATACCAGCCGTTGCGGAAGGATTTCGCCGTGGCGTCCGGGTCCTGAAAATAGCCATTGAACAAACCGGGAGGATAGGGGTCGGTGATCTTCACGGCGATGTGGCCGACGGTGTCGTCATCAACCACCGCGCCATCGTCATCAATGATGCCGATATCGATGCCGGGCACGGGCTTGCCCATGGACCCGGGGCGGATCTCCATGCCGGGAAAGTTCGCCACGATATTGACAGTCTCGGTCTGGCCATAGCCGTCATGAATATCGCAGCCCGTGGCCGCCTTCCAGGAGCGCATGGCCTCCGGGTTCAGGGGCTCGCCGGCGCCGATGCAGTGGCGGATGGAGCTGAGGTCATGGCCGGAAATATCCATGGTGGCAAAGACGCGATAGACCGTGGGCGGGGCGCAGAACGTGGTGACCTTGAATTTTTCGATCAGCTTCAAATGCATCTCCGCATCGAAGCCCGGCGCGTCGTACAGCAAAATCGCCGCGCCGGCGATAATCGGTGGAAAAATGATCCCCCACGCGGCCTTGGCCCAGCCCGTGTCCGTCAAGGTCCAGTGAATATCCTCCCCGCGCAGGCCCTGCCAATAATTGCAGGTGATGGTGTGGGCCAGTCCGTATGAGTGGTCCCGCGCCACCATTTTCGGCATCGACGTGGTGCCGGAGGTGAAATAGATCAACATCGGGTCATCCGCCCTGGTCGGCGGCACCATCGAGCGGTCAAATTGTTCGGAGGCCGCTGCACAGGCGGTCTCCTTGCAAGTCCAGCCATCACGTTCTTCGCCGATGATGATCAGATGTTCCAGGGTCGGGCATTTATCGCGCACCGCCTCGACTTTTTTTGCATGTTCCGCCGTGACGATGACAATCTTGGCCCCGGACCGGTTGACGCGGTATTCGATGTCGTGGGCGGTCAAAAGATTGGTGCCGGGCATGGCCACAACGCCGGTCTTCATGCAGCCGAACAACACATGATAGAACGCCGGGATGCGGGTGATCATGACAAAGGCGAAATCGCCCTTTTGTGTGCCCAAGTCTTGCAGCACATGGGCGAACTGGTTCGAGGCCCGCTCCAGATCGCCATAGCCATGCTTTTCCGCGCTTTCCCCATCGGCGGCCACGGCGATCAGCGCGGTCTTGTCCGCCGCACCTTCCGTCCTTGCCGCCTGCTTCGAGAGCACATCGAAGGCAAAGTTGAAATCACCGGGTAAATCCAGCTTGAATTCCGCCCGCGCCGCCTCGTAATCGAATGTCCCGGTACCCATGATCCCTGCCTTCCGTCCATCGTTTTGAAAACTCGCCACAAACTAGTCCGCCCGGGCCATGGCTGTCGACACTCATGGCGATGTCCCGCTGCTGGTGTCCTGCTTCTATGTCTGGTTCGGCAGGCCGGCGCCAATGTCGATGTAGCTAAAGTTGTCGGCCAACCGCTCAACCATGTCGATGCCGTAGCTGACTGATAGGTCCACTTTTCTGGTGCCGAAGCTCAACCCAAAGAATTGCATGGGTTGGTTGGGCTGTTTCGGCCGCACTGGGAATGACAGGGTATGGATTAAATTACCGGCCCTTGACGGGTTGAGATCCGGCGAGGACGCATGGGAGCCGCATGGCGTGTTGGCCATGGCCCATGGTCTGTGGCCGCGTACCGCACGGTTACCAGGCGTGGCCAGATCGACAAAATTCAGACCGGTCAGCTCGATACCGAATGTTTCCCTATATGACGTCCCCACCAGGCGGAACGGCGCTTCGGTTGGAGATAGGACCTCAAGCACCATGACCCGCGGCAACAAGAGGCTGATATCGTCGAGGCTAACTTGTCCACGGTCTGGCGGCAGCCCATCGCCGCGCCAATTTTGCCACGCGGCGGCGAATTCCATGAGTTCATCGGGCAGTTGTGGCAATGCGCCAAGTTTCATGCCGCCATTTTCGCTTGTCATACGCCACCCGTCACGAATTTCCATGATCCCGGTTTGCCCTGCCATTCTAAACAGTTAAAACTGCCAGCGTCATATCCTACGGG
>JAPYUH010000237.1 GCA_029936195.1 Alphaproteobacteria bacterium
CTAGGCTTCGAACAGCCGGTCCGCGACGAAGGGGTTGGATTGGCGTTCCTGGCCGAAGGTCGACAGCGGGCCGTGGCCGGGGACGAAGGTGGTGTCGTTGCCCAGGGGCCAGAGCTGTTCGCGGATGGAGCGGATCAGGGTGTCATGATCGCCGCGAGGCAGATCCGAACGGCCGATGGAGCCCTGAAACAACACATCGCCGACAAGGGCCACTTTGTCTTTGGCGCCATGAAAAATGATATGGCCAGGGGTATGACCGGGACAATGGCGCACGGACATGGTTACGTTGCCAAAACGGACGGTTTTGCCCCCATCCAGCCATCGGTCCGGGGTAAATGACCGCGCCCCTTCAAAGCCGGGTTTGCTGGCATGATCATCCAGACCCTCGATCAGAAACAGATCGTCTGGGTGGGGGCCTTCTATGGGCACGCCCAGGCGTTCGGCCAGTTCCGCCGTGCCGCCCGCGTGATCCAGGTGGCCGTGGGTCAGCAGGATCTTCTCGATCGTGACACCCTGTTCCTTGATGGCATCCTGTACCCGGTCAATATCGCCGCCCGGGTCGGAGACGGCGCCCATCATGGTCTCCTCACACCACAGAACAGTGCAATTTTGGGCATAGGGGGTCACGGGGATGACAACGGCCTTCATGAAATGGGTCTTCCTTTAGTTCTTTAGGCGGCGCTGCGCCTGGCGCAGGATATCGCGGTTACCGCGATGCCAGGTGACATTGAGGGCATACCGGCGCATGCGCCAGCCTCCGTTCACCGCATCACGGTCCGTGCGCACCATCTCGCAGGTGTAGTAACCGCCGACGGTGTATTCCGGATCGCTGCGGGCGGTGTCCAGGCGGTGCAGGGCCTGCAGATAGGCGGTCAGGGTAGCCGTATCACCATTGATCTGGTGGACATGGTTTGCGGTCAGGTGGTGGGTCGCGTCCAGCCCTTGAATGGTGCCCTTGATAATCTCCAGCCAGACATCCCGGCCCTTGACCACCTCGCGGCCGCCGAAATCGCGAAAATCAGCCTCCAGATCCTCGGTGAAACAGGTTGCCAGCAGGTCCCAGTCGCGGGTGTCTATGGCGGTGGCGTAGCTGTGCAGGACCTGAGAAATATCAGCCCGGTCCAGGAGCAAATGTATCCTTGCATCCGTCATAGTCGTTTCCTATGCCGCGTCTCTGGCTTTGTTCAACAGGGCCAGGATGTCAGCCGCCGCATCGGGGATATTGGTGCCGGGGCCGAACACCGCCGCGACGCCGTGCTGGTGCAGATAGTCATAGTCCTGGGCCGGGATCACGCCGCCGCAGATGACCAATATTTCGCCGCCATCCCGTGCCGCCAGGGCCTTGACCAGATCGGGCACCAGGGTTTTGTGCCCCGCCGCGTGGGTGGAGACGCCGATCACGTGTACATCGTTTTCAATAGCGTCCCGGGCGGCTTCCTCCGGCGTCTGGAACAGCGGCCCGATGTCCACGTCAAAGCCGATATCGGCAAAGGCCGTGGCGATCACCTTGGCGCCCCGGTCGTGGCCGTCCTGGCCCAGCTTGACCACCATCATGCGCGGCCGCCGGCCCTCGGCCTCGGCAAAGGCGGCGACATCGGCAACTATGCGCGCGAACCCTTCATCGCCGTCATAGCCGGCGCCATAGACGCCCGAAATGGCGCGGACCTCGGCCTTGTAGCGGCCAAAGGCCCGTTCCAGGGCATCGGAGATTTCACCCAACGAGGCCCGGGCCCGGGCCGCGTCCACGGACAGGGCGAGGAGGTTGCCCCCGTGCGCCAGCAGGCCCCCGTTTTCCGAACGCGCCCCGTCCTCCAAGGCCCGCAGGGCGGACTGCGTTGCCGCCTCGTCGCGGGAGGCCTTGATCCTGTCCAGGCTGGCCACCTGGGCCTTGCGCACGGCGGCGTTGTCGATGTCGCGGACCTCGAAGGGGTCTTCATCGTCGTTTTGATATTTGTTGACGCCGACGATCACCTCTTCACCCCGGTCGATGCGGCCTTGCTTGCGCGCGGCGGCAGCTTCGATCTGCATCTTCGGCATGCCGGCTTCCACCGCCTTGGTCATGCCGCCCAGCGCTTCCACCTCCTGGATAATCTCCCAAGCCGCTTCCGCCAGGCTGTTGGTCAGACTTTCGATGTAATAGCTGCCGGCCAGGGGGTCGACCACCTTGGTGACTCCGGTTTCCTCGGCCAGGATCAATTGCGTGTTGCGGGCGATCTTGGCCGAAAATTCCGTCGGCAGGGCGATGGCCTCGTCAAAGGAATTGGTATGCAGGCTTTGCGTGCCGCCCAGGACCGCCGACATGGCCTCGTAGGCCGTGCGGATAACGTTGTTGTAGGGATCCTGTTCGGTCAGGGAGACGCCGGAGGTCTGGCAATGGGTGCGCAGCATCAAGCTTTTCGGATCTTTCGGATCGAACTGGCGCACGATACGGGCCCACAACAGGCGGGCGGCGCGCAGCTTGGCGATCTCCATGAAAAAGTTCATGCCCATGCAGAAGAAGAACGACAGCCGCCCGGCGAACCTGTCGATATCCAGGCCGCCGTCCACCGCCGTGCGCACATATTCCAGGCCGTCGGCCAGGGTGAAGGCCAGTTCCTGCACGCAGGTCGCGCCGGCTTCCTGCATGTGATAGCCGGAGATCGAGATGGAATTGAACTTCGGCATCTCTTGGGAAGTATAGGCGATGATGTCCTTGACGATGCGCATGGAGGGGGCGGGGGGATAGATATAAGTGTTGCGCACCATGAACTCTTTCAGAATGTCGTTCTGAATGGTGCCCGCCAGTTTGTCCGGGCTGACGCCCTGCTCTTCCGCCGCCACGATATAGCTGGCCAGTGTCGGCAGCACGGCGCCGTTCATGGTCATGGAGACGCTCATCTTGTCCAATGGGATGCCGTCGAACAGGATCTTCATATCCTCCACACTGTCGATCGCCACGCCCGCCTTGCCCACGTCGCCGACCACGCGGGGGTGATCGGAATCATAGCCCCGGTGCGTGGCCAGATCGAAGGCTACGGATAATCCCGCCTGGCCGCCCGCGAGGGCCTTGCGGTAAAACAGGTTGGATTCCTCCGCCGTCGAGAAACCGGCATATTGCCGTATGGTCCAGGGCCGGTTTGCATACATGGTGGCCCGCACCCCGCGCAGGAACGGCTCCATGCCCGGCAGGCTGTCTTGATGCTCCAACCCCTCCAGATCCGCCGCTGTATACACCGGCTTCACCGCGATCCCCTCCGGCGTCCGCCAGGTCAGATCGTCGGCCGCCTTGCCGCGCAGTTCCTTTGCCGCCAGTTCGCGCCAGTCCTCGGGGGTTTGCTTATGCTCGACCATCACGTACATCCTATCGTTGCCTGCCCCGTATATAGCCCAGGGGTGGACAAACTGTCCATTTAAGGCAGACGATGTATCGCGTGGCGGGATTCCACAATAATAACAATTTCCCCTGATGATCGGAGGCGGCGATGAGCGAACTCAGTGATGCGGGAAAACGAGCCATTGACGGCGGCATGGAGCCAATGGAATGGGACCTGCGGGTGCAACTGGCCTGCGCCTTCCGCATCAATGCGCATCTTGGCTGGGAGGACGCCATAAACACCCATACCTCCATGCGGCTGCCGGGGGCGGAGCATCATTTTCTGTTGAACCCGTTCGGCCCGCGCTTTGACGAGATCAGGGCCTCGGATCTGGTGAAGGTGGACCAGAGCGGCCAGGTTGTCGGCGGTCACACCGACAAACCCCTGAACGAAGCGGGCCTTGTCATTCACAGCGCCATTCACATGCGCCGCGACGATGCAAAATGCGTCCTCCACACCCATACCTTGCCCGGCATGGCGGTGGCGGCCATGGCCCACGGTTTGCTGCCCATCGGACTGTTTGCCCTAGGTTTCCACGATTGTCTGTCCTATCACGAATTCGAAGGCGCCTCGGGCACCCATAATCTGTCCGAGCAGGACCGCCTCGCTGAAAGCCTCGGGCCGGTCAACAATGCCATGATCATGCGCGCCCATGGCCTGCTGACCGTGGGGCAATCGGTGGCCGAGGCGTTCGTGTGGATGTACCGTTTGAACAAGGCCTGCGAAGTGCAGGTGATGACCCACGGCGCGGGCGGGGATTATGTGCAGCCGTCGAAAGCAGCGGCGACAGGCACCGCCAAGGGTACCCTGGATTACATCACCACATATGGCACCAAGGGGCCGGGGGACGAAGATTTCGCCGCCTTCATGCGCCTGATGGATCAACTTGATCCTTCATTCAGGGATTGAAGCATGACGGTCGAAGACATGGATTTAACCGATGCCGAAATCCGGGCCCGGCTGCTGGCCATGGGAGAGCAGGGGGAAGACCGGCTCGACATTGGCGAGGCGGCCTTGCTGTTGGCCAATCTGGATCTGCCAGGCAACAACATTTCGGACTATCGTCACCAACTGGACCGCATCTCGGCGGATTTGAGCGGCGGCGGTACCTTGCCGGGGCAGATTTCCGCCTTGTCCGATACGCTGTATATCCAGCATGGGTTCACGGGCGATCGGGAAACCTATGACGACCCGGCGAATGCCAACCTGATGCAGGTCATCGACCGGCGGAAGGGTTTGCCGGTGGCGCTGGGTATTCTGGCTATCCACGTAGGCCGCGCACGGGGCTGGGATGTAGCGGGCCTGAATTTCCCCGGCCATTTTCTGCTTCGCATCAGCGAGGGCGGTGCGCATGCCTATATCGATCCCTTCGATGCCCTGCGCCCGCTGGCCGAGGAGGACTTGCGCGACATCTTGCATCGCGTGCACGGACAGCCCACGGCACTGGAACCCAGCTACGTGCAGCCGGTGTCGGACCGGAACATTCTGTTGCGCCTGCAAAACAATATTAAGATCCGTGCCCTTGGCGAGGGCAACCGGGAGCGGGCGCTGGAGGTATTGCAGTCGATCATCCTGATCGCGCCGGGCAACTTCGAAATTCTGGCCGAACTGGCCGCGTTGGAAGCCCAGGGTGGCAGCATCATGTCCGCCCTGGGACGTCTAGACGGATTTTTGCGCCGCTATCCGGAGACGCCACATGGGGCCACGATCCAAGGCATGAAGGAAAGCCTAAACCGCAGCCTCAATTGAGATTATGCCGGTCTATGACGCTAGGACGTGGCGAACATCCGTGGCGGCGGCGACTTGGCCGCCGGCCGCTTCTATGCCTTCCACGGCGAAGTTCACCCATTGCAGATTATTGCGTCCATCGTTCCGGGGGGCGTCTTCCAGGCCCACGCGGATATGGCCGCCGTTTTGGACAGTTTCTTCAATCAGCGGCTCGATACCGACCAGCAGACCGGCGATCATCCAGGGCGCATCCACCGCCATATCCGCCAGCAGCGACAGATAGGCCTGCAGGCCAAAGGACTTTGGCGGAAAGCCGAAACTGTAGCCATCGGAGAACATGAAGCGGTAAATCGCCTTGGGCGCGTCCGGAAAGGCCTGTTCGAAGGCCGCGCCGGCGCGGGCGAAACCGGGTTCATAGATGGCATAACTTGCATTGAGCCGGAATTCCTGGGCCAGCTCCATGGCCGAGAGGATGTCGGCATCAGGGTTTTGATACAGAAAGCCGGGCTTGTGCCGCGCGATACTATCCAGATAGGTCAGATTGACGGAGCCCGGATCAACCGCCGCCCATTCCAATAATCCCCGCTTGGCCAATTCCTCGACCTCCGAGAACCGCCCCCTACCATCGCTTTCGTTCGTCGTGGGAATGGTTGGGTAAATGATGGCATCCACCCTTGCCTTGATGCCCTCGATAATCCAGGCGTAAATCCGCCAGTCATGCTCCTGCCGGCCGGTTGCTTCGTCATAGGGATGCACATGCAGGATCGCCGCGCCCGCCTCGACACAGGCGATACCGTCGGCGACGATTTTCGCCACCGTGACCGGCAGGTCGGGATGCCGGCGCTTGCCCCAGGGACCGTTCAGGGCGACTTCCAGCCAGGTCTTGTGTTCCGGCATCGCGGACTATCCTTCAATTATGTTTCAGCGTCACCAAGGAGCGCCCCGGCTCGCGGACCTAGCGCCTGCTGGATGCCTTCCGCACCCTTGGTGTCGCTGAAACATAATTGAAGGA
>JAPYUH010000480.1 GCA_029936195.1 Alphaproteobacteria bacterium
GCGATGCCAGGATCGTCAGTTTCTCCACCGCCTGCGTCTACCCCTTTGTCTCCATCCTGTTCCAGGGCGCGGACGAAAACACCCCGGCCACGCCGCCACCGGGGGAATATGCGAATTCCTGCGTCGGGCGGGAGCGGATGTTTCAACATTTCTCCAATCAGCACGGCACGCCGGGCCGCTCCATCCGGTTGAGCTATGCCATCGACATGCGTTATGGCGTCCTCCACGACGTCGGGGCAAAGGTCTGGGCGGGCGAAGTGGTCGACGTTACCATGGGGCACGCCAACGTCATTTGGCAGGGCGATGCCAACGCCCAGGCCCTGCGCACCCTGTTGCACTGCACATCGCCGCATAGCCCCCTCAACGTGACCGGGCCGGAGGTTGTTGCCGTCGACTGGCTGGCCGGGGAATTTGGCAAGCGTTTCGGTCTGGAGGTCTCGCTGCAAGGGCAGCCGGCGCCGGAGGCCTGGCTGATCAACACGGCCCAGGCCGCGAAATTGTTCGGCTATCCCATGGTTTCCCTGCACAGCATGATCGACTGGGTGGCCGATTGGATCGCCCGCGACGGCGGCTCTCTGGGCAAACCCACCCATTTCGAAGTCCGCGATGGCAATTATTGATACTTTGACCTGGTCCGGTCTGACGGCGGCGGATCTGGACGGCGCCGTGGCCCTGAACGCCGAGGCGGGCTGGAACCAGACGGCCGCCGACTGGCTTTTCATGCTGCAACAAGGCGAGGGCATGGGGGTTCGGCAAGACGGCTTGATCGCCACGTCCATGCTGTTGCCCCAAGGCAATCGGTTTGCCTGGATCGCCATGATCTTGGTCACCGCCCGCTGGCAGCGCCGGGGTTTGGCGAGCGAGCTGATGCGGCTTTGTATCACCCATGCCGACGAACTTGGTCTGGTCGCCGGACTGGATGCAACGGAGGCGGGACGGCAGGTCTATCTGCCCCTTGGTTTTGCCGACATCTATCCGTTGACCCGATGGCAAGTTACCCGACGGCAGACCGATGGCGCCAAGGCGACAGGCGGGGCCGGCGTGCGGCCCATGACAACGAACGATCTTGACCGCGTCGCCGCCTGGGATAGAGATATTTCCGGGGCGCCCCGAAACGCCTTGTTGCGGCACCTGCATGGCCGCTGCCCCGAACGGGCCTTCATTCTGGAGAGCGGGGGCAATGTGCGCGGTTTTGTCCTGGCCCGCAATGGACGCCTGGCAAGCCAGATCGGGCCCCTGTCGGCGGATGACGAAGCCGGGGCCATCGCCCTGTTGCAGCCAGCCATCGCCGCCGCGCCGGGGCCGAT
>JAPYUH010000238.1 GCA_029936195.1 Alphaproteobacteria bacterium
GGTGGTCTTGGTATTCGTTGTAGTTGTTTCCACCCCATAAGTGATTTGCACGAACCACCACTTTGAAGGTGATAAAAACATCTACATTTTGAGAAGAGAAATACCCCCGTTGAAAATCATTCCACCGTCACCGATTTCGCCAGATTGCGCGGCTGGTCCACGTCCGTGCCCTTGAGGACGGCAATGTGATAGGCCAGCAGCTGCACGGGGATTGAATACAGGATGGGTGCCACGAAGGGATGCACGCTGGGCAGGCGGATAGTGGCCCAGGCGGTATCGCCCGTGCTGTCCACGCCCTCGCCGTCGGAAATCAGCACCACCTTGCCGCCGCGGGCCGCGACCTCCGCCATGTTGGAGGCGACCTTGTCGAACCACTGGTCCTTGGGCGCCACCACGATGACCGGCACCTGTTCGTCGATCAGGGCGATGGGGCCGTGTTTCATCTCGCCGGCCGGGTAGCCTTCGGCATGGATGTAGGAAATTTCCTTCAGCTTCAGGGCGCCCTCCATGGCGATGGGGTAGCCGGTGCCGCGGCCCAGGTAGAGCGCGTCCCGGGCCTTGAAGATGTCCTGGGCCAGTTTCTGGATATGCTCGTCATGGTGCAGCACCTCGACACAGCGGGAAGGGACTTCGGTGATGGCCTGGCTCAGGATGGCTTCGGTCTGGGCATCCAGCTTGCCACGCTGCTTGGCCGCCGTGATGGCCAGGCAGGCCAGCACCACGAGCTGTGTGGTGAAGGCCTTGGTGGAGGCAACCCCAATCTCCGGTCCGGCCAGGGTTTGCAGCACCACGTCGCTTTCCCGCGCGATGGAGCTGTCGGCCACGTTGATGATGGAGAGGATTGTCTGGCCTTGTGCCTTGCAGAGTTTCAGCGCCTCCAACGTATCCATGGTCTCGCCGGATTGGGAGAGGAAAATAGCGACGCCGCCTTCGGGCAAGGGCGCCGCGCGATAGCGGAATTCCGAGGCTACGTCGACCTCCACGGGTATCCGTGCCATGCCCTCGAACCAGTATTTTGCTACCAAGCCGGCATAGGACGCTGTACCGCAACCGATAATCGTTAGTTTTGGTACATTCTTGAAGTCAAACGGGAGAGGGGGCAATTGGATGGATCGTTCTTCGGGATTGAAGAAGGAATGGATGGTATCGCCGATCACGGTGGGCTGTTCATAGATCTCCTTCAACATGAAGTGGCGGTAGTTGCCCTTGGAGATATCGCCCAGGGAATTGGCGGTCAGCTTGATCTCCCGCTGCACCACCTTGCCCGAGGCCTCGTGGATTTCCGCCCCGTCCCGGCGCACCACGACCCAATCGCCCTCGTCCAGATAGCAGATCCGGTTGGTCCAGGGCGCCAGCGCGATGGCGTCGGAGCCAAGGTACATCTCGTTATCGCCGTAACCCACCACCAAGGGGCTGCCCCGCCGCGCACCCACCATCAGGTCATGCTCGCCAGAAAAGATCACCGCCAGGGCAAAGGCGCCCTCCAGGCGCTTCAACGTGGTCTCGGCCGCCGCGACCGGGTCCAGGCCGTCCTTCAGATATTGGCTGATCAAGTGGACAACGACTTCCGTGTCTGTTTCCGAGGCGAAATTAGCGCCGCGATCCACCAGTTCCGCCTTCAATTCCTTGAAATTCTCGATGATGCCATTGTGCACCAAGGCGACGTTGGAGGTGGCATGGGGGTGCGCGTTGACCTCGTTCGGGATGCCGTGGGTGGCCCAGCGGGTGTGCCCGATGCCCACGTCGCCACCCAGCGGTGCCTCGTCCAGGCGATTGACCAAATTTATCAACTTGCCCTCGGCCCGGCGCCGGTCGATATGGCCGTTGACCAGGGTGGCGATGCCGGCGCTGTCATAGCCGCGGTATTCCAAGCGTTTCAGCCCCTCGGCAATCCTATTGGCGACGCCGCCCCGTTTTTCACTGCCGATAATGCCGATAATGCCGCACATATTGCTGTCCTATTTTTTATCGAGGGCAGCTTTCTCCGCTGCCTTGCGTTTGCGAAACGACAGTGCCCAGCCTTGCCGCTCCTGTAGTTTCGATCGCTCGACGGCCAGGGCATCCGCCGCGACTTCGCGCGTGATCGTACTGCCGGCGCCGACAATGGCGCCGTCGCCGATTTTTACCGGAGCCACCAATGCGGTGTTGGAGCCGATAAAAGCGCCCTTGCCGATATCCGTGAAGGATTTCAGGAAGCCATCGTAGTTGCAGGTGATGGTACCGGCGCCGATATTGGCGCCCATCCCCACTCGGGCATCGCCAATATAGCTGAGGTGGTTGACCTTGGCGCCGTCCTCGATACGGGCCTTCTTGACCTCGACAAAGTTGCCGATGCGCGCGCCGGCGCCGATCTCCGCCTCCGGCCGCAGGCGGGCAAACGGCCCGATGGCGGCGCCGGCCGCCACCTGGCAGCCTTCCAGATGGGAAAATGCGTTTATGGTGACATGATCGCCCACCGTGACGCCGGGGCCGAAGAAGACATGGGGTTGGACGGTGACGTCCCGGCCCAACGTGGTGTCGTGGCTGAAATAAACGCTGTCGGGATCCAGCAAAGTAACGCCGACTTCCATGGCCTCATGGCGCAGGCGGTTTTGTATGACCGCCTCGGCCTGGGCCAGTTGGTCGCGGGAATTGATGCCGTAGGCCTCGATCTCGCCCGCCTCGACCACCCGGCACGTGCGGCCCAAACGGCTGGCGATCTCGACTATTTCGGTCAGGTAATATTCGCCCTTGGCGTTGTCGGTGCCGATACCGTCCAGCAGCTGGCCCAGAATGGCGCCGTCGATGGCCATAAAGCCGGAATTGCACAGATCGGTTTGCCGTTCCGCCGCGTCGGCGTCGCGATGCTCCACGATGCGGGACAGATTACCGTCTCCGTCCCCGTCACCGTCCACGATCAGGCGGGCATACTGGGCCGTGTCGGCGGGGCGGAAGCCCATCACCACCACCGCCGGATCACCGTCCGAATGGCGGGCGGCCAGCATGGCCTGCAAGGTTTCCGCTGCGACCAGGGGCGAATCCCCAAACAGCACCAGGACATCGCCCGTGAAGCCCGCCAGATTTTCCCGCACCGCCATCACCGCATGCCCGGTGCCCAGCGCGGGCGCCTGGATCGCGATGTCCAATCCCGGCACCGCCGCGCCGATGGCGTCGCGGTTGTCCGGCGAAACCACGACAACGCGTTTTTCCGGGCCTAAGGCGTCCACTACCGCCAGTAACTGTGCCAGCATGGAGCGGCCCGCCAGGGGATGCAGGACCTTGGGCAGGTCGGATTTCATCCGGCTGCCCTGGCCGGCGGCAAGGATGACTGTGGCGATGGGGTATTGGCTCATGTAATCATTTCTTCGATTCTACGACGATTCGCAAGGGAATTCTTCCCCTAGGCTTTAGCGCGGCGAGGTTGCCATAAGGTCAACGGCAGACCAATTCAATTACTTTTACAGTATCTTTCAATGCAGTGTCCCCAATCACTATGTTGATCACTACGATGGCGGAATAAAAAGGGTGTCGTGAATGGATAATCCGCAAATGACGATTACCGGCATTTTAGTTGCCGCCGTCGTGTTGTTTATTTGGGGTCGGCCCCGTTATGACGTGGTCGCCGTTTTGGCGCTGTTGGCAACCGCAATCGCCGGCCTGGTGCCGGCCGGTTCAATTTTCGCCGGTTTTGGCCATCCGGCGGTCGTCACCGTGGTGGCGGTGCTGATTATCAGCCGGGGTCTGCGCAACGCCGGGGTGGTGGATATGATCGCCGGCTGGTTGGCGCCCCTGACGGACCGGCCGCAACTGCATTTGGCGGCCCTGACCCTGACGTGCGGCATTTGCTCCGCCTTCATGAACAATGTGGGCGCGTTGGCGATACTGATGCCCGTGGCGCTGGAGACCGCCCGCAAGCAGCAACGCTCTCCCGCCGCGTTGCTGATGCCGTTGAGTTTTGGCGCCATTCTGGGCGGCCTGGCGACGATGATCGGCACGCCGCCCAATGTCATCATCGCGCAATACCGGGCCGATGCCTTTGATCAGCCGTTTTCGATGTTTGATTTCACGCCGGTGGGCGGCATCATTGCCATCTTGGGCGTGCTGTATCTGGTCCTGTTCGGCTGGCGCCTGATCCCGCGCCAACGTCAGGGCCAGGCCAGTGCCGAGGATGTTTTTCAGATCCGCGACTACATGACCGAGGCGCGGTTGCCCGACGATGCCGCACTGATAGGCCGTTCCATCGCCACCCTGCCGGAGCTGGATGAACTGGATGTCCTGGTTACCGCCCTGATCCGGGGGGCCGAGCACCGTCCCGCCCCCAGCCGGCGCACCAAATTGCAGGCTGGCGATATTCTGGTGCTGCGTGCCGATCCGGTGGATTTGAAAAACTTTATCGAAACGGCGGAACTGGAACTGGTGGGCGATGAAGAATTGTCGCCCGGGCATCTGGCTTCCGATGAAGTCGCCCTGATCGAAGCCGTGGTCACTACCGATTCGCCGCTCGTTGGCCGTAGTGCCCGCACCGCGAACCTGCGCAACCGTCATGGCCTGAACCTGCTGGCCATCGCCCGCCAGGGACAACGGCTGCGCAGCCGTCTGGACCGGGCCGTGATGCGGCCGGGCGATGTTTTGTTGCTGCAGGGCGATAGCGGCGCAATGCCCGAAGCCCTGGCGCGCCTGGGCTGCCTGCCCCTGATGCGACGGGGCTTGCGTCTGGGCCAGGAACGCCGGGTTCTGCTGGGCCTGGCCATTTTCGCCAGCGCCTTGGCGGCCAGCGGGCTGGGTTTGTTGCCGGCGGCCGTGTCCTTGACGGCTGCGGCGGTGGCCATGGTGTTGTTGGGGTTTCTCAATCTGGGAGAAATGTATGGCGCCATCGACTGGCCGGTGATCGTTCTGCTGGGCGGCATGATCCCCGTTGGCGGGGCGCTGGAAAGTACGGGCACCGCCGCGCTATTGGCCAATGGCCTGGTTGGCCTGGCCGGATCCTTGCCGGTGTGGGCGTTGCTGACATTTGTTCTCGTCCTGACCATGACCCTGTCCGACGTCATGAACAATGCCGCCACGGCGGTAGTCATGGCGCCCATATCGGTGGGTATCGCCAAGGGCCTGGGCAGCAGCCCGGACGGCTTTTTGATGGCCGTCGCCGTCGGGGCATCCTGCGCCTTTCTCACGCCCATTGGCCATCAATGCAACACTCTGGTATTGGGTCCCGGCGGCTATCGGTTCTCGGACTATTGGCGGGTTGGCCTGCCCTTGGAAATCATTATCGTCGTTGTCGCCGTGCCCCTGATTATGTGGATTTGGATGTAATATGAGTTTTGCCGAGCGTTTTGATGTCGTTCTGTTCGATTTGGACGGCACCTTGATCGAAACCGCGCCGGATCTCTGCGGCGCCCTCAATCACACGCTGGCACAAGCCGGCCGGAGCGGCGTCGTGCTTGACCAGGTGCGGCATATGATCGGCGACGGCGCCCGGGTCATGCTGCGCCTTGGCCTGGAGGCGACCGGCGAATATCCGACGGATGACGAGGTCGAACAATGGTTCGGCGTCCTGTTGGATTATTATTGGCACCATGTGGCGGACGATAGTTTTGCCTTTGACGGCGTTCTGGCGTCATTGGACGCCTTGCGCTCGGCGGGTTTGCAACTGGCCGTCTGCACCAACAAACCCGTGGCCCTGTCGAACCGCCTGTTCGATAAACTGGCCATGGCCGATTATTTCGCCGCCGTTCTGGGCGGCGACAGCCTGGCGGTGCGCAAACCCGACGCCGGACACATTCTGGGCACCTTGGACGCTATCGGCGTGGCACCGGACCGCGCCGTGATGATCGGCGACAGCGCCAACGACCTGAACGCCGCCCGCAACGCCGGCATTCCGGTGGTGTTGGTCACTTTCGGCTATACCACCGTGCCGGTCGGCGAACTGGGCGCGGACGCCCTGATCGATCATTTCGACCAATTGCTGCCGGCCCTGGAAATGCTAGCCCACAAGCTTGCTTGACAGCGCCGCCCAGCGGGCTTAAGTCCCACCTCCGGAGGGCGCATAGCTCAGTTGGTTAGAGCGCTGTGTTCACATCGCAGAGGTCCCAAGTTCGAATC
>JAPYUH010000481.1 GCA_029936195.1 Alphaproteobacteria bacterium
GTTGCTGGCCTGAACTCGGTAAAAACGGCCCTGTCCAATGGTGAAGCGGTTGTGAACACCGCCATTACCGCCGGTCAGTCCGTTGCCGATCTATTGACCGAAATGAAGGCCAAAGTGGTGCAAGCCAACCAGGCCGGTCTCGATGCCGCGTCCCTGCTGGCCCTCCAGGAAGTGCCCGATGCAGCAGAGCGGCGCCGCCAGGCCGTGTTGCGAAGCACCGATATTCTTGATGAATTGCAGCAATTGCGTTTGGGGTTATTGACGGGCAGCGTGCCGAGACAACGACTGCAGCGTCTGACGAAGCTGTTGCGTGACCGACCCGGCGGCTATGCCGATCCCCAGTTGGACAGCATCGTCGCCGATATCGAGGTCCGAGCGGCGGTGGAGCTGGCTAAATTGGAGCTGACGGAAGCCGCTCGTAGATAGCTCAGCCATTTGCACCTCACGCGAGCGTGAGGGCGTCTCAAAATCGAAATGAATCTTTTTTGTTAACGTTTCTTGATACGACGGGTCGAGATGTCTATATTCCGCCCGTTCGAAACGGGATGGGCTTGGTTTTCTTGGCTTTTCTCCGGCAAGCAGTCTGTACCAATAGCCTTCGAGGTCGCGTCATGTCCGATGTTAATCTTCCCTCCAACTACCGGCCGACGGAGCGGGAAAAATTCATGAACTCCAAACAGCAGGAGTTCTTCCGCCGCCGGTTGCTGGGTTGGCGTGACGAAATCGTCCGCGATACCAAGGATACGATCCAGGATTTGCAGGATGATCACGGCCAGGCCCCCGACATCGCGGACCGTGCCACCACCGAGTCCGAGCGTTCAATTGTATTGCGCGCCCGTGACCGCCAACGCAAGCTGGTGGCCAAGATCGATGCCGCCCTGGATCGCATCGACGAAGGCTCTTACGGCTTTTGTGACGACACCGGCGAACCCATCGGCATCCGCCGCCTGGAAGCCCGTCCCATCGCCACATTGTCAATCGAGGCCCAAGAACGCCACGAACGGCGGGAGCGCGTCTACCGCGACGAATAAGACGAATAAGACCATTAATATGGCGCCATACCGCTGCACGGCATCAATAGGTGCGGAAATCAACATCGGGAGGGGTGGACGATATGAGACTTGGCGTCAGCCTTGCCTTTGACGGCACGTCGACCACCGCCGGCGATTATGCCGCCAGCCTGACCCTGGCGGAGCAGACTGGTTTTGACAGCCTGTGGTTTTTCGACCCCATTGGGCGGGGGACCTTCCGGCCGCGGAACTGTTGCGCGCGGGTATATACTGGCGCGGTCAACGCTGGGCCT
>JAPYUH010000239.1 GCA_029936195.1 Alphaproteobacteria bacterium
ATCTGGGTCATTTCGGTGACCAGATCGGCGATCTCGATCAATTCGTCCTTGGCATTGCGGCCGGTGATGATGACGTGCAGGTCCTCTGGTTTGTTGGCCAGGGTTTCGACGATTTCCGCGATGGGCAGATTGTCATATCGCAGGACGATGTTCAGCTCGTCCAGCAGGATCATTTGGTATTCCGGGTCGGGCCCACGGGACGCCTCGATCATTGCCTTGGATTTTTCCCAGGCCTTTCGGGCGGCGGCAATGTCGCGGGCCCTGTCCTGGGTATCCCAGCTGAAGCCTTCGCCCATGGCGTGGATCTCCACCTGATCGGGAAAATGCTCCAGGATATCCCGCTCGCCGGTTTCCCACTTGCCCTTGACGAACTGGATCACGCCGACTTTCATGCCGTTGCCCATGGCGCGAACCACCAAGCCGAAGGCGGCGGTGGACTTGCCCTTGCCTTTTCCCGTGTGGACGATCAGCAGGCCTTTCTCGATGGTCTTGGTGGCCAGCATCTTGTCCCGGGCGCGTTTCTTGTTGGCCGCTTTTTCGTTGGCACGGGCGTATTGGTCTTCACTCATCATTGCTCTCCCGTGATTAGGGCTTTCAAACCACCGGCTGTGGAATTGGAGCGGGTCTGCCACAAACCGCGCTGCAAGGCCTCGGCCATTCGTTCCGCCATTTCCTTCAATGCGGCCGGATTATTGCGGCGCAGAAAATCGAGGACCTCATCGTCATTCAAGTAGGCTTCATAAACCGCATCGAAATGATGGTCCGAGACCACCCGCGCCGTGGCCGCGAAGGCGAACAGATAATCCACCGTCGCGGCCATCTCGAAGGCGCCCTTGTAGCCGTGGCGCATGACCCCGGCGATCCATTTCGGATTGACCACGCGGGCGCGGACCACGCGGCCGATCTCGTCCTCCAGGGTACGGATTTTCGGCGCGAAGGGCCGGCTGTGGTCGTTGTGATAGACCGCCGGCTGCTGGCCCGAGAAATGCCTCACGGCCGCCGTCAAGCCGCCTTCGAACTGATAATAGTCATCCGAATCCAGCAGATCATGTTCCCGGTTGTCCTGGTTTTGCACCACCCCCTGGGTTGTGGACAGCAGGGATTGGAATTGGCCGTGGGCCGGCTGTCCGGCCAATTTGGCGCCATAGGCATAACCGCCCCAGGCCAGATAGGCCTTGGCCAGATCGCCATCGTCCCGCCAACCCTTTTCATCGATCAAGGCCTGCAGCCCGGCACCATAGGCCCCGGGTTTGGAGCCGAACACCCGCGCGGCGGCCAGTTTCGGGTTCAGGCCGAGATTGCGAAGGCGGGCGCCATCGGCGAGGGCGCGGGCGGCCAGGGGATTGTCCTGTTCAGATTCATCCAACGCCGCGACCTCCCGGGCGGCGCTGTCGAATAGATCGATCTGGGTTGGAAACGCGTCCCGGAAGAACCCGGATATCCGCAAGGTCACGTCCACGCGCGGGCGGTCCAGCATATGGATGGGCAGAATATCGAAGCCAATGACCCGTCGCGAGGCCGGCTCCCATTTCGGCTGTACGCCCATCAAGGCCAGCGCCTGGGCGATATCATCGCCACCCGTGCGCATATTGGCCGTGCCCCAGGCGTTGATGGCGAATTGGCGGGGCCATTCGCCATGGGTTTGGCGATATTCATCCAACAATAGCCCGGCGGATTTCCAGCCCAATTGCCAGGCCGCGGGCGTGGGCACGGTGCGGCTGTCCACGGAATAGAAATTCCGCCCCGTGGGCAGCACATCCAACCGTCCCCGGGTCGGCGCGCCGGACGGTCCCGGCTGCACGAATTTTCCGTCCAGGCCATGGATCAGGGCCGAAATCTCCGCGCCTGGGCAGGCATCAACCATTGGCGCGACCGTCTCCTTGATGGCGCCAAGCACCGCAATGGTCGCAGTCCAGTCTTGTTGGGGCGGGGCGGTTTCATCAACCAATTGCGCGGCTATCTCTTCCAGCCGCTCCACGGTATCGCCATTGCTGCGCCAAATAGTGTCGGGCAACAGGTCTTGCAAAACAGCTGGCTTGGCCTGCCGCCATTCTTCGCCCAGGGAACAATCGAGCGGATCAAAGGCAAAGCCAAAATCCGATGCCAGGGCGCGGATCAGGGAATTATTGCCAGCCTCGCCCTCGTCCCCGATCTTGCCGCCGCCCTGACGCGGCAGGCGCACCAGCGCCACCAGCAGGTCCCGGCGCAGGCGACCTTCCAACGGCGTGCCCAGAATATGCAGGCCGTCGCGGATCTGCATCTCCTTCAAGTCGCACAGATAATTGTCCAGCTTGGCCAGGGCGGCCTCATCGCCGTCGTCCGTGGCAATCCCGGCGTCCCTGTCCAGACCAATATCGCGGGTCAAATCCAAGATCTGGCGGCCCAGAAGGTTCAGGCGGCGCGGGTCGAGCCCCGAGGCTTCATAGAATTCATCCACCAGCAGTTCCAGTTCCGCCAGGGGGCCGTAACTTTCCGCCCGGGTCAGGGGCGGGGTCAAATGATCGACGATCACCGCCTGGGCGCGCCGCTTGGCCTGTGTCCCCTCGCCCGGATCATTGACGATAAAGGGATAAAGATGCGGCAGGGGGCCGAACACGGCTTCGGGGAAACAGCCCTGGGAAAGTGCCAGGGATTTCCCGGGCAGCCATTCAAGATTGCCATGCTTGCCCATGTGAATGACGGCCTGAACACCCACTTCCCGCCGTAACCAGCCGTAAAAGGCCAGATAGCCATGGGGCGGCACCAGATCGGGGTCGTGATAGCTCGCCTTTGGATCAATATGATAGCCCCGCGTCGGCTGCAATCCGATCACCACGTTGCCCTGATGAAAGGCCGCGAGGACAAAGTCGTCCCCGACAACGAATGGATCGTCCTCGGCCGGGCCCCAGCGCTGGTGCACCTGCTCCCGGAGGTCTGCAGGCAAGCTGGCGAAGAAAGTTTGATAGTCGGAAACGCAATACTTAAGGCCGCCCCGCCGTTGGGCGCGATCCGTCAGGTCGTTGGTTGGCCCGGCGGCCAGTCTGCGGATCAGGTCATCGCCCTTGTCCGGCAACCCCCCCACGTCATAGCCGGCGCCATCCAGGGCCTGTAACAAATTCAAGGCACTGGCCGGTGAATCCAAGCCAACGCCGTTGCCCAATCGGCCATCCTTGTTGGGGTAGTTGGCGAAGATCAAGGTCAGGCGGCGGTCAGCCGCTTTCGTGGCCGCCAAGTTCAGCCAATTGGCGGCAAGATCACAGACGAATTCGATACGGTCGGCCACGCCACGATAGGCGATCACCGGCGATTGCGTGACGGCATCGTACCTGGCCTCGGCCTTGAAGGACACGGCGCGGGAGATGATGCGTCCGTCCACTTCCGGCAGGGCCACGTTCATGGCGATGTCCCGCGCGCTCAAACCGCTCAGATTGTCCCGCCAATCATCCTCGTTGCCGCCCGCGAATATCATCTGAATGACTGGCACGCCGGGCCTCTCCAAGGGCGAATCCGCGCGTTCGCCCGACGGCTTGGAGACGGCAAATCCGGTAGCGTTGAGGATCAGGCCGGGCGGCGCATCGGCAAAGATGGCATTGACGGTTTCCGCCGAAACGGCCTCCTTCAACGAGGCGACGAAGACCGGCAGGGGGTTCAGGCCGCGTTGTAGCAGGGCCGCGATCACGCCATCGACTGGATCCAGATTGTCCGCCTGGAAATGTGCCCGGTAGAAGGTAATGGCCACGACGGCGGCACCCGCCCGCCAATGGCCGCGCAGGTCCGACAGCGCCACGGCGCCATCTCCCGGCCAGTACAGCCCGGCCCGCAACAGGGGCGCGGGCTCCCGCCAATCGCACTCCCTCCAATCGCGCTCGCGCCATTCGCCTTCCCGCCGCAACAGCGTGGCGCCGTAGTGCAACAGTTGGGCGCCATTGTCCGGGCCGCCATGGACGAAATACTGCCAGATCCGATGACAGGCCTCGACCGGCAGGGTCGACAGGCCATGCAGTTCCGCATCGGGCTGATCGTCGCCGGGGACGATGGCCAGGGGGATCTCCAGGCGGCGGCAGCATTGCACCACCTGTTCCACGCCATAGGGCCAGTAATTCACCCCGCCCAGCAGGCGCAGGATGACCAATTTGGCCGCGCCGATAATGTCGCCGACATACAGATCAACGGACATGTTATGGCTTAGGTTCATCAGGTTGGCCAGGCGCAGGCTGGGCAGCGCGCCGGCGGCTTTCCCGTAGGCGGACGACAGCATCTGCAGATCGGTATCGGCCGCCGACAAAATGATCATGTCGCCCGGGTTTTGGGCAAGATCCACCGCCTCCGATCCATCGGATATGCCGCCTGGTTTTGCCGCCAGCAAGTGCATGGCGCGGCTAGTTCAAAATCATGGCGCGGATCGCCGCCTCGTCCAGGCCGTGCAGGCCGATCACCACCAGATGGCTGGCGCGGGCCTCGTCCCCCGCCCAATCGCGGTCATAGTAGTGTTGATAGCGGTCGCCGACGCCCTGGACCAACAGCCGCATGTCCTTGCCTTCGACCGCCATGAAACCCTTCGTGCGCAACACGCCATGGGCGGCGGCGGCGGCCCGCAGTTTGCCTACAAAGTCTTCCGGCGAGGCGATGGTGCCGAAGTGCAGCACGAAGCTATCGAAATCGTCATGCTCGTGATCGTCCTCGTCATCGTGGACCGAGAGGCGGTTTTCCAGGTCATCTTCCGCCGCCGCGTCCAATCCCAACAAAGTCTCGGCCGCGATAGCACCATGTTTTGCCGTCACCACCCGGATCAACGGCCGCAATTCCCCCTGTAGATCCCCGGCAATACGCGCGGTTTCATCCGCGCCCAACAGGTCGGTCTTGTTCATCACCACCATGTCGGCACAGGCCAATTGATCCGTGAACAGTTCGGCCAGGGGGCTGTCATGATCCAGGGCCTCGTCCGCCTGGCGCTGCGCGTCGACCGCGCCTGGGTCATCGGCGAACAGCCCGGCGGCATAGGCCGGGCCGTCGACCACGGCGACCACGCCGTCGACGGTGATACGGGTCCGGATGCCGGGCCAGTTGAAGGCCTTCAACAATGGTTTCGGCAGGGCCAGGCCGGAAGTTTCGATGATGATATGGTCGATACCGCCCGGGCGATCCAGCAAGGCCTCCATGGTGGGCACGAAGTCATCGGCCACGGTGCAGCAGATGCAGCCGTTGGCCAATTCGACAATGTCTTCCTCCGAGCAGTTCTCGGCCCCGCAGGCCTTCAAGATATCGCCATCCACGCCCACATCGCCGAATTCATTGATGATCAAGGCCAGGCGTTTGCCGTTCGCCGTTTCCAGCAGGTGGCGGATCATCGAGGTCTTGCCGGCGCCGAGAAATCCGGTGATGACGGTGGCGGGAATGCGTTGCAGGTCGTTCATAAACAATAATTCCTAAACTTTTTCGAGAGCCGGATTACGGCCCTTCATGACAAGGGGCAGGCCGGCGGCGACAAATAGAACATTGTCGGCGGCGGCGGCGATTTGTTGGTTCATGAGGCCGGAGGCATCGCGAAAACGCCGGGCCAGCGCATTGTCGGGCACAATGCCCAGGCCGGTTTCGTTGGCGACCAGGACCAACGCTGCACGAACATGGGAGAAAGATCCGGCCAAGGCCTCAATTTCGGCCTCGACGTCTCTGTCGGCCAACATGATATTGGTCAGCCACAAGGTCAGGCAATCCACCAGAATGGGTTTCCCATTCGGCAATTGGCGGGACAGTTCTTGGTACAGATCGTGGGGGATTTCCACCGTGCGCCAGTTTTCGCCACGCCGGGCCCGATGGGTGGCGATGCGTTGGCGCATTTCATCATCATGGATCGCGGCCGTGACCAGGGCCGTGGCGATGTAGACGGCGGATTGGCCGCCCGCCCCGGCAGCCGACTCGACAATGGCCTCGCCCAGGCGGCTTTTTCCCGACCGGGCACCGCCCAGAATCAACGTGACCCCGCCCCGCCGCTGTTTTTGAATAATGCCGTTCCCCATGACCTGGGTTCCTCCCTCCGAGGATCAGTTGCAACAGGCCGCGCGCGTCTTCTGGCTTAGGGTCA
>JAPYUH010000240.1:0-4351 GCA_029936195.1 Alphaproteobacteria bacterium
ACCCACAGGATACCATTAATGGGTGGTTGGGCCGGGGGAGCGGGCGGCCCGGTGGTTCAACGAAAGTTGGCTCAACGAAAGTTGAAAGAGCCCCAAAGCAAAACCAAAAAATACCGGAGGAGGGTGCGTCATGGCCCCGAAGATCGTCTTTGTTACACAATTTCCCGCGGCGGCGGATTCCGCCCGGGAACTGGCCCCGAAAGGATTCGAGCTGATCATCGCCGAGGCGCGGGGCGCCGCATACAACGCCGCCCTGGCAGATGCGGAATATCTGGTCGGTTTCGTGGACATGCTGGTGGACCCGCAATTGTACCAGGCCGGCCCCAACCTGCGACTGATACAGTTGCTGTCCGCCGGTTATGACCGGGCGGATATTCCGGCCGCTCAAAAGGCGGGCGTGCCCATTTCCAACAACGGCGGTGCCAATGCGGTGGCCGTGTCCGAACACGCCATCATGCTGATGCTGGCGGTTTCGCGCCAACTGGTCAGCCAGCATGCCAATGTGGCGGGCGGGCGCTGGCGCGGCAATGATGTGCCTAAACTGTACGAATTGCGCAACAAGACCCTGGGCATCGTCGGCATGGGCACCATCGGCAAAAAGACCGCACGCCTGGCCATGGCGTTCGGCATGAACGTCATCTACTACGACATCGCGCGCCTGACCGAGGCGGAGGAGGATGACCTGGGTGTCCGTTTCCGCCTGTTGCGGGAATTGCTGGGGCAGGCGGACCTGGTCAGCCTGCACGTGCCCCTGAACGACAGCACCCACCACCTGATCGGGGCCGGTGAATTGGCAGAGATGAAGGCGGAGGCCATCATGATCAACACCGCCCGCGGCCCGGTGATCGACGAGGGGGCCATGTACGATGCCCTGACGTCGGGCAAATTGGCCGCCGCCGGGTTGGACGTCTACGACCAGGAACCCCCCGATGCCGACAACCCCCTGCTGGCCCTGGACAACGTCATCCTGACCGCGCACATGGCGGGGCCGACCCAGGAAAGCAACCAGGCCCGCGTGCGCAACGCCTTCGACAACGTACAGCGGGTCAACCGGGGCGAGGCGCCCTTGTGGGTTATTCCCGAACTGGCGCAATAACGCTTGCATATGGCTTTGTGGCCTGGCTTTCGGTAAATTGGCGGCACGCACGCATTACTTATTGGGAGATTGCGGATGACCGATAGCAAACAGACCGTACCCGACCGGGCGGTGACGCCCAGTGGTTTGAACCATCTGGTGCTGAATGTGCGGGACTTGGAAGAATCCCATCACTTCTGGACCGAACTGATGGGCTTCAAACAGGTCGGCGAACTGCATAAGACGGAAGACCGCCCCGACCCGCCAAAGATGCGGTTTTACAGCGGCGAGCGGAACGGGCAGAGCCACCATCACGACATTGCCCTGATCGAAAACAAGGATCTGCCGCCGCCGCCTGAAAAATGGTCCATGTTTGGCACCCCGACGGCGGTCAACCATATCGCCATCACCCTGCCCGACCGGGAAGCCTGGCTGGCGCAACTGGCTTTCTTGCAAAGCAAGGGCGTTAAGTTCGGCCGCCGGGTGGATCACGGCATGACCCATAGCCTCTATATCTCCGACCCCAACGGCTATGGCGTGGAACTGCTCTATGACTTGCCCCGGGAAGTCTGGGAAGGCGACATTGATGCCGCTCTCAACTATGTCCGCGCCCTGCCCAGCGAAGGTCCGGAAGCCTTGATCGACGAGACCGAGAACATCCCGATGTTTGCCGCCAGCGGTGACGGCTAAAAATGCCGAGTCGTCAAAGCGTCAATTTCCCAGGTTTCTCGCACGCCAACCCGATCCCCAACGCCTCGCGGATCGGCAATATCATGATGTCCAGCGTTATCAACGGGCGCGACCCCGAAACGGCTGAAATGCCCAGCGACCTGGGCCGGCAAGTGGTCAACATCTTCACTCATTTGCGCAGCGCCGTGACCGCCGCAGGCGGCGGTCCCGACGATATTTTGAAGATTACATTTTGGGTCAAGGACCCAGCCACTGGGCGCGGGGCCCTGAACGATGAATGGCTGGCCATGTTTCCCGACGAAAACGCCCGCCCCGCGCGCCACACGCAGGCCTTGATCGGTGACGGCCCGGCGCTGGTGACCTGCGAATTCACCGCCGTGTTTCAAGAGTGATTTCAGTGATTGACAGATTTGGAGCAAGATCGAATGGCCTATGAAACCATCGAAGTAACGCCCCTGAGCCCGGTTATCGGAGCGGAGATTTCAGGCGTCGATATCTCGAAGCCCTTGGGTAATCAAACCTTTCAGGAAGTTCATGATGCCCTGATGGCGCATCAGGTCATATTCTTCCGGGACCAGGAGATGAGCCTGGACGAGCACATGGCGTTCGGCAAACTGTTTGGCGAATTGCACATTCACCCCGCCGCCAGGGAAACCCAGGGCCACAAGGAAATCATCACCATTCACGCCGATGAACGCTCCAAGGTGGTGGCCGGCATGCGTTGGCATTCCGATGTTTCCTGCGACGCGGAGCCGCCCATGGGCTCTATTTTGCACCTGCATACAATCCCGGCCTCGGGCGGCGATACCATGTTCGCCTCCATGTATGCGGCCCATGACGCTCTGTCCGACCCGGTCAAGGACTTCATCGGCGGCCTGTCCGCCTGGCACGAGTCCGCCCATGTCCATCGCGACCGCCTGGGCCACAAGGGCACCTTGCGGGATGGCGATGACAGCTATCCCGTCTCGCTCCATCCCGTGGTTCGCACCCATCCGGTCACCGGCCGCAAAGCGCTGTTCGTAAACGAGAATTTCACCACCCGCATTGACGGCCTGAAACCGAGGGAAAGCGAGGCACTGTTGAAAATGCTGTACGACCACATCGCCACGCCGGAATTCCACTGCCGTTTCGCCTGGCGGGAAAAATCCGTTGCCTTCTGGGATAACCGCTGCGCCCAGCACCGCGTGGTCTGGGACTATTTTCCCGCCGTCCGCCACGGCTACCGGGTCACGGTCGCGGGCGACAAACCATTTTAGGCCTATCAGAACTGGCGGCCCAGCCTTAAAAAAAGTGGCGCCGGAACAATCATCTATCGGAGGAGTATGTCATGAGTGCGGGAGAACGTTTGCCTGGAACCCCGGTTCCAATGCACCGTTGGGAATCAACCGGCGGCGTGAAAATCGCCGGCGACACCTGGGGCGACCCCAACGGCCCCTTGGTGATGCTGCTGCACGGCGGCGGGCAGACGCGGCATGCCTGGAAGGGCGCGGGGGAAACGCTGGGCGCCTCGGGCTATCACGCGGTTGCTTTCGATGCACGCGGCCATGGGGATAGCGATTGGGCGGACCAGGACGCCTACGGCCCGGATCACATGGTCGATGATCTGAATTGCGTGGCCCAAGCCCTGGGCGCTGAACATCCGATCCTGGTCGGCGCCTCCATGGGCGGCGGGGTCAGCCTGATGGCCATCGGCATGGACAAGGTGGCCGCCAAGGCGCTGGTTTTGGTCGACATGGCGCCGAAGATCGAGCCCGACGGCTCCCGCCGCATCCAGGAATTCATGAACCAGGCGCCAGACGGTTTCGACACCCTGGAGCAGGTCGCCGAGGCCATCGCCAACTACCAGCCCCACCGCCCGCGCCCGCGCAACCTGGACGGCCTGGCCAAGAACGTCCGCCTGGCCGCGAACGGCAAATACCGTTGGCACTGGGACCCGGCGCGGCGCAAATCCCAAGGTGCGAGCAACCCCGCCTACCGCCAGCGCCTGCATGATTACGCCGATACCCTGACCCTGCCGACCCTGCTGGTGCGCGGCGGTCTGTCGGATGTGTTGAGCGAGGACGGGGCGCAAAGCTTTCTTCGCCAATGCCCCCACGCCGAGTACGTCTCGGTCAAGGACGCCGCCCACATGGTCGCCGGCGACCGCAACGATATCTTCGCCGACTCCGTCATTGAATTCCTCAATCGCGTGGCGCCGGTTTAGGGCATTTTCGAGATTGAACTACCCGCCTGGTCCCCGTGTCCGTTTGAATGTTAGGTGACTGGATGGGGGAGCGGGATACCCGGCACCCAGAGGTAGCCGTCCTGATCGATGATATAGGCTTCCCGCAGGCCATGGGGTTTATCCAGGGCGCCGGCCAGCACGTCAAAGCCCAGTTCCCGCGCCTTTGCCTCCGCTTCGTCGGGATCGCGGCCATAGAGGCGCAGTTCCGCGCCGATGCCACGGGCCATGCCGCCGTCCAGGCTGCCCTTTAACGGGTGGTCGCTGTAGGTATGATCCGCGTGCAGCATCCATTCGGCGCCGAAACCGCGCAGGGCGGCGAAATCCGGGTCGCCATGGACGATTTCGGCGCCCAGAACCCCGGT
>JAPYUH010000240.1:4451-6057 GCA_029936195.1 Alphaproteobacteria bacterium
ATGTCCGGCGGCGGAAATCTGGTGGCCTTGGACCTGGACCGGCGGGGCGGCGGGCCGCTATACCGGCAGCTCTATGCCGGCTTGCGCGACATGATCCTGGATGGCCGGCTGCCATCGGGCAGCCGGTTGCCGGCGAACCGGGTGCTGGCCCAGGATCTGGCGCTCTCCCGCAACACGGTCGCGACGGCCTTGCAACAACTTTTGGCCGAAGGCTATGTGGAAACCCGCCGGGGCGACGGCACCTATGTCGCCCCGGAACTGCCCGATGCGGGCCCCGAGCGGCGGCGCCCGGTGCGCCCGTTGCGCCTGGGGCAGGATGCCGCGCAACAACGCGAGGATGTGGCCCGCCATTATGGCCTTTCGCGCCGGGGCCGCGACCTGGCCGCGATCGGCCGGCCCGCCGCCAACAACGGCGCGGCCTTTGCCCCCGGCCCCGATATCGCCGCCTTTCCCTTTGACATCTGGGCCCGCCTGCTGACCCGCTATTGGCGCCGGCCGGGCCGCGAATTGGCGGTCAGCCATGACGCCGGCGGCTACCCACCCCTGAAGGCGGCCATCGCGGCTTATTTGGGCGCCATGCGCGGAGTGCGCTGCGAGCCTGGCCAGATCATCGTCGTCAGCGGCGCCCAGCAAGGCATCAATCTGGCCAGCCAGGTGCTGTTGGACCATGGTGACCAGGCCATGGTGGAGGAGCCGGGCTATGGCGGCATCCGCGGCGCCCTGATCGCCGCCGGCCTGCGCATCGCCCTGACCCCGGTGGATGGCGAGGGCCTGGATATCGCCGCCGGCGAAGCCCGGGCGCCCCTGGCCCGCATGGTCTGCGTCGCGCCCTCGCACCAGCATCCCCTGGGCGTGGTGATGAGCCTGCGCCGGCGCCTGGCCCTGATCGAGTGGGCCCGCCGCCGCCAGGCCTGGATATTGGAGGACGACTATGACAGCGAATACCGCTATGCCGGCCGACCGCTGGCGGCCTTGCAGGGCCTGGACCCCACGGGACGGGTGATCTACGTGGGTAGTTTTTCCAAGGTTTTGTTTCCCAGCCTGCGCCTGGGCTATCTGGTGGTGCCGCCCGATCTGGTTGATGCCTTTATCGCCGCCCGGCGGGTGCTGGACGAACACACTGCCATGCTGGCCCAGCCGGTGCTGGCGAATTTCATCGACGGAGGCCATTTCGCCGCCCATGTCCGCCGCATGCGCCGCCTCTATGCAGCCCGGCAGGCGGCTTTGCTGGAGATGGCCCGGCGCGAGTTGAGCGGTCTCTTGGAAATGGATGCGGACGAGGCGGGCATGCACCTGATCGCCCGGCCCGGCGCAAAATTCCCCGGCGCCATGGATGACGGAAGGCTGACCGATTTGGCCGCCGCGGCGGGCATTGTTGTTTCACCCTTGAGCCGTTCCTACGCGGGCAAGCCGTCGCGCCAGGGGCTCATGCTCGGCTATGCCGCTCATGACGAAGCCGCCATCGCCAGGGCCGGACAAGGACTGGCCGCGGTTATTGCCGCCTATCCGTGAGATTGCCCCGTAAGATTGCCCGGTGAAATTGCCAGTGAGATTGCCCGGCCAGAACACCTTGAAGATCGCTTGCGGTTCCACGCGCCCTCACCTA
>JAPYUH010000241.1 GCA_029936195.1 Alphaproteobacteria bacterium
CCGCGCCGCCAGCAACGGCGCCCAGCCTTGAAACAGTCCGTACATGGCCGTTGACATCAGGGCGGTTACGGAGGCCAGAACACAAAGCCGCCTGAAACCGACACGTTCCCCCAACCTGGCGATCATGCCGTAGGTAAAGGTGCGGACAATGCGGTTGGCCGCCAGCAGCACGCCAACCCAGGCCAGGCCGATGCCAAATGCATCCGCATTGACCGGCAGCACCACATAGATCAGCGCATCGCCCAACAGCGCGAACGACATCGCACCCGATGACAGCCACAGGCTGCGCCAGCTTTTGTCGTGCAAACCGTCGTCTGTCATATAGTGAGGACCACCAAGCATTGCCTTGAGCCCTAGAGCTACCGGAACGCCAAGGGAAAAGCCAGAACGCTGAATTCCGGGCCTCCATTCCGACCCCTTGGAATGCGCAACCGCTTAACGTATATAGGGCGCCTCATTTTTGTTGGGACAAACGCTATGACCACGCAATGGAACCCCGACGGCTGGCGGCAACGTCCGGCCTTGCAAATGCCCGAATATGCCGACGCGGCCGAATTGTCCGGTGTGCTGGAGAAGCTGCGCAGCTTCCCGCCCCTGGTGTTTGCGGGCGAGGTCAATGCCTTGCGCCACCGACTGGCGCAGGTCGCCAACGGCAACGGCTTTTTGTTGCAGGGCGGTGATTGCGCCGAAAGCTTCGCGGAATTCCATCCCGATAATATTCGCGACACCTTCCGGGTGCTGATGCAAATGGCCGTGGTCCTGACCTTCGGCGGCGCGGTACCGGTGGTCAAGGTGGGCCGCATGGCCGGACAGTTCGCCAAACCCCGGTCCAGCCCCACGGAAATTGTCGACGGCGTTGAACTACCCATATACCGGGGCGATATCGTCAATGGTATCGAAGAGGACCTAGCGGCCCGTCAACCCGATCCCCAGCGTTTGCTGACCGCCTATTCCCAGGCGGCGGCAACCCTGAACCTGCTGCGGGCCTTTGCCCAGGGCGGCTATGCGGATCTGTACAAGATTCAACGCTGGAACCTGGATTTTGTCGAAGGCACGGACGCCGCCGCCCGCTATATGGAGATTTCCAACCGCATCTCCGAGGCTCTGGATTTCATGGAAGCCTGCGGCATCACCGGCGACAGCGTACCGGAAATGCGCCAGACCGACTTCTACACTTCGCACGAGGCCTTGTTGCTGAATTACGAGGAATCCATGACCCGGGAGGACACCATCACCCGCACCGGCGGCTGGTATGACACCTCGGCTCATATGGTCTGGATCGGCGACCGCACGCGGCAAGCGGACGGCGCCCATGTTGATTATTGCCGGGGCATCCATAACCCCCTGGGCTTGAAATGCGGCCCCAGCCTGGAAACCGATGACATGTTGCGGCTGATCGATATCCTCAATCCCGACAACGAACCCGGCCGCCTGACCCTGATCTGCCGCATGAGCGATGACCAGGTGATGGAGAAACTGCCCCCCCTGGTCCGCGCCGTGGAACGCGAGGGGCATATGGTGGTCTGGTCCTGCGATCCCATGCACGGCAATACCATCAAATCCTCGACCGGATACAAGACCCGGCCCTTTGACCGCATCCTGGCCGAGGTGCGCGGTTTCTTCGCCGTGCATCAGGCCGAGGGGACCCATGCGGGCGGTGTGCATGTGGAAATGACCGGCAAGGATGTCACGGAGTGCCTGGGCGGGGCGCAGTTGATCGACGAGGAACAATTGGCATCGCGCTACCACACCCATTGCGATCCGCGCCTGAACGCCTCGCAAAGTCTTGAACTGGCCTTTCTGATCGCCGAGATGTTGAAGCAACAGCGGACCGAGCGGCCACGTTCGGTGGAAGCCGCGCAATAGCGCAATAGCGCAATAATTGACGGGATCTGGAGGCCGGTCATGAAGGGCAATGACGATCTGGACGGCGACGGTCTGGACGGCGAAATCAAACGCTGGACCGATCAGTATTTCAACAAGACCCGCGCCATTGTGCAGCGCAATGGCGACACACGGGTCACTTATGCGGTATTCATGCGCCGTCCGGTCAGTTTCGCGCCGCGTTTGATGATCGAATGGCTGAACCGGGTCGCCGACGAACGCAACACGAAATTTGATATTGAGGCCTGCTTTGAAGAGGGCGCCTGGGCCGGCGCCGGCGAACCGCTGCTGTATCTAAGCGGGTCCTTCTCTGAACTTGTCGATCTGGAAACCCTGTATTTGCAAAAGCTGGGGGCCTGTTGCGTGGCCGCCTACAATGCCTATCTGATGTGCTCCGCCCTGCCCGATACCCAATTCCTGGCCATGGATGCCCGCCACTGCGCCGGCCATGAAATGGCCGAGATGATGGCTTATGCGGCCTCGGTCGGCAGCGAGGCGGCGCGGCGCGAGCGGGACGCGGTGGGTTTCATCGGCAACGCCACGGATGCCACGGCTCATTTTTTCGGCAACGAAGCTGGCCTGGGCACCATGCCCCATGCTCTGATCGGTTACGCGGGCAGCACTTTGCGGGCGGCCGAGATGTATACCGAAACCTTTCCCGGCGAGCCCTTGACCGTGCTGGTGGATTATTTCGGCCGCGAAGTGTCCGACGCCCTGGCGGTCTGCAAACGCTTCCCCGAACTGGCCGAGGAAGGCAAGATCGCCGTGCGCCTGGATACTCACGGCGGCCGCTTTATCGAGGGGCTGGATACCCAGGCGGCCTATGCGGTGCTGGAACGCCACGTCCCCCGCGCCGTGCGGCAATACCGAAATGAAGAGGAATTGCGCTGGCTGGTGGGCACGGGCGTCTCGGCGGCGGCCATATTCCATCTGCGCGACGCCCTGGACGATGCCGGATTTCCGAAAGCACGCATCGTTGCCTCGTCCGGTTTCAATTTTTTCAAATGCCAGGTCATGGGCAGCGTCAATGCGCCCATCGATGTGGTCGGCACCGGATCGTATCTGCCCGACGACTGGCGCGAAACCTACGCCACCGCCGATATCGTCGC
The DNA here is from genome assembly GCA_029936195.1 of Alphaproteobacteria bacterium. Lineage (GTDB taxonomy): Bacteria > Pseudomonadota > Alphaproteobacteria. Next base: position 2,994 of record JAPYUH010000241.1, read on the forward strand.
CTATAACGGCGAGGCCAAGGTTAAGGTCGGCCGCGAATTCCTGTTGCGGCATCGCTGAACCCTACCGGGGATGTTTCGTAATCTGAGCGACGGCGCCAAGGGTGCCTGGTGCATGATCATTGGCGCCCTGCTGTTGACCAGCCAGGATGCCATCTCCAAATGGCTGACCACGGACTACCATGCCGGCGAAATCCTGTTCTATCGCGGCTTCTTCTCTTTCATTCCCATCGCCATCCTGGTGGCCCACGCCGGCAGTTGGCGCATCCTCGGCACCCGGAATTTCAAAAGCACCATGCTCCGCGCCATCCTCGGCACGGCCACCTCGATCTTTGTCGTGCTGTCCTTTATCCACCTGCCCCTGGCCACCGCCCTGGCAATCATCTTCCTCAGCCCGATCATGCTGACCGCCCTGTCCGTGCCCCTGTTGGGGGAGCGGGTCGGCTGGCGCCGTTGGCTGGCGGTTTTTGTTGGCTTCGCGGGTGTTTTGTTGATCGTGCGGCCAACCGGCGATGGGGTGGTGATCTATTACATCATCCCCTTGATCACCGCGCTGCTGTCCACCTTCCGTGATATCGCGACGCGGCACATGCGGGGCGGCGATAGCTCGGTATCGATCCTGTTTTATTCCATGCTCGTGGCCATTGTGGCCGGCGCCATCAGCTTGCCCTTGTTCGGCACCCATTGGCCCAGCCCATCGGACTGGACCCTGTTCGCCACCGCCGGCACCATGATCGGCATTTCGCACCTGTTGACCATTCAGGCGTTGTTATTCGCGCCGGGCGGCACCGTGGCCCCGTTCAAATACCTCTCCCTGGTCTATGCCGCCGGGATTGGTTATCTGGTCTGGGGTGATGTGCCCGACGGCTGGATGATCGCCGGCGCCGCCCTTGTGGTTGGCGCCGGACTATTCATCCTGCACCGCGAGATGCGCCGGAAAGACGCCTAGGGTTCGGAAATCTGCACCACCTGTTTACCGAAATTCTCGCCCTTCAGCATGCCGATGAAGGCGGCCGGGGCGTTTTCGACGCCTTGGGTGACATCCTCGCGGTATTTGACCTTGCCATCCGCCAGCCAGCCGGACATCTCGGCCATAAATTCCGCCTGCAGGTCCATGTGGTCGGAGACGATGAAGCCCTGCATCTTGACCTTGTTGCCGACCATGGTGGAGAGGTTCCGAACCCCTTCGGGTTTCTCCAGATTATATTGGCTGATCATGCCGCAAGCGATAATGCGGGCATGGGGGTTAAGCTGCAACAAAACGGCTTCCAGCATGGCGCCGCCGACGTTTTCGAAATAGACGTCAATGCCTTTTGGGCAGGCCGCCGAAAGGGCATCGTCCAGGGACGAAGCGGTCTTGTAGTTGAAGGCCCCATCGAAGCCCAGCTCATCCCTGATATAGGCGACTTTTTGGTCTGATCCGGCGCTTCCCGCCACGTAACAACCCTGCAGCTTGGCGATTTGTCCCGCGACCTGGCCAACCGCGCCGGAGGCGGCGGAGACATAGACCGCTTCCCCCTCCTTGGCCTGGCCAATATTTCGCATGCCCACCCAGGCAGTCATGGACGGCATGCCCAAAACGCCCAGATAATGGGACAAAGACCCCACATTGCCATCCACCTTGTTCAACAGGTCCGCCGTGGTCACGGTGAAATTTTCCCAACCCAATCGGCCCGTCACCAAATCTCCGGCCGAAAACTGGTCGACGTTGGAGACCACGATCTCGCCAACGCCGCCGCCGTCCAGCACTTCCCCCAAGGTGAAGCCGGCGGTGTAACGCGCTTCGTCCCGCATTCGGCCCCTCATATAAGGGTCAAGTGACATGAAGATATTCCGCACCAAAACTTCGCCGTCACCTGGATCAGCCATGGGTGCCGTTACGATTTCAAAATGGGAGGCATCAACCCAGCCGATGGGGCGGGATTTGAACAGCACGCGGGTATTTTCGGTCATTAATATTACTACCTATTGTCAAGAGTGAAAAGTTAACAGACACCGTAACAATTGCCGACAAGTTAACCACATATTTATCTATTAGGCCTAGAACTGTCAGGTCAAAGTATTTCTTGCACGAGGACACGATGTCGGAAGCCGCCAAAAAGACGGACGCTCCTGAAGCAGAAAACCGATCCGCCGCGAAATCACAGGCCATTGATCAGCAATTGCACGATGGCGACCGGGATAGTCTGCATACGCTGCCATTGGCTCTGCTGCCATTGAATATGCCGTCCTTGCTGCGGGCCAAGATGCTCAAGGACAACCATATGAGAACCATGGTGGAGATGTTCACCTCGGGCAGCGGCGCCAGCGGCCGCATGGAAGTGGAAGCCCTGGAAACCGTCTTTGACGACACCGATGAATTCAAGGAAGACTTGGCCATCCTTGAACCGATGGAAAAACTGCACAGCTTTGATGTCTACAGTTTGCGCATTGAATTACGCCGCTTGGGTATTCCCATCGCTGATCAGGCGGGATTGCAGCTATCGGAACGCAAGGCCAAGGAACTGACCTCGTACATGACCGAGTTCACCCGACCGCTGTTGTCGCAAATCTATGGCGGCGGTGAAAGTGAGATTGAGGACATGGACCAGCTGCTGGACATGTTCAAAAGCCCCGATAAAAGCGAGGCCATCAAGAATCTAAAAATGATCGCCGACAAGCTGGGCATCGGTTTGATGGATGTGCCCATGTTCCTGGAGGAATATGGCGATGTCTTCCTGTCGCTGGCCTACTACAAAGGCGCCCTGGACGAAATCATCCCCCGGGTGACCAAATTTCTCGATGAACTGGATGAGATCAACGGTAATTATCAAGTTCGTCAAATGCCCCGGTTCGAAGAAACTTGCGAAACCCTGCAAATTCGCTTCAACGATATCACCGCATCGTTGACCGGCCGCTTCGAAAGCTTCGACCGCAACTCCAAATCCCTATGGGATAACATCAACGCCACCACCTTCCAGTCCATGAAGAAAATGATCGAGGCTCATTACGTGACCATCGGCGGGGTGTCGTGCGGGCTGATCGTGAAGATGGATTCCTGGGATGAAAAATTCCCTA
>JAPYUH010000482.1 GCA_029936195.1 Alphaproteobacteria bacterium
GGGCCGGGGCAAGGTCACCGCCGCCGCTCCCGTGCGCAAATTACTGAAGAGCTAGGCTGCTACCAATTCGGCCGGCGTTTTTCGGCGAAGGCGTTCAGACCTTTCTGGGCATCCTCGGTGTCGATGATATTGCAGATGGTCTCCACCACATTCTCGATGGCGCGGCGGTAATCGCCGTCGTTGGCGCGCATGAAGCTGTCCCGGCCCAATTTCATAACCACGGGTGATTTTTTGGCGAATTTCGCGGCCATCTTGCGGGCTTTCGCCAGGACCTGGCCGTGGGGTACGGCGTGGTTGATCAAGCCGCGATGGGCGGCCTCCACATAGCTGATGGTGTCACCGCCGAACAATAGTTCGAACGCCTTGTGACGGCCGATCTGCCGGGGCAAATGGACGTAGTGCATGGCCGGGATAACGCCCACGTCGATCTCCGGATAGGACATATCGCCTTGGTCCGTGGCGATCAGAATATCGCAGGAAACGGCCAAGGTAACCCCGGCCGCCCGCGCCGGACCGGTCATCGCGGCAATGGTCGGCTTGCCCATGCGGTATTGCAGGTCGTGCATGGTGAAATACAGCTCCGAGAGGAAACGATGCAGATCCTGGCCGGTACCGCCCCGGATCATCTCCAGATCCATGCCGGCGCTGAAGGCCGCCTGGCAATCGGAGGTCAGGATAATGGCACGCACCTGGTCATCATCGCGGGCCCGGACATAGGCGGCGTTGATCTGCTGGGTCAGGGCCAGGTTGATGGCGTTGACCGGCTCCCGCCGCATGGTGATTTCCGCCACCCGGTCGCGGACTTCGTAACGCACCAACTCTTGCTCCGACATATCGATTTTACCTCTTGCCAACGAATGGCCCTGGATAGCATCGGCACCTCTCTTGCGCTAGGCTTGGCGGCGCGGCGGCTTCGGCATCATGGCGGCGGAGAAATGTGCAATGCCAAAAGACACAACGTTGTTTCGTTTTCATTGGCCCGACGGCGTCACCAGCGAGGGGCGCGGCATTGACGTCGCGGACGCCTTGGAAAAACTTGGCTTTGGCGCGGCAGCGGAGCGGACCCTGGAATATTACGAAGTGTTGGAGGAAACCTCCGCCGACAAGGCCCGCCACGACATGCTCAAGGATGCCTACCGGTAACGTCATGACGATCCGCGACATTCGCATCCATGGGGTCTCTAATACCGCCCCTTGGTGCGGCCGCAGGCTCAATCGGGCTGGCGTACTATGAAAATGTGCGAAAGGGAAAATGGGGCGAGTGAGGGGAATTGAACCCCCGACCTCTAGATCCACAA
>JAPYUH010000483.1 GCA_029936195.1 Alphaproteobacteria bacterium
CCCATCCCGCCAGCGCAGTTTGATCTGACGACGGCCACTGCCAAATGACCTCTAATGGCTCCAAACTTCGCGGTCACCATGTTCAAACCGTGCAGCCCGTCCAGCCGCGTAGGCGTTAAGCAGGGCCGGATGCGCCGTTGTGTAATTCTTTCCGGCGGTATGTGGGCAACCGCATTCAATTCGAGACGAGCGCCCGGAAAACTTTAGCCCGACAGCCCCGCAATCAGGGCAGACGCACAGGTAATAGTAGTTGTCCCAACTTCCTTCAGGCCAGTACATCTCGAAATCCCCGCCGATCCCATTTTCTACCGGGCGGCTCATTCGATATCGGGCTTAATCAGCTTGATGATGCTGGATGTGTCGAGGTGGCTGTGGCCATTGGCGTCGTGGATCGCAAACGCGGCTGCCGCCACCGCACCAAGCGGCGTCGATGTGCCGGCTGATAAAGCCGCGGCTTGTGCGAGCCGCAGGTCTTTGAGCATGAGGCCGGCAGCGAAGCCCGGCTTGTAATCATTGTTCGCGGGTGCGTTGTTCGTGACGCCGGAAACCGGGCACATCATATTGAGGACAGCAGAATTGCCACTCGATGTCGATATCACATCGTAGAGGGTCTTGCGGTCGACGCCGAGTGTCTCGCCGAGCACGAACGCTTCCGAGCAGGCAAGCACGGTGATGCCGGCAATCATGTTGTTGCAGATCTTGGTAACTTGGCCTTGGCCCGGGCCGCCGCACATCACGATATTTTTGCCCATCCCCTCGAGGATCGGCCGGCACTTCGCGAACACTTTCGGATCGCCACCGCACATGAACGTCAGCGTGCCGGCTTCAGCGCCGCCGACCCCGCCGGAAACCGGCGCATCGAGAAACTCGTAACCGGCATCGGCGACCGCCTCGTGCATGGCGCGGGCAGTATCAACGTCGATCGTGGATGCATCGATGAGCACGGTGCCAGGTGCGACCGCATCAATCACGCCGGCACCCTGCAGCACGCTGCGGACATTGGCGCCGACTGGCAGCATGGTCACGACAAACTCAACCTCGGTTGCCGCATCGGCAGCGCTTTCGACGGCTTTGGCGCCGGCCTGCGCAACGTAGCGCACCGTTTCATCGTTGAGATCATAGACCTGCAGGTCGTGCCCGGCCCTGATGAGATTGCGCGCCATGTGGGCGCCCATGTTGCCAAGCCCAATAAAGCCGATGGTCGTCATGTGAGGTCTCCGCATAAAGTGTTATTGATTGGCTCAGATAAGCATAGATTCGTGGGCATTCAAACTGGACCACTCAATGGGGGCCGACCA
>JAPYUH010000242.1 GCA_029936195.1 Alphaproteobacteria bacterium
AAAGGTGCATCAGGGTTCGTTGCATCGAAGGTATCCTGAGGAGACCTCCACCCACTGACTCCCCATCCCCCACATTCCCTGCCATAATCCAGATATGAGACGACTGACCGTAATCCTCTGCCTGACCCTTGCTGTGCTTCTGGGAAGTGCGGGAGAGGGGTGGAGTGCTGATTTCTATAAGGGCTTGGATGCTGCCAAACGAGGAGACTACGCAACTGCCCTGCGTGAATGGAAACCTCTTGCAGAGCAGGGGAATGCCCGTGCCCAGTACGCTCTGGGTCTGATGCACGAAAGTGGAGAAGGTGTTCTCCAACACTACAAAATAGGATGTAAATGAACGGCACAACACTTGGATCTTCTCAGAATCAAGTGTTAGCCGTCTCTGCATTAACATCCATACTGGACCACTCAATGGGGGCCGACCAGTCCCACTCCGGTTCCGTGCCCAGGTCGGCCATGGGGCGGGAGCCGCCGGCATTGTTGATCAGAATATCCAGCTGGCCGAAACGGCCCTCTACCACCGCCTGGACTCTCTCCGCCATGCCGTCCGAGGTGATATCCTCGACAATGACCAGGGGCCGTTGGTGGCCCTGGCCGGCGATGGCGTTGGCCACGGCCTCCAGCAAATCCGCGCGCCGCGCCAGTAACGCCAGGCGGCAACCCTCGGCCGCCAGATGCTCGGCAATGGAGGCGCCCAGGCCGATGCTGGCCCCCGTTACCAGGGCCACCCGGCCCGCCAATTGCAAATCCATCTCCGTGCTCCATGTTTTTCTTCACTGCTGGAAAAGAGATTATCCCGCCGGCCCAATTCTTGAAAGCCAGTGGTCTACAAAGACTGTGTATACTGGCCGGGCAATTAGCCATTTTGGACGGGGCATGATCGACTTAACTGGGTATCGTATGTTCATTACCGGGGCCGGCTCGGGCATCGGGCTGGCATCGGTACGCACCGCCCGTGACCTGGGCGCGCGGGTGGCGGGTACCGTGCGCGGTGATGAACAGCGCCGGGAGTTGGGGGAACATATCTCCGGCGAGGATATATTTGACCTTGATGTCACCGACAGCGCCGCCCTGGAACAGGCCATGGCGGGCGCTGTCGACCGTTTCGGCGGCCTGGACGGCGCCCTGGCCTGCGCCGGCATTATCGCGCTCTCAACCTCGACGGATACAACGGACAGGGTCTGGCGGGAGGTCATCGATACCAACCTGACCGGATGTTTCAATCTGGGCCGCGCCGCCGCCCGGCATATGCAGTGCGTGGGCAAGGGCGCCATCGTGATGATTTCCAGCCAGATCGGCCTGGTCGGCCATCCCACGGCTGCGGCCTATGCGGCCTCGAAATCCGGCATCAACGGTCTGGTCCGTGCCATGGCCCTGGAACTGGGCCCCGACAACGTGCGCATAAACGCGGTTGGCCCTGGCCCGGTGAATACGGATATGACGGCCGAAACCCGCGCCATCGCCGCGCGGCGGGATTTTCTGCTGGACGGTATTCCCCTGGGCCGCTTTGGCGAGCCGGAGGAAATTGCCAGGACAAATATGTTCCTGCTGTCGGACGCGGCCTCGTTCATTACCGGCCAGGTGATTTGCGTCGACGGGGGCTACACCGCGAAATAGGCAGCAAAAAACGGCAACAGAGGAAACAACCATGTCCAAAACACCGGACAACGACTATATCCAGGCCTTCATGGCCGCGCGGACGGCGGATTTCAGCCGCGCCGCACTGATCGTCGTGGACATGCAATATGCCACCGGGCACCGTGACGGCGCCCTGGGACGGCGTCTGGCGGCGGAGGGGTCAAACGTGGCGGGCTATCGCTTTGACCGGATCGAAACCTTGGTGATGCCCAATATGAAACGCCTGCTGGAGCGCTTTCGCCATGGCAACGGCGCCATCGTGTATCTGACGGTAGGCGCCGACAAGGCCGATTGCTCCGATGCGCCGCCCCATATGATCAACATGTTCAAGGCCCTGGACAATTACGAGGGCAGCCGGGAGCACGAGATCATTGACGAACTGAAACCTCGGCCCAGCGAAAGCGTCATCAACAAGACCACCATCGGCGCCTTTGCCTCCACCGGTATCGACCATCTGTTGCGCTCCCTCGGCCGGGACCAGCTTTATATGGGCGGCGTCTCCACCAATATGTGCGTTGATACGACGGCGCGGGAAGCCGCCGACCGCGGCTATGCGGTCACGCTGATAGAGGATGCCTGCGGCACCACCCATGAAGACCTGCACAACGCCACCATCACCAATTTTCAGCGCCTGTTCGGCCGGGTGATGTCCACCGACGAGGCCCTGGTGGAACTGGAAACCGGCTGAAAACCGCCACGGCGGCATACTGCCCTTGAATTGTCACAGTTTTGCCCACCCAATGCCCTTGTTAGAGGTTCTTAATAAGCCCCGCGCCGGCGAACTTGTTGAGGGCAACCAACTTGAAACACGACAAGCATCTCCGAAGGAAATTTCACCCTCCGGGCATCGTTCCCGGGCACCCACGCGGCCGGAAGATCGTACGATCTCCGGCCCCGGATTCGGTTGCGGAACAAAACCTTTCAGGGCACCAGAGCGATGGCTTGGTGGCGGACCACAATCTGTTGGACGAACTGCAATCATTGCTGAGCCAATTGGGCGCCGCCAAGATCATCCTGACCCTGTACTTGGTTGAATTCGGCGGCCTGCCCCAGCGTCTGGCCCGGCCTCTTTTGCAGGAGGCCGCGGGCAGTTGCGCCATGCTGCGCCTGCCCTCCCTGGGCCGGCATCTCGTGATCTATCTGGGGCCCGAACCGTCCCCGGACACGGGCGGTTTCCTGGGCCGGCTGCGCCACGGCCTGGCATCCCTGATGCCGCCGACCATGGCGCCCGACCTGCAGGAATGCGCCTGGGCCGAGGTGCGCAGCCTGCGCCGTTGCAACCACGACATCGCCGCGCCGGCCTATCTGCTGCTGGACCTCTCGGCCGCCGCGCCGCGGGTGCTGGGAATTGCGGACTGGTAGACGGCGGTTATTCGGGCAGGCCAGCCGCGATCAGGGGGTCCATCAAGTCAGCCAGGTCTTCGGATCGGCGATAAGGGAAACCCCGGGACCACCGGGCGACGGAAAATTTGCCATGCCCATGAATGATCCGGGCGGTGACGGCGCGGGCCTCGTCTTCCCGGCCCAGGCGCCACAGGGCGGCCACCAGGATGGTCAACGCCGTCATCCAAAGAGGCCGCCGCCCGAGGACCAGAACCGCCAGGCGCCGGGCTTACTCGTAGGTGCCCAGGTGGTAATGGGCGCGGGCCAGATCGACCAGCGAGACTTCCTGGTCCCGAGGGCTCAGGCGGCCGCACTGCTGTTCATAATCCCGGCTGGTTTCGAAGTTACCCGCATATAGATGGGACATGGCGGACATGTGAAAGATGCTGGAATGATTGGGGCTCAAGTCCACGGCCCGTTCCGCCGCCTCGACCGCTTCATCATGACGGCCCTGGAAATTTCGAGCATAACTAATAACCGTATACGCCTCGCCACTGTATTCATCCACAGCCAGGGCGCGGTCGGCGGCCTCAAGCGCGGCGGCAAATGAGGCGTCACGGTCGATTGACCAGCCGAAACGGGCCATATCGACCAGTGTCAGGCCATATAGAAACAGTGCGGAAGTAAAATCCGGCATGATTTAAAGTGCTGTTTCCAACTCTCGAAGTGCCTGCATATGGGTTTGCCGGGCAAAATCCCGGTACAACTCAACAGCCTTTTGAAAAGCCTCGTAAACCTGCGGGCTGCCGGACCTCTCGCGCCAGATCCGGGCAGCTTCTCCTTCAGCCAAGGTGACTTCAAGCGCTGTAACAATTTCCTGGGTGATGCGGTCCTGCAATTCAAAAACGTCGTCAAGTTCGCCATCAAAACGATCGGCCCACAAATGGCCGCCGTTGGCGCATTCGACCAATTGGGCCGTCACGCGGACTCGGTTGCCGGCCTTGCGCATGCTGCCCTCGACCACATATTTGACCCCCAGTTCGCGGCCAACCTGGCGCACGTCCACCGCGCGGCCTTTGTAGGTGAAGGAGGAATTGCGCGCGATCACGAACAGAGCCGGCACTTTCGACAAGGTTGTCAGTATGTCCTCGACCACGCCGTCGACGAAATAATTCTGCTCCGGGTCGCCGGACATGTTTTCAAACGGCAGCACCGCGATGGAGGGTTTATCGGGCAACGATAGCTGGGGTTCGACTTCCGTTACCGGTGTTTGCCGCCGGCCAGGTGACCAATGCCAAACCTGGATGGCCTGGGCGATATTCTTCATGGATTGGGCGCCGCCGTCGGCGAAAACTGCGTCCAGCTTGCCCGCTACCTCGTCATGCACTTTGCCGGAAATGCACAGCCCGCCCGGTTCGGCAATCTCCTGCAGGCGGGCGGCGACGTTAACGCCGTCGCCAAAGATATCGTCGCCATCGACGATGATATCGCCAAGGTTGACCCCGACCCGGTATTCGATGCGCTGGCTGCCGGACCGATCAATTTCGAGTTCGACGGCGGCGGTCTGCATATCAACGGCCCAGCTGACCGCATCGACAACGCTGGGAAATTCCGCCAGCAGACCATCGCCCATCAGCTTCACCACGCGGCCGTAGTGAGCATCTATTTTCGGTTTGACGAGTTCGCGGTACTGGGTTTGCAAGCGGGAATGGGTGCCGGCCTCGTCCGCGCCCATGAGTTTGGAATAGCCAACGACGTCCGCTGAAACAATGGCCGCTAATCTGCATTGTGTACTTTCCGACATAACAATAGTTTAGCGGCAGGGACCACTAGAAGCCACCTATGCCGGCCATAATCCGACCCGCGGCTGACAGATGCCGCCCCATCCGCTATTGTCGCCCAAATTTTGACAACAGAGATATTGAGGAGAACTGGCCATGGGTCCCTTGGCAGGCATGAAGATCGTTGAATTGGCGGGTATCGGACCGGTGCCCTTTTGCTCCACCCTGCTCTCGGACATGGGCGCGCAGGTGATCCGCGTCGACCGCACAGCGCCCTCGGGCTTGGGCATTTCCGGCAAGAACCCGGCCTTTGATGTCCTCGGCCGGGGCCGCAAGTCCATCTCGGTCGATCTGAAAAACCCCGACGGCGTGGAAGCCGTGTTGCGCCTGGTGGAACAGGCCGATGCCATCGTCGAAGGTTTCCGCCCCGGCGTGGCCGAACGCCTGGGCCTGGCCCCCGAGGTCTGCCTGGCCCGAAACGAAAAAATCGTCTATGGCCGCATGACCGGCTGGGGCCAGGATGGCCCAGTCAGCCATGCCGCCGGCCACGACATCAACTATATCGCCCTCTCGGGTGTGCTGTATTCCTGCGGCACCAAGGACAGCGGCCCGGTGCCGCCCCTGAACCTGACCGGAGATTTTGGCGGCGGGGCGATGTTCCTGGCCTTTGGCGTCATGGCCGCGTTATGGGAGGCGCAGCGATCGGGCAAGGGCCAGGTGGTGGATACCTCCATGCTGGAAGGCTCGGCTTATCTGATGCTGCCCATTTACGGCATGCATGGTTCGGGCTTCTGGTCGGACGAACGCGGCACCAACATCCTGGATACCGGCGCGCCGTTCTATGGCACGTACGAGACCAAGGACGGCAAGCATGTCTCCATCGGCTCCATCGAGCCCAAGTTCTATGACGAACTGATGCAGAAAACCGGCATGGACAAGATGGACCTGCCGGCCCAGATGGACCGGGAGACCTGGCCGGAGGTGATCGAAATCTACCGGGAGGTCTTCAAGCAGAAAACCCGGGACGAGTGGTGCGAGATCATGGAGGGCTCCGACATCTGCTTCGCGCCCGTGCTGTCAATGACGGAAGCCCCCAGCCACCCGCAAAACCTCGCCCGCGATAGTTTTGTCGATGTCATGGGCGTCACGCAACCGGGCCCGGCGCCGAAATTCTCCCGCACGGAAGCGGCCGTGCAAGGCCCGCCCCCGTCCCTGGGTCAGGATACCGAGGACGGCCTGGCTGAATGGGGTTTCTCCACGGACGAAATTGCAACGCTGATGGCCTCTGG
>JAPYUH010000243.1 GCA_029936195.1 Alphaproteobacteria bacterium
CGACCTGGCATCCCCGGCCAAATGCTGACGATCCCGCCCGGTTCCCGCTATTTTGGAACAATGATTGTTCGCCAAACACGGCGGGACGATGACGGGATAATGGTGATTGCAAGGCTATTTCCGCGACCGGGCGACGGGATCGTTCAGCCGGTGCGGGGCCCTATGAAAATACCATTGCGGCGTAATCATCCAATGTCGCCTTGGTTTCGTCGATGGCCCGCAGGGGCGCCATGTGAATGACTTGTTCCACGCCGGCATCTTCCAGGCGCCGGCAGCGATCGGCGTTGGGGCGGCGATTGGGCAGAGTATAGATCTTGACGTCTTCGGGCCGACGGCCGCGCTCGGCCAAGAACCCATGCAGGGTGGCGATGCGTTCGCCGATTTGGTCCGCATCGACGCCGGCCCCCAACCAGCCTTGGGCCAGATCCGCTACCCGGCGCAGGGCGGCATCCCCCTCTCCACCGACGAAGATCGGCGGATGGGGGGTCTGAACGGGTTTGGGATACATGGTGGTTGGCGGCAGTTTGTAGAGTTCGCCGTCGTACCGGGAGGTCTCGTCACACCACAGGGATTTCATTACGGCGATATGTTCATTGGCGCGCTGGCCGCGTTTTTCGAAGGGAACCTGAAGCGCCTCGAACTCTTCCCGCAGCCAGCCCAGGCCGATGCCGAAATTGACCCGCCCGCCCGACAGATGGTCCAGATCGGCGACCTGCTTGGCGGTGTAGACGGGGTTGCGTTGGGCCACCAGGCAAATGGAAGTGCCCAGGCGCACGGTGGAGGTATGGGCGGCGAGGTAGGTCAGGGCGGTAAACGGCTCCATCATGCCCTTGCCGAAGCCGCCGATCTTGCCGTCGGGGGAATAGGGATATTTCGAGTCATAGGCGTCGAACAACACCACATGTTCGGGCACCCAAATGGCGTGGAAGCCCCGCTCTTCAATAGCTCGGGCGGCTTCCGCCGCGACCGAGGGGTCGGTGTTTTCGCCAAGGGCCAAGAATACGCCTGCTTCCATTGTCTCAACTCCACAAATTTTTGTTGTTTTATCCGCCGGCCATTTCGGCGGCCAGGCCGTCGCGGACCAAGGTAGTGCGCGCGCCGCGCAGGCGCCGCTTTACCGTGGCATATCCATCCCGGTCCAGTTTCTGATAGGCCGCCGCCAGTTCCGCCACGCGGGCCTGAAAACCATCAGGCGATACCGCCTCGTCCAGGTACCCAACCTCCGCCGCCCGCTCCGGGGAAAATAATTCCGCGCCCATGGTGGCCCGGTTCAACATGCGGTTGTCCAGGCGGTCGCGGGTCAGCTCCAGGGCCCAGGTGGGCAGACTGAGGCCGATGGAAGTTTCGTTCAGGCCGATCTTGAAGTCGCCGGACACCCCGACGCGATAATCCGCAGCCAGAAGAAACAAGGCGCCCGCCGCGACCGCGTGGCCGGTGCAGGCCATGATCACCGGTTGGGGGTGCATGTAAGTTTTCAGGGCCAGCTCCGCCCCGGCGGTGACCATCTCGCGAACACCCGCGGCGGGCCCCCGGATCACCTTCAGATCGAACCCGCCGCATAACAGTCCCGACCGGCCCGTGATGACGACCACGTCGGCCTCTTCCCCGGCTCGGTCCAAACCTTCCGACAACGCCGCCGTCATGCCAACACCCCAGGCATTGGCCTTGCCATCGTCCATGGCCACGGTAGCGATACCATTCTCCAGCCTGTAGTCAACAAATTCACTCACGGGATCATCCTCTCACGTCGTTACAATTTGGGCGCCGCCCTTGGCCACCAGCTCCGCCTTGCCCGGGCTGGGCGGTACCAGCACGCCGCGTTGGCTGCCCGGCCGTGCCGCCACGGCAGCCATCCAGCGTTCCAGATGTTCCAGGCCGTCGGTAGGCACCCGGGCCCATTTATGACTGCGCAGCCAGGACCAGTTGGCGATGTCGGCGATGGAGTAATCTCCCGCCAGCCATTGGTTGTCCGCAAGGTGGCCGTCCAGCACCTGGTACAGGCGGCGGGTTTCATTGTGATAGCGTTTCCTGGCCGCCGGCACGTCCTCGGGGAAGTAGCGCTCGAACGAGACGGCCTGGCCCTGCATGGGGCCGATGGCGGACATCTGAAACATCAACCATTGCATGACCGCCATGCGCCCCTTGACATCCGTGGGCATCAGGCGGCCGGATTTCTCCGCCAGATAAATCAGGATGGCGCCGGATTCAAAGATCGTCAGATCGTCCGCCGCCCGGTCCACGATCACCGGAATGCGGCTGTTGGGGTTCAATTTCTTGAACCAATCTTCATGCTGCCCCCCCTTGCTCAAAACCAGCACATGGGTCTGATAAGGCAATTCCAACTCTTCCAACGCAATGGCCACCTTCCAGCCGTTCGGCGTGGACGAGGTGTAAAGATCGATCATCCGGCAGTCCTCGTTTTCCTTTCCGCCATCATAATTCACTACCCCAGCGATGGCCATGCAGGACCATAGGGTTTATCCTAACCTTGGTTCCACCGCATCAGGAGTTCCCTTCGTGATACCATTAATTGGCTACGGCGACCGCCTGTCCGGCCGGGCAGGCGATGTGATTAACTTCCAGGTCAGCTCCATTTCGGCCGAACCTTTTACCGCCGCCCTCTATCGCTCCATTTCGGCCGATCCGAATCCCGCCGGCCCCGGCATGATCGAACGAGAGGTGCCGTCCACGATGGAGGGCAGCTATCCCTCCCGCATCCAGGCCATTCATGGCGGCTCGTACGCCATCGCCGACGCCGAGCTGCCGAAATCCGCCCGCAGCTTCCGCCTCGACGCCACCATATGGCCAACCCTGCCCGACAAGGGCGAACAGGCCATCCTTTCCTGTGGCGAAATTGCGCTCATACTGGATGAAACCGGCGCCATCGCCGGGCGGGTTTGCGAAACGATTATCAGCGCCGGCACGCCGTTGAAGACGCGGACCTGGTACCGGGTCTGGCTGATATACGACGGCGCGACCGGCACCCTGACCGTTGGCCATGACCCGGTCAAGCCGGGTCACGGCGGCGAGAACGCAACCACGATCCCTGATCTGACCCTGACCGGCCGTCCGGTTATTGCCGCCAGCACCCGAAAGGAAGATAGGAGTGGCAATTGGCGGGGCAATGGCCAAGACGGCACATTGGCGTATTTTAATGGCAAGATCGAAGCGCCGAAAATTCATGGCGACGAGGGTGAATTGTTGGCGCACTGGGATTTCGCGCGGGACTTCTCCACCACCCGGATCGAGGACGCCGGCCCCTACGGCCTGCATGGCAAAATCGTCAACCTGCCGGCCAGGGCCATGACCTCGTCGAACTGGACCGGCGAGGACATGTCATTCCGCCATCGTCCCGAACATTACGGCGCTATCCATTTTCACGACGACGATATCTATGATTTCGGCTGGGAGACGGATTTCTCCTTCACCATTCCCGATGACCTGCCCTCGGGCGCCTTTGTGGCCCGCATCAAGTGCAACGGCCACGAAGACGCCATGCCGTTTTTCGTCTGCCCGCCTCTCGGAAAGCCGTCGGCCAAACTCTGCGTCCTGGTCTCTACCTTCACCTATGTGATCTACGGCAACTATGCCCGCCCCGCCTATCATGAAAGCTGGCATACCCGCGTTTCCGAATGGGACGCCTATCCCTGGAACCCGGCGGTGCATCCCGAATACGGCCTGTCCACCTATAACTTCCACGGTGACGGCAGCGGTATCTGCCATGCCTCGCACATGCGCCCGTTGTTCAATGTGCGGCCCGGCTATCTGTCCATGGGCGTGGGCGAGGACAGCGGCCTGCGCCACCTGCCCGCCGACGCTCACCTGCTGACCTGGCTGGACCAGCAAGGCATCGACTACGACATCATCACCGACCGGGAATTGCACGATGACGGCGTCGCCGCGATTGCCCCCTACCAGGTGCTGACCACCGGCGCCCACCCCGAATACCATACCGCCGAGACTCTGGATGCCATCGAGGCCTTCCGCGACGGCGGCGGCAACCTGATGTATCTGGGCGGCAACGGCTTCTACTGGCGCGTCGCCCTGCACGAAAGCGAGCCCGGCGCCATCGAGATCCGCCGGGGCGAGGGCGGCATCCGCGCCTGGGCCGCCGAACCTGGCGAATATTTCAACGCCTTCGACGGCAATTATGGCGGCATGTGGCGGCGCAACGGCCGCCCGCCCCAATCCATCGCCGGCCTCGGCTTCACGGCGCAGGGCAACTTCACCGCCTCCTACTATCGCCGCCTCGAGGCTTCCCGCGAGGGCGAGCTGGCCTGGATGTTCGAGGGTATCGAGGACGACCTGATCGGCGACTTCGGCCTCTCGGGCGGCGGCGCCGCGGGCTTTGAGTTGGACCGCACGGACTACCGCCTGGGCACGCCCGAGAACGCCGTCATCGTGGCGCAGTCCGAAAACCACGACCCCGAAACCATCCTGGTGCCGGAGGAAATGCTGACCCACGTCACCAATTGGGCCGGCCAAAGCAGCGAAGAGCTGGTCCGCGCCGACATGATCTATTACCGGGTCCCCGGCGGTGGCCAGGTGTTCTCGACCGGATCGATCACCTACTGCGGCTGCTTGCCGTGGAATGGTGGGGAAAACAATGTCTCGCGATTGACGGGCAATGTGTTGCGGCGGTTTCTGGAGGGTTAAACCAAGTAACGGCGGTAAAGCATCATATAGAATTTTATCACTGCGCCTTGGCCTTAACTGCCCCTGCGCCGTTATCCTCGCCTGACCGAAACAACCACCGCCGCGCACAAATGCATAGCGGCCAACACCATGAAACCCACCAGATAGTCCCCCGTCGCATCCCTTAGCCAGCCGACTGTGATTGCGGTGAGGAATGCCGTGCTTTGCATCATCGCGGCCACCCAGCAGTAGGCGATGGGGAAACTTTCCTTGCTGAAGGTGCGGTTGATCATCAATGGGGTCAGCATGACGATGGCGCCCATAACCAGACCCGCCACGGCCACGCCGGCATAGTGCATCCACGGGGCTGTACCCAGTGCGGCGATGGCAATACCGATGCCTTGGGTCAAATAACAGGCCATGGCCAGCCGGAAGACGTTGATGCGCAGGCTCAAATAACCGATCAGCAATCGGCCCGCGACGGCCGCAATGGCGGCCAGGGAGACCGCGAAGGCGGCGTTCACTAGACCCAGTTTTAGCTCAAGCGCGGGCAGCATATGCATGAACAGGGTAACCTGGGGGCCCATGGCGAAAGTTGCCGAAATGGCAATGCGCCAGAATGCCGCCCGCGCCATGAGGCCGCCAATGCGCGGGGTTTCCGCGGTTACGGCCATAGTTTCATTTGTCGTTTCCCGCCGCGCCTCCCGCCGCACCTGCCGACGCGCCAGGCCATCGATGAACAGGATCACCAAGGGCCAGGCCACCAGCACCATGGCCCCGCAGACCATGGCTAGGGCCCGGTGATAGTCATAGTTTTGCGAAAGCCAGGCCAGCAGCGGCGGCATCAGTGCACCGCCGGCGCTGGCGCCCGATAGCGCCACGCCCATGGCCAGGCCAAGCCCCCTGTCGAACCGATGGATCAGCGCCGTGGTCAGGGCCGAGGTGGAGCTGGCCGCGAAACCGGCGCCCGACAGGGCAAAGGGAAACAACACCAGCCAGACCGCCGTCTCCGCCTCCAGCAAAGTCAGATAGCCAATGCCGTAACTGCCCACGGCCATGGCCAAACTGCCGCCCAGCAAAACAGTGCGCGGGCCCAGGCGGGTCAACCAGCGCCCGACCAAAATTCCCGCCGCGCCGGTGATCAAGGAATGCACCGCCACCGTGCCCGCCACCACGCCGGTGGGCCAGCCCTGAACTTTTTGCAGGGCGTCGAGATAAAAGCCGAAGCTGTAGAAACCCAGACCCCAGGCGAAAGTCGCGGTGATAAAACAGGCAAAAACAAGGGCGTAATGACGCAACGTCAGGCTGGCCATGGCAACAACTCATACAGAAACAGGAACTAGGGTCGACCTTTACCCGGCCGCCATCACCTCGCGAATGCCGGCGATGATGCG
>JAPYUH010000244.1 GCA_029936195.1 Alphaproteobacteria bacterium
CATTCATGCTGAACGAGCTGGCCCAACGCATACGAGAAACCTTGGATAGTTAAATACATCCATTCCGGCAGGCGGTTTATATGGCCTGGCCACGGATCAATTTCGGCAGATCACCCGACAGCGCCGCGGCCTGCCGCTCGAAATACCGCTTCGCCGGCCCCACCCTGTTGACCAGGCCCAGGCCAAGCACGCGGGCCAGACGCAGCGGCGTTAGATCGTTGGAGAACAGCCGTACCAGGCCATCGGTCATCAACAGCATCTTCAAGGCATCGAAACGGCGCCATTGCTGATAACGCCGCAAACCTTCGCCGCCGCCCAGATCAAGTCCCAGGCGGGCCGTATCCGCCAAAACCTCCGCTAGGGCGGCAACATCGCGCAAACCTAAATTCAACCCCTGGCCGGCAACCGGATGCATGCCGTGGGCCGCATCGCCGATCAGGGCCAAGCGGTTGTCGATATAACGTTCGGCGTTCTGCAGGCCCAGGGGATAATTCCACCTGGGCGCATCGCAGGCGATGGCGCCCCAATGGGGCCCGGCCCGATCCATGATCGCGGCATTGAAGGCCCCTTCGTCCAAGGCCAAAAGGCGGGGAACATCCGCCTTGCGTTCGGTCCAGATCAGGGCAGAGCGGTTGCCCTGCATGGGCAACAAGGCAAACGGCCCCGCGGGCAGGAACAATTCAGAGGCGATGCCGCCGTGCCCGCCTTCATGGCGAACCGTGGTGACGATGGCGGTCTGATCGTACTGCCAACTTAAACACCGGATGCCCGCGGCCTCGCGCAAAGGTGAATTGCGGCCCTCCGCCCCGACCACAAGCGGCGCCCGGATGGTGCGGCCGTCGGCCAATCGGGCACGGACGCCATGACTGCCGCGCTCCATCTCGACAACTTCCGCCGGGGCGATCAGCGCAACATGATCCGTTTGCGCCAAGGCCCGGTGCAGGGCCAGCCGGATAAAACGGTTCTCCATGGTAAAACCGAACGGCCGGTCGCCAACTTCGCGATGGTCAAAGTGTAAGAATAGCGGCGCGCCATTGTCGGCAACACGAATCTCGCCGATTGGTTCGGCATGTTCCACCATGTGGTCCCAAACGCCGATCTGCCCATACATGGCGGCGGACCCGAAAGAGAGGGTGGCGACCCGGCCATCATACGCCCGTGCGGTCAAGTCCGCCGTCGCCTGCCGCTCCACCACCACGGAACGAAGGCCGGCGCTGGCCAGGGCGAGAGCCTGGGTCAAACCGATCATGCCGCCGCCGACGACCAATACATCCGTATCGATATGCTTCATGACCGCACTGTCGCCCCGCCACCAACCGTTGTCCAGCTTCCATTGACGGGATAATCTGTCGCCATGACAGATATACCATGGCACGAGATGACGGCCCTGGCCCTGGGCGCCGCCATTGCAGATAAATCGATCGACGCCGTCGATCTTACGGAACATTTTCTCGACCGCATGGCGCGCGAGGACCCCGATCACCGGGTTTATATACGCGCCACCGCGCAACGCGCCCGGGCGGAAGCGGCGTCGGCGTCCGCCAGGGCCAAGGCCGGCCTGCGTCAAAGCTCCCTGGACGGCGTGCCCATGTCATGGAAAGACCTCACGGACACCGCCGGCACCAAGACCACCTTTGGCTCCGCCCTTTTGAGTGAACGGGTACCCGACCGGGACGCCTTGCTGCTGCGCCGGGCCACGATGGCGGGGATGATCTGTCTGGGCAAGACCACCCTATCGGAATTCGCATACTCCGGCCTGGGTATCAATCCGGTCATGGGCACACCCGCCAATGGCGCGGATGGGACGGTCGAACGGGTACCGGGGGGGTCATCCTCCGGCGCGGCCGTGTCGGTCACCAATGGCCTGGCACCGGCCGGCATCGGCAGCGATACAGGTGGTTCGGTACGCATCCCCGCCGCCCTGAACGGCATCGTCGGATTGAAGACAACCATCGGCCGGCTGCCCCTGGACGGCATCCTGGCACTATCGCCAACATTTGATACCATCGGCCCGCTGACCAAGGATATTGCCGACGCTAATGCGATCTTTGCCATTTTAAATGGGTCCCGGCCCCACGATCTGGCCGGCGCCAGCCTGAGGGGTGTCCGTCTGTTGAAGCCCACGGACATAGTGTTTGACGACCTGGACGATACCGTTACATCCGCCATATCCCGTGCCCTGGATCGTTTGAGCGACGCCGGCGCCGAGATCAGGGAGGCGCCGGTGCCGGAATTTGCCGAGGCTTTCGAACTTGTGGGCAAGCACGGCAACATCATCTCGGCGGAGGCCCATGCCTTGTGGCACGACCTGGTTGAAACCCGGGGGGAGGAGATGTATTGGGGCGTCCGCTCCCGCTTCGAATTGGCCAAGAAACTGACGGCCATTGATGCGGAATCCGCCCATATCGGCCTCAAGGCCATAGCCGTCCGTTATCGGGTGCGGACGGCTGGATTCGCCGCCGTAATCCATCCCACCTGCCCCCGCGTCGCGCCGCCGATTGCCGGTCTGCAAGACGACCCGGCGGCCTATGACGACGCCAACCTGGCCATGACCCGCAACACCCGTTTGGGCAATATCATGGAAACCTGCGGCGTCACCCTGCCCTGCCAGGGGCCCGGGCAACTACCGGTCGGCCTGTCCTTGATGGCGGCGGGGGGAAGCGAAGGCATGGTGCTGCGCCTGGGCAAGGCGGCGGAGAAAATTTTGGGATTAAACGACCAATGACGGTGACATTGATTACGGGCACGAATTCGGGCATCGGGCTGGCAACGGTAATTCGCCTGGCCGGCGCCGGCCATCAAGTCTATGCCGGGGTCCGCAATCCCGACAACGCGCAAAAACTGGCGGCCGCCATTGCCCAAGGCGACGGGCGGATATCCATGCTGGAACTCGACGTGACCAACGAGACAACCATTGTTGACGCCGTGGCGCAGGTGTTGTCAATCGAAGGGCAGGTCGACGTCCTGATCAACAATGCCGGCATATCTCGGGGAAGCTCGGTCGAGGAGACGCCGCTATCGGCGGTCAAGGAACTATTCGAGACGAATTTCTTCCGTACCGTGAGATTGACCCAAGAGCTCATCCCGGGCATGCGCGAGCGCAAAAACGGCACAATCATAAATATGTCGTCGATCGATGGACGGCTTGCGACGCCAAACAACGCGTTCTATGCCGCTTCGAAATTCGCAGTCGAGGCATTCTCTGAATCCCTGGCCGCCCAGTTGTTGCCATTCAATATCCAAGTCGCCGTAATCGAACCCGGCTTCATCGCCACGCCCATCTTCGAGAACACGGCCAAGGCGGAGGAAGCCCATGATCCGAATTCCCCTTATTTTGTCTATACCCGGCGGTTCATGAAGCTTATTGCCGCCCAATTGGGTATTGATACGCCTACCACGGCGGATGATGCGGCCCGGGTCATCGAACATTCCATTTCGACGGAGACACCGCAATTTCGTTACCTGCTGGGCCAGGATGCCGAACTATTGGCACCGGCGCGGCAGCGTCTCACGGACGAGGAATGGATCGAGTTCGAAGCCATCGACGATGACGCGCTGTTCTACGAGGCATCGGCAAAATGGTTCGGCGTGGACTTATACCATTCTTGACGCCCTCCCCCACCTCACGCCGGCGCGAAGACGTCGTCGGCCGCCTTGCCCTGGCGTTCCGGCATTGCGATGGGACTCTTAAAGGCGGCATCCCGCTGCAGTACCGGCATCACTTCCGTGGCGAACATACGCATGTTCAGCTCCCCCTGCTCGTGGGGCATGCCGCCGTAGGAAAAATCGCAGACCATGTGATCCGTGCCCGTCAACTGCTGTAGCTCGGCCATTTGCTGGATGCAATCATCCGGCGTCCCGACAATTTGGATGCTGACATAAAATTCGGTCATTTTCTTGCGGACGGCCGGGTCTTTCATCTTGGAATAGGTTTTGGCCATTTTGCCGTAGCTTTCGTAGCCCTTTACGGTGGCCAGATGGCCGTCGGAGAATTTGTAGTGATCGTCGATGGAATCCCATTTGGCGCCCAGATACTGCTCGCCCCGCTCAACGGCTTCATCCCGGCTTTCCGCGACCGAGACATTGGTCAGGATCAAGGGCGGCTTCGGCGCATGGCCCACGGACATGGCGATCTCGCGGAAGCTCTCGATATCCTTGGCCGCCTTGACCCATTCGTTCTGCATGATAACCATCATGCCGAAGCCCAGTTTGGCCATGATCTCGGCTGATTCCGGACTGACCGAGGAGGCATAGAAGCGCCGTTCGGGATGGGACATGGGCCGGGGCCGGATGGACATTTCGGGGATCTGGTAATATTCACCGTCCCAATCAAAGACCTCGTCGCGCAGGGCCTTGGTGATCAGCTGAGCGGCCTCGGCAAAGCGCGGGCGCGCCTCCTCCATGGGGACGCGAAAGCCGGCATATTCCGCCGATGCCGCGCCCCTGCCAAAACCAAACATACAGCGCCCGCCGCACAACAGATCAAGATAGGCGATCTGTTCCGCCACCCGGATCGGATCCTGCCAGGGCAGCACGATAACGCAAGTGCCCAAGGTAATACGTTTGGTGCGGCCGGCGTAATAGGTCAGCAGTTGCAGGGGCGAGGGCGACATGGAATAGCCAGTAAAATGATGCTCCAGTCCGAACAGGCTGTCAAAGCCAAGGGGTTCAGCCAGATCGCCCAGGGCCAAATGCTCCGCCAACACGGCCGCATCCGATCTGCCCGGCTCCGCCAGCACGGAAATATCGGTACCAATTTTCATTTCGTTTCAACCTATCTGCTCTTTTTTCGGTAATTAGCTTTGTAGTGCAGGGCCCTTCAACTCGACCGTATTGCCGTCGGGGTCCTGCACATAGAGGGACGGCCCGTCGCCCTCGGCGCCGTAACGCTGGGCAATTTCACTCGGATCCAACCCGTGACCGCGTAAATAGTCAATCAGTTCCGGACCATCGAAAGTTTCCAGGCGCAGGCAAAAATGATCCATGTTCGGCCCCTCGGCGATGGGTGGACCGCCGCCCTTCTTGCCTAGTTCGCCACGCAAGGTGACCAGATCGATCTGCGCCGCGCCGGCGCGCAAATGATACAGACCCAGACCCTCCCGCCGGCGGTCGACCACACAACCCAGGATATCGCGGTAAAAAACCAAGGAACGGTTTAAGTCTGAAATCCGCAAAACCACATGGTCCAAGCCCAAAGGCACTATGTGCATGTTTGCCTCCTATCTCAGTCAATAGATTATTAACAGATATAACCTATGAAAATTCCCACGAAAGGTTACGCGAGGATTTTTGCCGATGCAATTAATGGACGATATTCGCAGGCGCGAATGCCGCCGGTTCGCCCATGCATGGCAAGGCTGGCGGGGCGGGAACCTCGTCCCCCAACGCCACAATGTGCATATCGAAGACATCGCCAATCTATTGCACTTGGTATCGGTAATTGAAATTGTTTCTCCACACGAAGCCAATTTCCGTCTTGCCGGCACGGCGCTGTGCCAGGCCATGGGTATCGAGCTGACGGGCCTAGACTATTTTGATTTCACCACGCCGGAAGAACGCGACGCCCGCGCGGCCCGGACTTGCCATCTGGTTTATCATCCCTGCGGCTCTCATTTTCTGTTTCCCATTCTGTACCGCACCGGGCGCACGGTTCCGACGGAAATTTTGACTTTCCCCGTCTGGCCGGACAACCCCGAAGCGCCGCGCCAGCTATTCGCAATTTCAATGCCGCTAGAGGACGTACGCCTGGAGGGTCCGACGGAAGAATCCGACCAGTTGCCCTTGCCCGAGGGCTTTCAATTCATTGATATTGGTGCCAGCGTGCCCAATTGGGGCCTTGGCTTGGACTACCGCCAGCCGGCCGAACTTTACCAGCGACGGGCCGGTTGACGAACCGGGCTTAGTTCAAGGCAGTTTTCTGTTCTCCTCCAACTGACAGCCCGCACCGGGCGGGCTTCGTGCCGCGCCTAAGCGGGGATATTAGTGAACCGTTCATTAACATTGTTAGCCTAAGGT
>JAPYUH010000245.1 GCA_029936195.1 Alphaproteobacteria bacterium
CTGTGGCGGCGGGAACTGCCCCGCCTGACCCGGTCGGTTATCGCGGCGGCGCGGGTCACGGGGGCCGCCGTGATGCTGCCGGGCAATGCCTATAATTACGGTGCCGGGATGCCCGAAAATCTGCGCGAACATACACCGCACATCCCCACCACGCGCAAGGGCCGCCTGCGTGTGGAGATGGAGGCCGCCTACGCTCAAGCGGACGGCGTGCGGACCATTGTCCTCCGCGCCGGCGACTTCATTGAGCGGGAGACGACCGGCAACTGGTTCGACAGTCAGATCACAAAGAACCTGGCCAAGGGCCGCGTGATGTACCCAAGCCCCTTGGACCGGGTGCATGCCTGGGCCTATTTGCCCGACATGGCCCGGGCCATGGCCGCCCTGGCCGGGAAACGCGATGATTTTTCCCGCTTCGAAGATTTCGGCTTCCCCGGTTACAGCCTGACCGGGCAGGCCTTGATCGACGCCATTGGCAGGGTTGCCGGGCGGGAGTTGGGCATCAAAAGCCTGCCGTGGCCCCTGCTCCGCCTCCTCGGCCTGGTCATGCCGCAGATGCGCGAAGTGGCGGAGATGGCCTATCTCTGGCACACGCCGCACGCCATTGACGGCACCAAGATGGCCGCCGCCCTGCCCAATTTCCAACCAACGCCCCTGACCGCCGCGCTTAACGATGCCCTGACCGGTGCAAATCTTCAGGCCGCGCCATGCGGGCCCGCCAGCCGAAACGCGGCGATGTGCAGCGCATTCAGGAAGCAGTCACGGTCCGGAGGGTCCTTGTAGGGCAGGGATTTTGCAACGTTCCCCAAGCCGTCGTCGGCCTTCATTTCGAGTAGTAATGCAATCTCGGCCTACCCCTCGTCACGGCGCCCCATCATCGTCGTGCGGTATCAGGCGGCCTCGGCCAGTCTAAAACCCATGTCTTGGCAAGCTTTGTCCAGGGCGGCCACACCCTCGGCGGAAAGCGGCATGATGGGCGGGCGCATGTTGCGCCAGGCGGGGTTGCCGCTGTTTTGCGCCATCAATTCCTTCATGGCCGGCACCGTGCCGTGGGCCTGCAGCATCAGGCGGGTGGCGGTAGCGATTTCCTGGGCCGCTTCGGCACCGGCCGTATCGCCGGCCTGGTGCGCGGCATAGACGGCCTGGCACAGGTTGGAGGTGGCATTGCCCGTGGCCGTGATGCAGCCCGCCCCGCCGGCCTGCAAATCCGCCAGCAAATATTGCTCCGTGCCGGCAAAGGCGCGAAAGCCGGGGATGGCCTCGATCACCGCCTGCATGGCGGGCCAGTTGCCCGAGGAGTCCTTCACGCCCACGACCGTATTCGGATAGGCCTTGTTCAGGCGCACCAGCAGATCGACGCTCATATCCAGCCCGGTCATCAGGGGAAAATCATAGATCACGATGGCCAGGCGATCGTCGGCCAGTTGTTGGATCACATGGTCGAAGGCGGCGAACAGGCCGTCGTCGCTGACGCCCTTGTAGTAGAATGGCGGCAGCATGAGAACCTGGTTGAAGCCCGCGTCCAGGGCTGCCCTGGTCAATTCGATGGTATCCGTGGGCGCACAGCAGCCGGTGCCGATCAATAGCTGTTCCTTGGCAATTCCGGAGGCGGCAGCGGCGGCGATCACATCCAGGCGTTCCCGGACCGAAAACGAGTTCGCCTCCCCCGTGGTGCCGAGGACGGCGACGCCGTTGCAGCCGTTGGCCAGCAGCCATTTGTGATGGGCCACCATTGCCGCGAGATTAACCGTCAGATCATTGTTCAAGGGTGTGACGGCGGCGCTCCAGACGCCGGAGAGGGGATCGCTCATAATGGTCTCCGTATTTAAGGTTCGCAGTTAGGGTTCGTGGTCCAGAACGTGGTGTTCCAATGGGCCCGCGTGGCGTTCGCTGACGCTACGGCCGCGGACCGAAATACCCGCCCGGTGTACACTATCAGGGTCGCCCGTGACCA
This sequence comes from Alphaproteobacteria bacterium, assembly GCA_029936195.1. Classification (GTDB taxonomy): domain Bacteria; phylum Pseudomonadota; class Alphaproteobacteria. The sequence continues at coordinate 1,952 of JAPYUH010000245.1, forward strand.
GGGGGTGCCAATCGGGCAGGTCCTGGCCTTCCGCCAACAGGCGGTAGGCGCAGGTCGAGGGCATCCAATACAGCTGCGCCACGTTTTCCGGATCCAGCACCACGCAGTCGGGCACCAGCTCCGAACGGCGGTCGTAATTGCCGCAGCGGCACGCGCGGATGTCCAGCAGGCGGCAAGCCACGTTGGTGAATGCCAGCTCGCCGGTATCCATATCCTCCAGCTTATGCAGGCAGCATTTGGCGCAGCCGTCGCATAGGCTTTCCCATTCCGCCGGATTCATCTCGGCCAGCGTCTTGCGCCGCCAAAACGGCGTCTCGTCCCGGTCTGAAGGTTCAGGCGCCATGGCGGGCGATGAACGCCTTGATGCGCGGGGCAATGTTCTGCCGCCAGCGCCGGCCGTTGAAAACGCCGTAGTGGCCCACATCCGCTTCCTCGTAATGCGCCCGCATGTCATCGGGCAGATTGCGGCACAGATCATGGGCCGCCCGGGTCTGGCCGACGCCGGAGATATCGTCCTTGCCGCCCTCCACCGTCATCAGGGCGCAGTTGGTGATGGCGCCGGGGTTGATCCGTTCATCACGGTGATGGAAGGTTCCCACCGCCAATTGATGTTCCTGAAACACCTTTTCGACGGTCTGCAGATAATATTCCGCCGTTAGATCCATCACGGCGCGGTATTCATCGTAAAATGCCCGGTGCTGATCGGCACTGTCCCCATCACCCTTCATCAGGTTGTGGAACAGGCGCATATGGGCGCCCACATGGCGGTCCAGGTTCATGGTCATGAAGCCGGTCAATTGCAGGAAGCCCGGATAAACCCGGCGCATGACGCCCCGATTGGGCGCCGGCACACGCTGGATCACCGTGCGTTCGAACCATTCCAGGGTATGGGTTTTAGCCAAATCATTGGGCGTCGTGGGGTTTATACGGGTATCAACGGGCCCGCCCATGAGGGTCATGGTGCGGGGCGAGGTGGGGTCACCCGCCGCTTCTAGAAAAGACACCGCCGCCAATAGGGGCACGGATGGCTGGCAGACCGCCAGGGCATGGGCGCCAGGCCCCACCACGGCCAGGAAGTCCATCAGATAGTCGATATAGTCGTCCAGATCGAAGGAGCCTTCACGCAGCGGCACATTCGCGGCATCCCGCCAATCAGTGATGTAGACATCGTGATCGGGCAGCATGGCGCGCACGGTATCGCGCAGCAAGGTGGCGAAATGGCCGCTCATGGGCGCCACGATCAGCAGTTTCGGATGGCCAAGGGCGCCGTCCTCGTCACCGGCCCGCACGAAGCGTTTCAGCTGCCCGAACGGCAGCCGGGCGACAATTGCCTCATGCACGGCAACGTCTTCCCCGTCAATCACCGTGCTGGTCAGGCCAAAGGCAGGTTTCGGGTAATGCCGGGCGCCGGCCTCGAATATCTCAAACGCCGCGGCCCAGGCCCGCCCGGCGGGCGAATAGCTGATGGGATTGAAGGGGTGGCGCAACATTATCTGGTTTGCCTCGGCCGCAAACAGAAGGGGCGCCATGGCCGCCTTCTGAAACTCGTGCATATGATAAATCAAACGATTTTACCCTGGTTACCCATCGACATTACGAGTCGGTCCGGCATCTAACCAGCGAATATGCTGCATTGCAACAAAAAGCGTCCCGTTTAGCCTTCTTACATCACCGCCCTGATCTTTTCGGCCATGGCCTCGGGCGAAATGCTGGGGGCGAAATGGTGGAGATAGATGCCATCCGGGCTCATCAGGTAGATGAACGAGGAATGGTCCATGAAGTAGTCACCTTCGCCATCCACTTCGCCCTTGGCAAAGAATACCTTATAGGTCTTGGCCGCTGCCTTGACCTGATCGACACTGCCGGTCAAGGCGACGATCGCGGGATGAAAATTGCTCACGTAGTCGGCCAGCAGAGCCGCCGTGTCCCGTTCCGGATCAATTGTAATCATAAGGGGCTGGACCTTGGCGGCCGCCGTGCCGAGCTGTTCCATGGCCTCGGTGATCAATTGCAGTTCCGTCGGGCAGACATCGGGGCAGGAGGTATAGCCGAACATGACCAGCATGTGTTTGCCGCGATAATCAGTGTCGCGCACCAGTCTGCCTTGGTGGCTGGTCAGCTCAAACGGCCCGCCAATGGCGGCGACGCCGATTGTACGGCTGCCTGTCCGCTCCCCTTTCAGGAAAAGTATATTGACGGTCAGGCCCACGGCGACTGCAATCACCAGGGCGGCGACGAACAGCATGATGCGGGGAAATGTCATGGTTGGGTCTCTGTCACCGTACTTTGGTATAACCTACCCGGCCCGAAACCGCATTCAATTCCTGTTGAAGATGCTCAAGCTTCCAGCATGCGGCGCAGCAAATCGATATCCTCGGCCAGGGCGGCATCGGTTTGGCGCAATTCCTCGATCCGTTTGACCGCATGCATCACCGTGGTGTGGTCGCGGCCGCCGAACTTGCGGCCGATCTCGGGCAACGAGCGCGTGGTCAGTTGCTTGGCCAGATACATGGCCACCTGACGGGGCCGGGCCACGGCGCGGGCACGGCGGGCGGAATGCATGTCGGCAAGGCGGATGTTGAAATGCTGGGCCACCTTCTTTTGGATTTCCTCGATCGTTACCCGCCGGTCGTTGGCGCGCAGCAAATCCTGCAAGGCCTCCTGGGTCATCTCCAGATTGATGGGCCGGCCCACCAGATGGGCGTGCGCGATCAGGCGGTTTAGGGCACCCTCCAGCTCACGTATGTTCGAGGTGATGCGGTGGGCCAGGAATTCCAGCACTTTGGGCGGGAAATCGCCCACGTTGGCGCGGGCCAGCTTGGCCTCCAGTATGCCCAGACGCAGTTCGAAATCGGTCTGGTGAATATCCACCACCAGGCCCCAGCCCAGGCGCGAGCGGATCCGCTCCTCCACATCCTCCAGGTCCGAGGGTGAGCGGTCGGCGGAAATGACGATCTGTTTGTTCTGATCCACCAGTTCGTTGAAGGTGTGGAAGAATTCCTCCTGCGTGGAATCCTTGCGCGAGAAGAACTGCACGTCGTCGATCATCAGCACATCGGCAGAGCGGAAGACCTGTTTAAAGGCCATGGTCTCCCGGTCGCGCAGGGCACGGACGAACTGGTACATGAAACGTTCGGCGGACAGATAAATCACTTCGCGGCTCGGGTCACGCTCCCGGATATGCCAGGCGATGGCATGCATCAAATGGGTCTTGCCAAGGCCCACGCCGCCATACAGAAACAGCGGGTTGAAGTTGACCTGGGCGGTATCGGCCACCCGGCGGGCGGCGGCATAAGCCAGTTCGTTGGATTTGCCGACCACGAAGCTGTCAAATTGATAGCGCGCGTCCAGGGATGAGCCCATACGCAGGGCTTGCGGATCGGCGGAGGGGGCGGGGATGGCCGCGGGTGCTGATTGGGCGGCTGTTTCGCCCACCGCCGCCGACTTGCCATCGCCGACCGTCACGGACGTGGTAGCGCCTTGGGCCCGGCCAGTGACCGGATGCACCGAGATATCGATTTCCCGCACGGAATTATCCTCGGCCTGCCAAAAGGCCCGAATTCGTTCGCCATAGTGGGAGAGGACCCAATCGCGCATGAACCGGGTCGGGGCCTGCAAATGGGCCAGGCCATCGTCGATCCGCTCGAACTTTAGCGGCCGCAACCAGGAATTATACGCGGCATCGCCGAATTCGGACCGCAACCGGGCGCAAACCCGTTGCCACTGACCGAGATAACCTTGGTCCATAAACTCGCCCTTTTGCAACCAACCGTTCAGCCAAATCGTGCAACCAATTTGCGCCACCTACCACCCCGCCAAAATGGCCAAGGCCAACAATCCCCCGGTCAGATCGATGTTGTTGAAAGAGCACGCCACGAGCACCTGGTCGCGAATTCCGACGTTATTTCGTCTGCGTCGCTACAAGCCTGCCGTTAATGCTTCTGCGCCAACACACCCCCGTCTGCACCATGTTCAAGGGGTGGCATATGGCCAACCCGCGCCCATGTGGCCAACCCGCGCCCATGATTAGATCCCGGCATCTTGTTATTTGCCTTGCAGGC
>JAPYUH010000246.1 GCA_029936195.1 Alphaproteobacteria bacterium
ATCAGATGGCATCAGGCTGATGTCTGCTTGTACCCTGGGGCGCCGACATTCGCCTCATCGTCACCAATCTGCCCGGCCGGGCCAAAGTGCTTAACGTCTGGGGTTATTGCGCCCGGGGCCGGGTGGAAAACATGATCAAGGATCACCAGCTCTATACCGCGTCCGACCGCACCTCCTGTCAGCGCTGTGAGGCCAATCAGTTCCGCCTGATTTTGTACACTGGCGCCTATTGGCTGCTGCACCAATTACATCTAGCCGCACCCCGGCGTTCTCGCTGGCGGAGGGCGACCTTCGAAACGCTGTTCCGGAGCTTCCTCAAGATCGCGGTGCGCATCGAAGAACTCAATACCCGCATTAAGATCGCTTTGCCTTCGGCCAATCCCTATCAACCCGACCTCATGTTTTTCGCGGGACGGATTACCGCGCCGGAACCATGAACAATGCGGCATGCACAGTCGAATGAACCCTAAAACGCAACCTTCAATCTGCTATCAAACCTGGCTCGAAAATCCACCGTCAATCTGGTCGATACCGTGCGCCACATTCAAACTCCGTGGCCACGATGAATAATGCGGGCTAGGTGGTAAGCAATGTTGACTCCGTCGCCCAAAAGATCTTCGCCTTCCGCCAACGCATTCCCCAAATTGATCGCAATGCGGTATTCAACGCGCAGATCAGACGGAATATCGCGGTTTCTTTCGGGCATGGCGTCCTCCACTACCGTTGAACAGCGCACAGCCACGACCGCGCTTGAATACCCAATAAGAAAACGGTCGCCACCTGTATTTGCGATGCAGCCATGATATTCGTCAAGAAAGGGTTGGATCAGTTCGTCGCGATGACCGCGTTGGGCGGCCAGGGTGCCCTCTTCGCAAGCCCGACGAGCCGCGTGAAACCAGCGATGTCTGCCACCACAATTGTTGTCAGTCGGCGTTGCGCCTCTGCCACCTGATCCTCCGCAAGTCCCGGATACTGCTGGCAATGCTAATGGATTGTTATGGAAAAAACCATGTTCAACTGAAGGCAAATCACCGTTGGCGGATAAAGCTGAATTCTGCTCCTGGTTCGGCGGTGCACATTGTCTTGGTATGCTGTAGGCTGCTGAGGGCCAAATATTAGTGGATTCCCCTTCCAACCGCTTCCTATACTGATTGCGACAAAAAACAGTCTTTCGCGGCGACGGTTCGCCCGTAGTCAAAATAATGCAATTTCATGCAATTTGGAGATAGGCAGATGATGGAATATCGGAAATTACTTCTCGGTACGATCGTGGCATTGGGCGTGGCCATGGGCGGCGCGGACGCGGCCAAGATCAAGATCGGCGTAGTGTTGCCTTATTCTGGCGGCGCGGCGCAATTCGGCGAGCAGATCGACCGTGGCATGAACCTCTTTATCAAGCAGCACAAGGCGGCCTTCGGCCGCCATGAGATCGAGCTGATTAAGCGGGATTCCAAACGCCCCGGCGGCGACATCGCCAAGAATGCGGTTCAGGAACTCATCACCCGTCAAAAGGTTGATATGCTGACCGGCTTCGTCTTTTCACCCAACGCCATGGCTTCCGCGCCCTTGATCACTCAGGGCAAGGTGCCCATGGTGATCATGAACGCGGGCACGGCCTGGATCCCCAGCCTATCACCCTATATCGTACGAGTGTCGTTCACCATGTGGCATGCTGGCTATCCCATGGGTGGTTATGCCATGAACAAACTGGGCTGCAAGACAGCCGTGATCGGCTACACTAATTATCCCCCTGGTAAGGACAGCCGCAACGCCTTCGCCACCGGTTTTGAAAAGTCCGGGGGCAAGGTGCTAGAAGCGATTCCCATGGGCGGGCCGCGACAGGTGCCCGACTTCACACCATTCTTTCAGCGGGTGAAAAACGCCAAGCCGGATTGTTTTTATATCTTCGTGCCGGCGGGCAATCATGCGGTCGCGGTTGTGAAAACCTATGCCAATCTAGGCATGGGGGCCACGGGCATAAAACTGATCGGCCCTGGCGATATCACCCAAGATACCAAACTGCAGTCCATGCCCAAGGAAGCCGCGGGCATGATCACCGTGCACCATTATTCCGCCGACTATAAGACGCCGGTAAACATGGCCTTCGTCAAGGCCTGGAAGGAAGCCTACGGCGCTGACACCACGCCCGATTTCATGGGCGTGGCCGGTTATGACGGCATGGCCGCCATTGCCCATGCCATTACCGCCCAGGATGGCTCGATATCGGCCGCGGGCACCATGAAAGCTCTGGCGGGGTGGAGCTATAACAGTCCCCGGGGCAAGATCACCATCGATCCGAAAACCCGGGACATCATCCAGGATTCCAATGTCCATAAGGTGGTGTTCAAGGACGGCAGGTTGATGATTGAGGTGATCGACACCTTTCCCCAGGTCAAGGATCCCTGCAAGGCCAACCAAATCGGCAAGTGTAAATAACCACCTGTAGGTAGCTACAGGCGTTTTCATGGGGCAGGTCGCCAACGCGGCCATTGTCATCCTATTCGATGGCGTGGCCTACGGCATGTTGCTTTTCATCATGTCCGTGGGTCTGTCCATCACCATGGGTCTGATGGGCTTCGTTAACCTGGCCCATGGCGGTTTTGCCATGGCGGGGGGCTATGTTCTGGTCAGCCTGATGGTGGGGTTGGGCGTGCCGTTTATTGCGGCTCTGGTATTGGCGGCGGTATTCGTCGCCGTGCTGTCCATTCCGTTCGAGCGTTACCTCTACCGACGGCTTTATGAGGCAGATGAGCTGGATCATGTGTTGCTGTCCATCGGCCTGGTTTTAATGGCGACGGCGGCGATTACCTTTATCTATGGCCCGTCCGCGGTGAGTATTACGGTGCCCGACTATCTGAATGGCCAGGTCGATCTGGGGTTTGGGACTTTCCCCGCCTACCGTACCTTTACCATCGGAGTGGGCGGGTTGCTGATCCTGGGTCTCTGGTATGGTTTTGAAGGGACGATCATCGGCGCCAAGATCCGCGCAGCGGTGGACAACCGGCGCATGGCGCAATCCATCGGCATCAATGTTGACCGCTTGTTCGTCATCGCCTTTGCCCTGGGCAGCGGCCTGGCGGCCCTTGGCGGTGGCTTGGCGATCGAAATCATCGGCATGGAACCCACCTTTGCCCTGACCTACCTGGTTTTCTTCCTTATCGTCGTGGCCGTTGGGGGGCTGGGCAGCATCCGCGGCGCCTTTGTCGCCGCCCTGTTGTTGGGCCTGATAGACACAGCGGGTAAATACCTCTGGCCCGATGGCGGCGCCTTTTTCATCTATGCGGTGACGATCACAATTCTGCTGATCAGGCCCCTGGGACTATTTGGCAGGGCATGACGGAGCATTACCAAACAGCCCGGCATTTCCTGCGGGAGCGGGAGCGATGGCGTTGGCCGGAGGCTCTTCCCTGGCTGGCTATTGTGGCCGCTTTTTTCATCGTCCCGGATTACCTGGCGTTGGGTACACAGATTGTCATCGCCATCATCTTTGCCCTTTCTCTCGATCTGATCCTTGGCTATGCGGGCATTATCACCCTGGGCCATGCGGCCTATTTTGGGGCCGGGGCCTATGCCACGGGCATGTTGTCGGCGCATCTTGGCTGGGGCGAGCCGATCAGCGCCATGTTGTTCGGCGGTATTATCGGCGGCTTGGCGGGCTTCATCTCCGGTTGGGTCCTGCTGCGCTACCATGGCTTGACTCTGTTGATGCTGACCCTGACAACGGCGATCCTGATGCAGGAAACCGCCAATGCGGCAGAGGAATGGACCGGCGGCTTTGACGGCTTGGTCGGCATTTCCATATGGCCATTGCTGGGCACCTTTGACTACGACCTGTGGGGCAAGACCTATTATTGTTTTGCGGTGGTGGTTTTGCTGGTGTGTTTCCTGGTTGCACGCACCATCGTGCATTCCGCTTTTGGCCGCTCGTTGGTGGGAATTAAGGGCAACGTCGAACGTATGCACGGCGTGGGCACGCCCGTGCATGGGCGCCTGGTGACGATCTATACAATCTCCGCCGCCATGGCCGGTGTGGCGGGCGGACTATTCGCGGAGTCCAACGCCTATGTCACCCTTGACGTGCTTAGTTTTTCCCGCTCGGGCGTCGTATTGATCATGCTGGTTCTGGGCGGGACGGGGCGTCTGTACGGCGCCTTCGTGGGCACGGCGGTATATATGACGCTGGAAGATGAACTCGCCAAGTTGTCACCGGAATTTTGGGAATTCGGCATTGGCCTGCTGCTAGTCGTCGTCGTGTTGTTCTTTCGCCGGGGCCTTCTCGGCGCCTTGGAAGATCTGCGGGTGCGCCGGTCATGACAGTCGCCCTGGAAACCGTGGGTCTGGGCAAAAGCTTTGGTGCCTTGCAGGTTACCCGCGATGTGCATTTGTCGTTGGCGGCGGGCGACCGGCATGCCCTGATCGGCCCCAATGGCGCCGGCAAAACGACCTTGGTGAATTTGATGAGCGGTGCGTTGGCCCCGGATCAGGGCCAGGTGCTGTTGGCGGGTCGGGATATCACCACCCTCTCCCAGGCGCGGCGGGTTAAACAAGGCCTGGCGCGGACTTATCAAATCAATCAGTTGTTTGCCGACTTGAGCGTTTTGGAGAACGTGGTCATCTCGCTGTCGGAGAGAGCCGGGGCGGGATGGAACCCGTGGCGCCGGTCCTCAGCCAACAGCGCGGTGATCGATGAAGCGGTGGTGATCTTGGCCCAGTTGGACTTGCAAGATCATGCGCTGTCATTGGTGCGAGAGCTGCCCTATGGCCGCCAGCGTCTGGTGGAGATTGCTATGACCCTGGCTCAGCGCCCTTCTGTGATGTTACTGGACGAACCGGCTGCCGGTGTGCCGTCGGCGGAAAGCCACATTATATTAGACGTGATTGCCGCCCTGCCGGATCATATCGCGGTGCTGATCATCGAACATGACATGGACATCGTGTTCCGCTTCGCCACAACCATTACTGTCCTAGTGGCGGGCGCCATATTGGCCCAAGGCAGCCCGGCAGACATTGCCAATGATGAACAAGTCCAGGCCGTCTATTTGGGGGATGGCGGCGATGTCTGAACCTATCTTGGAAATCCAGGGTTTGCAGGCGGGCTATGGTGAAACCGTGGTGTTGGAGGCTATCGGCCTAACCATGGACGCGGGCAGCTGTGTTGCCATCCTAGGCCGCAACGGCGTGGGCAAGACAACATTGCTCGAAACCATCATGGGTCATACCAGCCGTCATGCCGGGTCGATCAAACTTGCGGGCACGTCTATCGAACGGCAACCGGCCTACCTGCGGGTGGCCCATGGCCTGGGTTATGTTCCCCAGGAGCGGGAGGTGTTTCCTTCCCTCAATGTGGTGGAAAACCTCGAAGTCGCGGCCCGGCCCGGCGCCTGGACCCTGGCCAGGGTATTTGAATTTTTCCCTCAACTTAGCCAACGGCGGGCCCATCGCGGAGGGCAGCTGTCGGGCGGCGAACAGCAGATGCTGGCCATTGGCCGCGCCTTGATGGCCAACCCAACAATCTTGCTGATGGATGAGCCCAGCGAAGGCCTGGCGCCGGTGGTGGTGGTGGCCTTGCGGGATGGCATGATACGCCTGCGGGATGAAACCGGGTTGAGCATCATTCTGGTGGAGCAAAACAGCCGCTTGGCTTTGAGTGTCGCGGAACGGTGCCTGGTCATGAGCCGGGGCCGGATTGTCCATGACGGCCCCTCCGCCGAGCTCCGCGCCGACGAGCCAATGCTGCGCCGATTGCTTGGCGTGGAAGGAGCGGCCTGATAGGCCCGCCGACGCTGGGAAATTCAATAAGCAAACCATCCCCAGCCGTCCAAACAATGCAGCCTCCATGTTTCTGGCCAATTGGTTTGGCAACGGTGCGATGTTCCCATGAGGCGCGCTAGTGTGTCCGGCTCGTCCACGCCCAAGAGATGCGCATAGCCGACCACATCAATGGCAAAAAAAATGGCTGCCAATATTCGTTCAGGGACATCCATGACGGCAACTGCACATTTTGTGACAA
>JAPYUH010000247.1 GCA_029936195.1 Alphaproteobacteria bacterium
CGAATGGTGGCGACTTCGAACCCGAAGGCCGCCGCCACGGGGGCGAGGTCCACATCGGGAAACAGGGACTTCCCCACGGGCTGTTGATGGGCGCGGAGCAAATGCAGTTCGGCGCCATAGGCACAATCGTTCATGACGATGACCACGAGGGGCAGGTCTTCCCGCGCGGCGGTTTCCAGTTCGCTCATGGTCATGACGAAACCGCCGTCGCCGATAAACAGTACGGTCGTGGTCTCCGGCGCCGCCTTGGCGACACCCAGCGCCGTGCCGAAACCAAGGCCGATGGAGGCGAATTCATTGGTCATTTTGAAACGCCCGGGCCCGGGGTTGGAAACATAGGGCACCACGCCGAGGAAATTACCGGCGTCATAAACAAGATTCCGGTCGGCGGGCAAAAGACGGTCAAGCTCCAGCCCAAGCGAGCGCGGGTCGATGGTATGGGCGGTGTGGGCAGCTTGGAAATCCTCGGCGATATCAAAGGCGGCGATGTCCTGGCGCACGGCTGGGTCGTGAAACGGCCTGTCCCCCGCTGCCCGTTCGGGCACCGCGGCCAGCAACTGTTCAGCGACCAGTCGGGCATCGCCCACCACGGCCAGGTCGGCATGGGTATAGCGGCCGATGCTGTGGCGGGCCCGGTCCACATGGATCAAGGGCACCGGCGGCAGCGATTCGCCGAAACTCATGGTCAGAAAGTTCAATCCGGCGCCAAATACGACGACGCAATCGGCCTGCTGGGCATAACGCCGGGCCATGGAATGAGAGAACGAACCGATAATGCCCAGGTTGTTTGGATTGTCGCGAAACATTTCCTTGCCCCGGGCCGAGGTCGCCAACAGGGCACCGGTCTTTTCCGCCAATTGTTCCAGCATCGGCGCGGCGCCCGCCTTATGGGCGCCCAGACCGCCCATGATCAGGGGCCGTTGACTTTTGGCCAATATCTCGGCCGCCGCGGCCACGGACTGGGCCCGCGCGGGCGCCGGGACAACCGGCTTCGGGAACGCCGGCCGGCTGTCATCGCGAACCTGTACATCGGACAATTGCACGTCGGTCGGAAGGTGCAGGGTGACCGCCTGACCACGCATTGCCACGGCGATGGCGTCGGCCAGGGCGGCGCGGGCGCCTTGGGGCGAGGTCGGGAAGAAGTTCTGCAGCCCCGCCGCCGCCATCACGCCACGGGAATTAAAAGCCTTGTAGTCGGGGCCGATGGTATTCACCGCCCCGCCGCCCACCGGCGCCTCGCCATAGATAATCAGAACCTTCGAGCCCGTGCGCGAGGCGGAGATCGCGGCATGCAGACCATTGGCCGCCGCCGGCCCCCGGCCGATGACCGCGACGCCGAGGCGGTCTGAATTGGCGGCATAGCCTTCCGCCATGGCGATGGCATTGTTTTCATGTCTGGCGCCGTGGAAGACGACCCCGATTGTATCCAGTTCGGTCGCGAACATGGCTGTATCATCGCTCATCAAGCCAAAGACACATTCAATACCCAGGCCCTTGATGTCATGGGCCAGGGCCCGGTAGGTGGGCATGGTTTGCTCGGTCATGGTTTTCCTCCCTGTTTGGCCGCCGAGTATAGATTGCTTTAACGTCAGCGCAATCCGTCAGCACAAACCGTGGCGGTCCCTGTATGGCGGTCCGCGTCGCCATGAGCTATGTTTGGGCGGTAATCAGCAGGAGTAGCGGAATGACAGAGGCGCCAAGGCGGAAACCGATCTACCCGGTGAATAAGTACCTGGAAGGCAACTATGCGCCCATCCGGGAAGAGCTGGTGGTCGAATTCGAGGACATGACCGTGATTGGCGAGATGCCAACTGATCTGGATGGCGTCTATGTACGCAACGGACCAAACAACCAGCACCAACCCCTGGGTAAATACCACCGTTACGACGGCGACGGCATGCTGCATGGGGTTCACTTCAAGGATGGCCGGGCCACCTATCGCAACAAATGGATCCAGACCAGCTGTTTCGCCGAAGAAACCGCCGCCGGCGAGGCCCTGTGGGGCGGCATGCTGGATCCCCGCCGCGCGGACCGCCCCGACATGCCCCTGAAGGATACCTCCAACACCGATGTCATCTTGCATGCGGGCAAACTGCTGACTACCTGGTACATTTCCGGCGATCCTTATTCGGCCGACCCCATAACCCTGGCCTCCCTGGGGCAGTCCGACTTCAACGGCCAGCGCACGACCAAGATATCGGCCCATGCCAAGACCGATGAAAGTACCGACGATTTCATCTTTTTCGATTACAACCGCGACTACCCCTACATGCATCAGGGCGTGATCAACAGTGCCGGCGAGATGACCGCCTTAACGCCCGTGGAACTGCCTGGCCCCCGCATGCCCCACGATATGTGGATCAGCCGCAAACACACCATTCTCCATGACCTGCCCCTGATCTGGGACGAAGAGGCCTATCGCCACGGCCGGGTCAAATTGAAGTTTGAAGAGCGCTGGCCCACCCGTTTCGGCGTTCTTCCCCGCCACGGCGCAGCAAAAGAGATCCGATGGTACGAATTCGAACCCTGCTTCATTCTGCACACCATAAATTCCTGGGAGGACGGCGATTGGCTGCATATGACCGGCTGCCGCATTCACCCCCACCATGACGGCATGGGTAATCCCGACCTCAGCTCCATCACCACCATCATGGGCCGCCACGGCCTGGACGCGCGGCTGTATTACTGGTCGGCCAATCTGAAGACCGGCGCCACCAAGGAAGGCATGCTGGACGACAAATGGAATGCCGAATTCCCCACCTGGAACAATTCCACAATGGGCACTCATATGAAATACGCCTATTGCGCCAAGATCAATCACGAGCCGGTGATTAACTTCCCCGGTCTGATCAAGTTCAACTTGGATACCGGCGCGTCGGAATATTATTCCGAAGGTCCGGGCTACAAGTACAGCGAGGCGCCATTTGCGCCGGCCACGGGGGCCACGTCCGAAGATCACGGTTATGTGGTGTCATTCGTTCGCAACGAAGCAGCAGGGCAGTCGGAAGTTCACATCATTGATGCGCAAAACTTCACCCAAGGCCCGGTCTGCAAGCTGGTCCTGCCCTGTCGCGTGCCCGAAGGCTTCCACGCCACTTGGGCCCGCGGTGATATGCTGGGCGATAGGTTGGCAACCCAATAATGGAAGTCTGGACCACGGGCGCCGCCTCGCCGCGCGGCATTCTGAAACTGGCGCGCACGGTTGAGGGAAATGGCTGGGATGGCCTGGCCGTGGTGGATAGCCAAAACCTTTCCGGCGACCCTTATGTTGCCCTGGCCATGGCGGCGACGGTAACGGAGCGCATCGGCCTGGCCACGGCGGTGACCAATTCCGTGACCCGCCATGCGGCGGCCACCGCTACCGCCATCGCCTCCGTGCAGCGGGTGGCGAATGGCCGCGCCGTGCTGGGCATCGGCCGGGGCGACAGCGCCTTGGCGCATCTGGGCCGGGCGCCGGGCAAGGTGGGCCATTTCGAAACCTACATGCGGCACCTGCAGACCTATCTGCGGGGCGAGGCCGTGCCTTTTGACGAGATCGATATTCCCCTGGACGTGGCCCCGCCCATGTCGGAACTGCATCTCCACGATGCACCCACCGACAGCCGCATCCGCTGGATGGCCGGAACCCGGAAAGTCCCGGTGGAAGTCGCCGCAACCGGACCCCGGGTGATTGGCATCGGCGCCTGCCACGCCGAGCGGGTAATGTTCACCCTGGGCGCCGATCTTGATCGCCTATCATGGGGTATTGAAGTCGCTCGGGATGCCCGCAAGGCGGCGGGCCTGGACCCGGACGGCGTCGCCTACGGCGCCTATATCAACCTGGCCTGCCACGATAATATTACCGCCGCCCGTGATCTGGTGCGCGGCGGTCTGACTACCTTTGCCCGCTTCAACGTCATGCACGGCCGCACCATGGGCCCCTGGTCGGAGGCGGCCCAGGCCCATTTGCACACCCTGGTCAGCAATTACGACATGAACAGACATACCCAAGGGGACTCCCGTCAGGCCGGCACCTTGACCGACAGTTTCATCGATCATTTCGCCATTGTCGGCGGACCGGAACAATGCCTTGAGAGATTACGCGGCCTGGCCGCCCTGGGCCTGGACAAGGTGGTGATCGGCGGGCGCATTTCCCTGTCGGACAATCCCCACGCCGCCCGTGCCCTGGAACTGTTGGAACAACAGGTGCTGCCCGCGCTACGATGATCGTCGCAGCATAATAGCAGCCACCACCGCCGCCGGCAGCGCCACGGCCAGATAGGCCGCCTGATAGCCCAGGGGAAAGTACAGCGCGCCAAACAGGATGGGCGAGGCGACTTGCCCGGCCGTGCCGAAGGCCAGAACCCCGCCCGTCAAACGCCCGACGGCGCCATTGGGCGCAAGGCGGGCGACCTCCGACAGCAATACGCCATGCCAGGACAGCGCCGTCATGGCGATCACCACGCAGACGGCGGCGACCTGCCACTGGCTCCAGGCTGGCGAAAACGCCCCCATGGCGGCGGCGGCCACCGCCATCACCGCCGCCAGGATGCCCAGCAAGGGGCGGGCCGGCAGAACGGTCGAGGCGACCACGCCCCAGAAGATCCGCGCCGGCACCGCTACCAGCGTGGTCAGCCCCAGAACGGCGCCGGCCCGCACCGCCGTGTAGTGCAATTCCTCATACAAATAGACCACGGTGAAATTTGTGAAGATGGCCTGCAGGCCGACGAAAACAAAGGCGGCCAAGGCCATGGTCCGCAATCCAGGTTCGCGCAACACGGTGCGAACGGTTTCCTTCACATCGCCAAAGGCCAGCTTTTGGTCCGGTTTCCGGTCCCTGTCGAATTCACGGCGGCAGAGTTGCAGGCCCAGGGCAATCACCAGGCAGACGCCGGCGGTGGCCAACACGGCCGCTTGCCAGCCAATCCAGACCGCCAAGGGCAGCACCAGCGCACCGGCGATGGCGATGCCCGCCGGCACGCCGGTCTGTTTGATGGGAAAGATGAACGGCGCGTATTTTACCGGCGCGTATCGGGCCAGGATTTCCGAACTGGCCGGCGTGGCTGAGGTTGAACCCATGCTGATCAGCACGGCGGCCAGGGTCAGTGCCGCAATTCCGGTCCAAATTCCCATTGTCGCGCCAAATGTCGCCCCAAATGTCGCAAGGGCGGCACAACCCAGCCCCGCCGCCACGAGCAAGCCGCCGACCTGGCTTATGCGGATGGCGCCATAACGGATGATAAAGGTGCCGCAGCCCGCCATGACCAGGACGCCGACGACGGCGAAGATCCAGGTATAGGCCAACACTGCCTCGGAGGCGGCGCCAAGCTCGAGCGCGATAGCGGGAAACAGCACGGGAATGGCGGTTTTGGCCACGGTCGCCATGGTTTGCTGAACCAGCATGGCGATGACGGCGAGGATAAGAAGAGGCACGGGGGCATCTTGTTTCAAGTTGCCCATGGGGTCAAGTATTGCAAGGATCAGCGCTTCACATCCCCCCGACTTTGGTCTATACACGGCGGCAATTGGCTGGCGGTTCTTGGCAATGGGTTATTTGCGCCTTGCATCGGGCGGCTTGGAAATATCAACAGATCACTGGAATTCGGCATTCATTGGCGTAATTCCGCGGATTTTGAAGGAGAAGACCACTGGTACAGGTCAGTGTTCGCGACAATAACGTCGATCAGGCGCTCCGCGCCCTGAAGAAGAAATTGCAGCGCGAAGGCGTCTTCCGCGAAATGAAAATGCGGAAGTATTTTGAAAAGCCGTCGGAACGCCGGGCCCGTGAAAAGGCCGAAGCGGTGCGCCGCGCCCGTAAATTGGCGCGCAAGCGGGCCCAGAAGGAAGGTTTGCTTTAACTTAAAAGCGCCCCTCCGACTGATTGGTCCGCCCGGTCCGTCCGACCCGGTTTTATTGTCAGCAGATTGATTTTTCGGCGCGCGCCTTGGCGTGCAGCCCCTTGC
>JAPYUH010000484.1 GCA_029936195.1 Alphaproteobacteria bacterium
GCCAAGCCGACCAATCCGCTCGCCCCCAAGAAGCCGCACTTCGCGCCCAAGGCCAAGAGCATCATTTTCCTCTACATGGACGGCGGACCGGCAAGCATGGACACCTTTGATCCTAAGCCGCGCTTAACCAAAGAGAACGGGAAACCTTTCGGCCTGAAGATGGAGGCCACGCAGTTCAACAGCCGCGGCAATACCCTCGGTAGTCCCTGGAAGTTTCAGCACTACGGTCAGGCCGGCATCCCCATCAGCGACCTCTTTCCGTATGTGGCCAGGCAGGCCGACAAGCTGTGCGTGATCCGCTCGATGACCTCAAATTTTTCCGAGCACACCAATGGTAATTACTTCCTGCACACCGGCTTCGGCCAGGTGGGCCGGCCCAGCATGGGATCGTGGATCAACTATGGGCTGGGTACCACAAACCAAAACCTGCCCGGCTTCATCGTCCTCAATGGCGGTCTCATTCCACCCGGTGGATTGGGCTGTTTCTCAAACGGCTTCCTGCCTGCCGCCTATCAGGCCAGCGTATTCAAGTACGGCGACAAACCAATCGCCAACATCGCCCGCACCGAACGCACGCCGGAGCTGCAGCAGAACAAGTTAAAACTGCTGCGCCAACTGGACCAAGGTGTGTTGGCGCGCATGGGCCGGCTGGATCAGATTGAGTCGGCCATTGCCAACCACGAGCTGGCTTACCGCATGCAGGGCGCGGTGCCGGAACTGATGGATCTCAAGGGCGAGACCGACGCCACCAAAAAACTTTACGGCCTTGATGCGAGTTTCAAGAATACTGCCACGTTCGGCCGCAACTGCCTGATTGCACGGCGGCTGGTCGAACGCGGTGTGCGTTTCATTGAGCTCACCTGCACGGGTGGCAACGGCGATCGCTGGGACCAGCACGGTGGACTCAAGGATGGCCACACCAAAAACGCCAAGTCCGTCGATCAAGGGATCGCCGCGCTGCTGGAGGACCTCGAAAGCCGCGGTCTGCTCGACACCACGCTGCTCGTATGGATGGGCGAATTCGGTCGCACTCCCTTCGCCCAAGGCAACAACGGTCGCGACCACAACCCCTTCGGCTTCAGCCTCTGGATGGCCGGCGGCGGGGTGAAAGGCGGCATGACTTACGGTGCTACCGATGAGTACGGCTACAAGGCCGTCGACAAGAAACTGCAAATCCACGACCTCCACGCCACCATGCTGCACCTGCTGGGCATGGATCACAAAAAACTCACCCTCCGCTTCAGCAGCCGCGACATGCGCCTGACCGATGTACACGGCGA
>JAPYUH010000485.1 GCA_029936195.1 Alphaproteobacteria bacterium
TCATATTAATGCCGCCCAGTTTGGCCACGACGTTGGGGCATGTTGCCAGTTCGACGATATCCTTGCGCCACTGGGTCAGAATTTCCTCCCGTTTGCCGGCGTAGGGTCCAATTCCAATGGGCCCGCCGAAATGGTTGAGGATCATGGTGGTCTCGGGGAAGGCGCGGGCCAGGTCCGTGACGTCGGGAATTTGCGGGTGATAGCACCAGGCCTCGAAACTCATGTTCAGAGGCGCCAGTTCGGCGAAGCCTTGGCGGAAGGTGGTATCGCCCAGCATGCCCTGGGTTGGCTTGGTGTGGGAATTGCGGATGTCGTCGCTGGCATCCCAGGATGCGGCGTGGCGAATTCCCCTGAAGCGGCCGCCACCCGCGTTAATGTGCGCTTCCAGCACCTCTTTTGCGCCGGCGCCCAGGTTCATATCCGCCAGACCGACGATGCCGGCGGCGATACGGGACGGGCCGTAACGGCCCGAGGCGCTCATGGCGGCGATGCCGTTGACGAATTCGGTCTCGCCCACGGGGCGCAGGTGGGCCGGTCCGTCGGCCCGATACATGGACAGGCATTCGATGAAAACGGTGGAGACCACGTTATGGCCGCTTTTCACCTCAGCCAGAATTTCGTCGAACAGGTAGCGGCTTTCCACCTGTTCCGAGCGGAACCGGGCCGATGGATCAAACCCCGCATCCCACAAATGGTGGTGGGGATCGCAGATTTTCAGATCCGGTTCCAGGGTGTCTTCCGTGGTCAGTGCCAGCCAGTCGTCGGTATGGGCCATCCGCGTATCCTCCTAAATTTATTATTGTGCCATAATATGGCACATAATGACCGACGTTCGCGACCACGGCACCGGGGGAGATCAATGTGATTGAAGACATGCGGGATATCACCACCTCGGACGGCGCCATGGAGGCCTTCGTTTGCCACCCCGAACGGGGCGGGCCGTATCCGGCCATATTCCTGTTGATGGATGCCGCCGGCATACGCGATGAGTTGCATGACATGGCCCGGCGCCTGGCCAGCGCGGGGTATTATGTGTTGGTGCCCAATCTGTATTACCGGGCCGGCCGGGACACCAAGTATGGCGCGGATGTGCTGGACGAAGGCAGTCCTGACAATATTCTCATGCGGGCGATCCGCACCAAGATGACCATTCCTCCCGTGATGGAGGATATCGGCGCCATGATCGATTTTGTGGATAGCCAGGATAGGGCCCGGGACGGCGCGGTGGGTTGCCACGGCTATTGCTTGTCGGGGCCTTTCGCACTGGCCGCCGCGGCGCG
>JAPYUH010000248.1 GCA_029936195.1 Alphaproteobacteria bacterium
TGTCCATCGGCCTCAGGAAATGGGCGCATGAGTACTAATCAATGTCGGTTGGTATAACTGCTACTTCTGCGAAGGCTCGTCCGCTATTGTGTTCCTTCATAAACTTCTCGAACGGACTCTAAACGCAAACTTGACCGTGCCGTCTTATTGCGTAACCATCGTGATCAGGAATTACGCTGTGAAGCGTTTTTCCTTCACCTGTCAGACACGATCAAACCTAAATCTTGGCATATGGATGCCGTTTAGGGAGCGCTTGAAGTCAAATTACAACAAGTAAAGGGAGACCAATTATGAAGTTCAAAGGAAAACTCTTAGCCGCCGTTGTTGCAGGGCTATCCCTGATCGGCGGGCTCGCCGAGGCTCAGGAAATGAAGTTCTTTCGTATCGGCACCGGTGGCGCTGGCGGCACCTACTTCCCGATCGGTGGGCTGATCGCCAACGCCATCTCAAGCCCGCCGGGCTCGCGCTCTTGCGCTAAGGGCGGCACCTGCGGTGTGCCAGGCCTGATTGCCATCGCGGTTTCGACCAACGCCTCGGTGGCTAACATGAACGCTATCCACGCCGGTTTGCTCGATGCGGGTCTGGCCGGCGCGCAGAGCGTTACGCAAGGCTACGAAGGCACCGGAAAATTCGTCGGCAACAAGAAGGACAAGGTTCGCGTCATCGCCAACCTTTACCCAGAAGACATGCATCTGGTGCTGAAGAAGGGCCTCAAGCTCGACAGCCTCAAAGACCTGAATGGCAAGCGCGTTGGCGTCGCTGCCGCTGGTTCCGGGACCCAGGTTTCGGTGAAGATGATCCTCAAACACTACAACATCACAGCCAATCAGCATGAGTTGAACCTGGGTCAGAGCACTCAGCGTCTCGCCGATGGGCAAATTGACGCCTTTTTCTATGCTGGTGGCTGGCCCTTTGCGGCGCTAATCCAGTTGGGCTCCACCAAGGGCTTTGATCTTTATTCGTTCTCCAAGGATGAAATCAAGGCCATCAATGGCATTATTCCTTACTATGTTGAATCAATGATCCCGGCTGGTGGTTACGAGAATATCAAGCACGATACACCGACCCTCGCCGTGAACGGCCAGCTTGTGACGAGCATCGATCAGCCCGCTGATCTCATTTATGGGATCACCAAGGCGCTGTGGAGCAAGAAGACCCGCGGTCTCCTGGACAAAGGTCATGCCAAGGGCAAGCAAATTCGCTTGGAAACGGCTCTCAAGGGTGTGCTGATCCCGCTGCATCCGGGTGCCGAGAAGTACTACAGGGAAAAGGGCATGATCAAATAATTGCCCAATGCGTCGCGACGGAGGTAGGCATTTGACGTACGCCGCCGTCGCGACGCGCCGCTTCGCATATATATGCCATTATATTTTTATTTCGTGACAAGGGATTAGGCTGTGGCGGAATTTGATATAAAAAAGGCTCAGGAACTGGAGGAGAAATTCGATTCCGGCCTTCATACCCGCGCCCTTGGCCCCTGGGTTCTGAATTTCTCGCTGGCGTTCTCAATTCTATTTGCGGTCTACCATTACATTACGGCTGGCATCGGCGTACCCGTCGATTACTGGCATATGGGTATTCATATGTCTGGTGTCATTCTGCTGGTCTTTATCGGCTTTCCCATGATCAAGGGTGACCATGCCTGGAAGCTGCATCCGAACACCTGGTGGCGATACGCCAACGTACCCCTCTGGGACTGGGTGCTTATTGCCGCCGGCATTGCTTCGTCACTCTACATCGGCATCACTTGGTACGAAATTAATTTCACGGTCTTGGGCCAGCACTTCTTTTTACCGGAACAGGTGATCCGACAGGGTGACCCCCACGCCATAGATGTGATATTTGGCACAGTTTTGATCGTTGTTCTTTTGGAAGCTGTGCGCCGGACCCTAGGCATCGTCGTGCCGATCATCATCATTGCTTTTACAATTTTCGCAGTGTTTGGCAAATACATGCCGCTTCAAATCCTCAAGCACCCGGGCATCAACTGGGCCCATTATATCAACAACATGTATTTCCCCGCCGAAGGAATTTTTGGCATTACGCTATGGATCGTTTCTACCGTGGTTTTTCATTTTGTCCTCTTCGGCGTGCTCGCGCAACGCATGGGTCTGGGCCAGTTTTTTGTTGATATGGCGACAGTGATAGCAGGGCGCTACACCGGCGGCCTGGCCAAGGTCAGCGTGGTGTCGTCGGCGTTTTTCGGCACCATCTCGGGATCCTCCATTGCCAATACGGTTTCAACAGGTTCGCTGACAATCCCCAACATGAAACGCATGGGCTATCCGGGTCATCTGGCCGGCGGCGTCGAGGCTGCGTCCAGTGCCGGCGGTCAGATTACCCCGCCGATCATGGGCGCCGCCGCCTTCATCATGGCCGAGTTTCTGGAAGTCCCCTATACCACCATCATCATCGCCGCCGCCGTGCCGGCCGCCATGCACTATATTGGTGTGCTCTGTATCGTTCACTTCCAGGCCAAGCGTTTGGGCCTCAAGGGCGTGCCGGAAGAAGAAATTCCGCGGCTAGTCGCGGTTATCAAGAAGGGATGGCCGACGGTTTTACCCTTGGTCGCGCTGATTTATGTGTTGTTCAGTGGCTACTCGCCCCATATGGCGGCCTTCTGGGGGATCAGCACGGCGCTTGCGGTCGGCTTCCTTAATCCCATGCACCGAATCAAAGTGAGTGACATCATTGAAGCCTGTATTACCGGCGTCAAATATGCCCTCGCGGTCGGCGCTGTCTGTTCCGCCATCGGCATCGTCGTCGGCGTCGTCAACTCCACGGGCCTCGGTTTTCGCCTTGGTTTCATGGTCGCCGATAGCGCCTACGCGATCGCCGAAAACATTCTCGCCCCGATCTCCTGGATTCCCTTGATGGACATCACTTTAGAGGAAATGACGCTGTTTGTGTCGCTGGTTCTGATTGCCGTTACTTGCATCATGATGGGGGCCGGGCTACCGACGACGGCGCTCTACATCATGCTCGTCACCGTCGCCCAACCGGCTCTGGCCAACCTGGGCATCCCACCGCTGGCGTCTCATCTTTTCGTGCTTTATTACGGGGTCATTTCGGAAATCACGCCGCCGGTCTGCGCCTCGGCCTACGCGGCGGCCGGAATCGCCGGCGCCAACCCATTCAGGACTGGTTGTTCCGCCTTCACACTGGGTATAGGAAAACTCTTGGTGCCCATGGTCTTCGTCTATTCGCCGGCGATGCTAATCGTTCTCGAAGAATACTTTACTTGGGGCGCATTTTTGGAAACCACCTTGGCCTGCGCCCTTGGCGTCGCCATGATGGCGACTGCCGTCAGCGGATATTTCATCGGCCATATGCCGTGGATATTCCGGATCCTGATTGGCATAGCCGCCCTATTCATGGTCGCACCGGGCTTGACCAGCGATATGTATGCCTTGGTGTTGGCCCTTCCTGTGCTGATACAGCAAGTGGCGGCGCGGAGGCGGGAAGGAAACGCCGCAAACATTGCAACCTGATATCTTAACGCCGATGTTGGCCTCCGAAATACATGATCCCGCGGCGGCGGCATTCGCCAATACTGCAACGGTCGTTTGCTATCAGACATTGGCCGCAGATTATCCGACAAACGTCCTATCCCTGGTAACCCTCAACACCGGGTCCGGGCACTTTGATAACGCCAATCCCTTTCAGACTGTCCAGGCCTTCAAACAAAAAGCCCTTTCCCTGGGCATTCGCTTTGTCGAAAACAATCTGTTCGTATCGCTGGAAAAACAGGGTGGATTTTGGCGTATTAAATCCGCGCGATGCAATATTGAAGCGCCGGTTCTGGTCAATTGCGCCGGGGCCTGGGGCGATCAAATCGCCGCCATGCTCGGCGATCCTGTACCTTTGGAGGCCCAGGCCCTGATGCTGATAATCACGGATCGTCTGAAACCCTTCGTTAAGCCGGTGGTCAGTGTGCAGGGCCGCTCGCTCTCGTTCAAACAGTTCTACAACGGCACCGTGCTCATTGGCGGCGCGTTCCGGGGTTGGGCCGAACCAGAGTACAACCGCACTCACCTGGACCCAAGGGGTCTCGCCGCCAATGCAGCTAACGCGGCGGTTGTCTTTCCAGCTATTCGGGGCGCACGGATCATGCGCTGCTGGGCCGGGATTGTGGGACGCATGGCGGACGACATTCCGGTGATTGGCGCAAGCACCGCCGAAGGTGCATTCCATGCATTTGGGTTTTCCGCACATGGTTTTGCACTTTCGCCCATAGTCGGCAGAATCATAGCAGATCTGGTCACCAAGGGTACAACCAATCTGCCCATAGACGCATTTTCCGTTGAGCGGTTTTCAATAACTGCGAGCTCCCGTCTTCAGGTGGCAATACTTAGATTCCTTTAACATAGTCTACGGAATTTTCATGAAATACCTGTACGCGGACATGGCGCTACTTCCCGATGGTTGGGCAATGGATGTCAGAGTCATGATTGATGGCACTGGACAAATCGTTTCTGTCGAGCAGGAAACCAAACCGCAGGTAGGGGATGAGTTATTGAAGGGGAAGGTTCTTTTACCGGCGCCAAGCAACTTGCACAGTCATGCTTTTCAACGCGCCCTTGCCGGATTGACCGAGGTTCGCGGCACCGCAGGACAGGACAGTTTCGAAACCTGGCGCCAATTGATGTACAAGTTTCTTGGCCTGCTGGTCCCCGAACAGGTTGAGGTGATTGCCGCGCTTTCGCAGATTGAAATGATGGAGTCGGGGTTTGCCAGCGTGGGCGAATTTCATTATTTACATCATCAAAATGGCGGGCAGTCTTATGATGATCCCGCCGAACTCTCCCGGCGAATTATCGCCTCGGCCGGTGAAACGGGTATCGGTTTAACTCTCCTGCCCGTGTATTATTCACAGGGCGGCGTCGATGGCCGGGCCTTGGAAGGCGGTCAGTTGCGTTTCGGAAACAATTTAGATCGTTTTGCGGGTATCTGGTCGGGCGCGGGAAAGGCAATCGAAAAACTGGGCGCTGATCATGCGCTGGGAATTGCGCCTCACTCTCTTCGGGCGGTTTCCAAATTAGATTTAACCCGGTTGGCCGAGACCTACCCGAAAGGCCCTATCCATATTCATATTGCCGAACAGGCCGCCGAAATCCAAGAGATAACGGCGGCCTACGGGCAACGGCCCATTGCCTGGCTATTCGACAATCTCACAGTCGATAAGAATTGGTGCCTCGTCCATGCCACCCATATGAACGACGAAGAAATCACAATATTGGCTACGTCGGGGGCGGTCGCCGGTCTTTGTCCAGTCACCGAGGCAAATCTGGGCGATGGCATTTTTCCGGCGGATAGATTTTTAAACCGTGGCGGCTCCATTGGATTGGGCACGGATTCCAATATTGCTATCGACCTGGTTCAGGAGATGCGGCTTCTGGAATATTCCCAGCGCTTGCGCGACCGGGCACGATCTGTTTTGGGCGAAAAGAACAAATCAACGGGCAGGTATTTGTTCGATGAGATATGCAGGGGCGGCGCCCAGGCCACCGGGCGGCGGAGCGGCAAGATCGCACCGGGGGTGTGGGCGGACTTCATGGCTCTTGACCGAAATGCGCTTTCCATTGCCGGCTTGAAAGAAGACCTGTTGCTTGACGCGTGGATTTTTTCTTCAAAGGATCAATTGGTGAGCGACTTATGGTCGGCAGGCCGCCATATGGTCAAGGAAGGACGCCACATCCACCGCCATAGCATCGAAAAGCGGTATCGTAAGACTATTATCCGTCATCAAAACATTTGGGACTGTTGAACCTGTTTCATAATGGGGCATCAATCTCATCTTGGAGCATTGTCAGAGGAAATTGCACGAGAAAAAAGCTGCTTCATCGACATTGGAAGTGGCTTTCAAAAGGTTATAACCACCGCCAAGAACAAGAAAGGCGGTGAGCAGTTCCAAGT
>JAPYUH010000486.1 GCA_029936195.1 Alphaproteobacteria bacterium
TGATTGAAGTGTATGATACGTATTTGCCGGGACACTTGGAATTGGCGATCATCTATGCGGGCAAGCTGGAGATGCCTGGTCGCGCGAAGGTGCATTACCGTAGAGTGCTTGAGTTGAATCCGCAACATCCGGAGGCGGCGGTTATCCGCGAGTGGCTGTTGGTGAATAATCGACCGTAGCGCTATGGCCGGGCGCGTTTCGCAAACCACGATCGAGCAGATTCGCGCGGCCAGCGACATTGTCGATGTGATCGGCAATTACTTTCCCCTGAAGCGCGCCGGCGGCAATCACGTGGCGCTGTGTCCGTTTCACAAGGAGAAAACTCCGAGCTTCAATATCAATCCGCAGCGGCAGATTTATCACTGCTTCGGCTGCCACGCCGGGGGTGACGTGTTCAAGTTCATTCAGGAATATGAGAACGTTGATTTCATGGAGTCCGTGAAACGACTGGCCGAGCGGGCCGGCATCGTGCTGGAGTTTGAGCAAAATCCGGAAGCGGAAAAATCGCGCCGCCTCAAAGACACGCTGTATAAAATTCACGAGCAACTGGCGCAACGATGGCATGCCGTATTGCTGAATGATGCCGTAGGCCAGTCGGCACGGGACTATCTGAAGGGGCGAGGCATCACCGAGGCGGCGGTGAAGGATTTCCGCATGGGATTTGCCCCGCCCAGCTGGGAAGACACGGTGAGCTGGGCCCAGGCACAAAAGCATGACCGACAGTTGATGGAACAAGCCGGGCTGGTGGCCAGCAAGGAGGGTCATTTCTACGGTCGCTTTCGCAATCGCCTGATGTTTCCCATCAACGACGAGCTGGGTCGGGTGATCGGCTTCAGCGGTCGGGTACTGGAGGCAGACGCCAAAACGGCAAAATATGTGAATTCGCCTGAGACAATTCTCTTTCAAAAAGGTAAGGTGTTTTACGGCATGGACAAGGCGCGCCGGGAAATTCTGAGCGCAAAACGCGTGCTCATTTGCGAAGGCCAACTCGACACGATCGCCTGCCACATGGCCGGGTTGCGCCATGTGGTGGCACCGCAGGGCACGGCGCTTACGGCTGATCACGCGCGTATTCTCAAGCGGTATGCGGGTGAGGTGGTGTTGTGTTTCGATTCCGATACCGCTGGGCAAAACGCCGCCGTCCGTTCGTTTGATTCATTGCTCGAGGCCGAGTTGGCGGTGCGCGTAATGACAGTGCCGGCACCGCATGATCCTGACAGTTTCATTCGCGAACACGGAATGGAAGCGTTTCGCGATCTGATGGAT
>JAPYUH010000487.1 GCA_029936195.1 Alphaproteobacteria bacterium
CGGTGGTTCCGATGCAGGCCAATGCACGCGTGGGCATGGAACAGTTGCAGGTGGCGTTGAGTCGCGAGGAACCGCCGAAGCCGAAATGGGAATCAATGGAGAGCAACGACGTTGCGGCGCGTTATCAGAAAATCAACGCGTTGCTCGAGGGCACTGTGGCACGCAGCGAAGCCGAACGCCTCACACCGACGGACCGTTGGGATCGCGTGCTGGTGCATCCGGTTTGGGGCTGGGTGATTCTGCTCGGCATTCTGGCCGGGTTGTTCATGACCATTTTCAGCGTGGCGACGTATCCGATGGACTGGATTAACGCCGGCTTCGGCTGGCTTGGCGAACAGGTGAAGGCAAGCATGGCGGCGGGCGATTTGCGATCGCTCATCACCGAGGGCATCATCGGCGGCGTGGGCGGCGTGCTGATCTTCCTGCCGCAAATTTTGATACTTTTTTTCTTCATTGGCCTCATGGAAAACACCGGCTACCTCGCGCGCGTGTCGTTCATGATGGATCGCCTCATGTCCGGCGTGGGCCTGAGCGGCAAGGCGTTCATTCCGCTGCTCAGCTCGTACGCCTGCGCCATCCCGGGCATCATGGCCACGCGCACGATGGAGAGCGCGCGCGACCGGCTCATCACCATCCTCGTGGCGCCCATCACCAGTTGCTCCGCGCGGCTGCCGGTGTATCTCATGCTCATTGCCCTCATGCTGCCCATCGGTAACGCCACGCAAAAAGCGCTCGTGCTGCTCGGCCTGTACGGACTGAGCATCCTCGGCGTGTACGCCTTCGCGTGGGTGTTTAATCGCACCTTGGAAAAAACCGGCGAGACGTTGATGGTACTGGAACTGCCCTCCTACCAACGCCCGAGCTGGCGTGAAGTGCTGATGCAATTGCTGGAGCGCGGCAAAATTTTCCTGCGCCGCGCGGGCACGGTGATACTCGGGTTGTCCATTTTGCTGTGGGCGCTCACCACCTATCCGAAGAGCGATTCCGAAAATGCCAGCGAACAACTCGCCCACAGCGCCGCCGGCCGCATGGGTAAAGCCATTGAGCCAGTGATCGCACCGCTCGGCTACGATTGGAAAATGGGGGTCGGTCTCGTGGCCTCATTTGCCGCGCGCGAAGTGTTCGTGAGCACCATGTCCATCATATATCTTGGCGAGGACGCCACCGGCGAAGGCAACACTGTCCGGGAAAAAATGGCCAAAGAGAAACGCGCCAACGGCAAACCCACCTACAACGTGCGCACCTGTTTGAGCCTGCTGGT
>JAPYUH010000249.1 GCA_029936195.1 Alphaproteobacteria bacterium
CCCCCGTGCTGTCGGAGTCGCGGGAGGCCATAACGGCGGTCGGTACATTCGTGAACCAGCATATTAGCTGACCCGCTGGGCAAGCCGGCCGGCGCCAGTGCCAAGATGTGGATAGGCGTGGATAACTTATTGTCCAGCCTATATCGGTCAATTGGTTAGCGGATCGAATCGGTCTATTAATATCCACAGCCATTTCGTTAACACTATATTTACGATGGGTTGGTTAACGTAACGATTGTAATCGTTGGTTGATATTATATGGCAGGAAATCCGGCATGTTTTTTCGTCGCACAGAGACCCGCATCACCCCGGCCGAAGGTGAAGTTTTTCAGCGCCGCGTGGCCTATGACCTGGTCGAGACGGCACGCATCAAGGCCGTGACCACGGGACCACAGGGTATCCGGCATATCTGTTTCCGGGTCTCCACGCCGGGTCTTGACGATCTGGGCGGTCAACGCATCCTGGCGGCGGATGTTTTTTCACAGATGTATCATCCCACCTAAACAGGCATTCTCGGTAAATATTACGATCTCATCGCCACGGAAGGCATAGGCTTCCGCGGCGTTTTTGTTTCTTTCGACCGCCGGCGGGCTATAGTGCCGATCAAAGCTGTATGAAGGGCCTTGGCGCATGAAAAAAACAGCCGGTCAAGATATCGCCGTATCGGAACAGGCGCGGGAACTGGAAATGCTCCGCGCCCTGGAGCGCAAGGTGCTGTGGCTGTCCAGTTGGATGATCCATAACGCCAATCATCTCCGGCCCAATCGCGACGGGTTGAAGGTTGGCGGCCATCAGGCTTCCTCCGCCTCCCTGACCACGCTGATGACGGCGCTGTACTTCAACATCCTGCGCCCGGCCGACCGCGTCGCGGTGAAGCCCCATGCCAGTCCGGTCTTTCATGCCATCCAATATCTGCTGGGTCGGCAAACCCGGGACAAGCTGATCAATTTCCGCGCCCTGGGCGGGGCGCAATCCTATCCTTCCCGCACCAAGGACACGGACGAGGTGGATTTCTCCACCGGCTCCGTCGGACTGGGCGTGGCCATGACCTCCTTTGCCGCACTGGTGCAGGATTACGTCACCCTGAAGGATTGGGGCCGCGATCAAATTCCAACAGATCCAGAACTGGGCCGCATGGTCGCCCTGATGGGAGATGCGGAATTGGACGAGGGCAATGTGTTCGAGGCCATGCTGGAAGGCTGGAAGCACGATGTGCGCAATGCCTGGTGGATCGTCGATTACAACCGGCAAAGTCTGGATTCAGTGATTACGGACCGCCTGTTCGGGCGGGTCGACGATATTTTCCGCACCACCGGCTGGCGCGTGGTCACATTGAAATACGGCACCAAGCTGCAAGCGGTGTTCGACACCGCCGACGGCGCAGCCCTGCGCCAATGGATCGACGATTGCCCGAATTCCCTCTATTCCGCGCTGACTTACAAGGGCGGGCCCGGCTGGCGCGAGCATCTGCGCAAGGACCTTGGCGATGTGGCGGCATTACGGCCCATTATCGAAGATTACGAAGATCGGGACCTGCATGAATTGATGACCAACCTGGCCGGTCACGACATGGCTTCGGTGCTGGATTGTTTTCAGAATATCGAGGGCGACGAGCCAACCTGTTTCATCGCCTACACGGTCAAGGGCAGGGAATTGCCCCTGGCCGGCCACAAGGACAACCACGCGGGCCTGATGAGCCCGGAACAAATGGCGGAATTCCAAACCCGCATGGGCGTGCCGGCGGGCGAGGAATGGAACCCGATGTCGGGCTTGAATGGGGCCGGCCTGGACGTAGACACCCGCGAATTGCAGGCGTTTCTGGATCGGGTCCCCTTTGCCCAGGGGCCGCCCCGGCGGCGCCAGGCGGCCATGATCACCGTGCCCGCGACACTGCCCCCACCCCAGACCGAGAAACCCATTTCGACGCAGGACGCCTTTGGCCGAATTCTATTCGATATCGCCGGACGGGATGATGATTTTGCCCGGCGTATCGTCACCACCTCTCCCGATGTGACGGTGTCCACCAATCTGGGCGGCTGGGTTAACCGGCGCGGCATATTCGACCGCCACCGCCGCGAGGATGTGTTCCGCGAGGAAAAAGTCGTCTCGGCCCAGCGCTGGGCCATGCATCCGGATGGCCAGCATGTGGAATTGGGCATCGCCGAAAATAACCTGTTCCTGACCCTGGCCGCCCTGGGCCTGTCCTACTCCCTGTTTGGCGAGCGCCTGTTGCCCATTGGCACCCTCTACGACCCCTTTGTCGGCCGGGGCCTGGATGCCTTGAACTATGCCTGTTATCAGGACGCCCGCTTCATGCTGATCGGCACGCCCTCGGGCATAACCCTGGCGCCGGAGGGCGGGGCGCATCAATCCATTGGAACGCCCCTGATCGGCCTGGCCCAGGACGGCCTCAGCGCCTTCGAGCCGGCCTTCGTGGACGAATTGGCGGCGATCATGCAGTGGGGCTTTGGCCATATGCAGGCGGATGGCGGCGGTTCGGTCTATTTACGTCTGACCACCCGTGCCCTGACCCAGCCGGGCCGCGAAATGACGCCGGAGTTGCGCCAACAGGTATTGGCCGGGGCCTATTGGCTGCGCCCGCCGCAGCCCAGCGCCGAGGGGGCTGGCGCCAATCTGGCCATCGTCTGTTGCGGCGCCGTCACGGCCGAGGCCATGGCGGCGCACGATGAAATTCTGGAAGATATTCCCGGCGCCGGGCTGATGGTCATCACCTCGCCCGATCTGGCCTATCAGGACTGGAACCATGCCTGGAAACACCGCGCCGCGGGCAAGTACGAGGCGCGCAGTCACATCGGCCGCCTGCTCGACCCCTTGAGCCCGGATGCCGCCCTGGTCACGGTGATCGACGGCCACCCCGCCACCCTGTCCTGGCTGGGGTCGGCCTCGCGGCGCCGGGTCTATAGCCTGGGCGTGGATAAATTTGGTCAGTCCGGCGATATCGACGATCTCTACCGCATCCACGGCATCGACCGCGACGCCATCCTCAACGCCTGCGCGGCGGCCTGTTTGAATAGATAAAATCGCTCCACCTAAAGCGTGTCGCGGCTAATCTGATCCATTTGACCGGTCTTTTTTTTCCTCAACAGCGTTTCCACGCACACACGCTCGTACTCATAACTGAATGCCCTCTACGTATTTATTCGATCGAAATACGTGCGGGAAAAAACCTCAGTTTCCCTCGGTTTCCCACGCGCCGGTCGCGCGGCTTCGGCTGTTGGAGACAAAGCAGAAATGACGATCTTATGCCTCTATCATCGAAGAGTGCCAGGAGCTACTATTCGGTGCCGTATATGTTGCGTATAGATTCCCTTGTCGCTGGCGGCTACACTCGGCGCCATGGTGGAGGGAACGCAACGGAGATTGGCGGCTATTTTATCGGCTGAAGTAGTCGGCTATTCACACGTCGTGGGCGTGGCCGAGACTACCAAGGGACCGACAAAAGATATGTCTCGAAGAACCTGGCTCACGCAGGTTACTGCCTTTTCCTTCGTTTTCTACGCTCTTGTCCCAACGGTTTTTGCCCAGAAGCGCCCGCGACGTGTCGTCGAAGTTCGGATTAAAAACCGCCAGGTGATCGCGCCCGCAACCGCTATCAAATTGGCCGAAGGCGACTTAGTCGAACTCCGTTGGAAGAGCGACGAGCAATTGGAATTGCATCTTCACGGCTATGATTTGAAACTCGTCGTGCTGCCGGGAGAGCCCGGCGTCATGGCCTTCCGGGCGTTTGCCAGCGGACGGTTCCCGATCACCAGCCACGGCTGGGGCGATGGCGGGCATGGCCACGAACCGTTGACCTACCTTGAAGTCCATCCTCCATAATCCGGGTGGCGAGACCATGCGAGCGGCAATTTTCTCACTCGGCGCAAGCTGCTTGTTGGTGCTCCTTGTAGCGCCGCCTGCCCACGCTCATGCATTTGGCGGACGTTACGACCTGCCGCTGCCGTTGTGGTTGTACCTGGCGGGAGCAGGGGTCGCGGTGGCGCTGTCCTTCGTGGTCATGGCCCGATTCTATCGCACACCACCCGCCGACGCCGAGAGGCGGCAAATCGACCTGCACCAATTCAGGCTGGTGCGAATTCTGTTGCATCCGGCGGTGGTCTGCATGGTACAAATCGTTTCGGTGGGTCTGTTCCTGCTGATATTGACCGCCGGGCTGTGGGGCGCCAACGACACGCAGCGGAACGTCGCGCCCACCTTCGTGTGGATCATCTGGTGGGTGGGGTTTTCCTACGTAGCCGCGCTGGCCACCAATTTCTGGCCGATTGTCAATCCCTGGACCATCATCTTTGCCAGCTTCGAGAGTTTGGTCCAGCTCTGCGGCAGGCAAGGCCGGCTCGATCTTGGGCTTGCCTACCCGTCATGGTTGGGAGTTTGGCCGGCGGTCGCCCTTTTCTGGCTCTTTGCCTGGTTCGAGCTGGTCTACGAAGAGTCGACACTGCCGCAGGTTTTGGCGACGCTGATTCTTGTTTATTCCGGCCTCACCTGGCTCGGCATGGCAGCGTTCGGGCGGGACAATTGGCTCGAAAAGGGCGAAGCCTTTTCCCTCGCGTTCGGGGTCTTTGGACGCTTCGCGCCGATCGGCAGACACAGCCGCGATGGCGCCGATGGTCAGCCCGGCGGTTGGTATCTGAGACCCTTTGCCAGCGGTCTCATCATGGATCGGCCCTGCCATTCCTCGATGACGGCCTTCGTCCTCTTGATGCTTTCGACGGTGACTTTCGACGGACTTAAGGAGACCCCGACGTGGACCGCATTTTTGCGCTGGGCTGCATTAAAGCGTTCTTACCATTCAACGCGGCTCGCGTTGCACGATATCGGGCTCGACTTCCTGCTCTTTGTCGAAACCTTGATGCTGGTACTGATTCCGCTCGTCTTCTTTTTTGTTTACAAGGTCTTTTCCCGCTTTACCGGAATAGCCTCCGGCAGCAAGCGACCGGATTCGGAGATCGCCGGGCTCTTTGTCTTCTCGCTGGTGCCGATCGCGATCGCCTACCATCTGGCGCACTACCTATCCTATGTGCTGGTCGCCGGACAGCAGATCATCCCGCTCGCCTCCGACCCTCTCGGTTTCGGCTGGGACCTCTTTGGCACTGCGGACTACCAGGTGGACATCGCCATCGTCGGTGCCAAATTCGTCTGGTACACGGCTGTCGTCGCCATTGTCGCCGGCCATGTCATTGCCGTGGCGGTGGCGCATTTCATTGCCCTGCGGGTCTTCAACACCGCCAAAGCCTCGCTTCGAAGTCAATACCCATTACTGACCTTGATGGTGGGCTACACGGTGGTCAGTCTTTGGATACTTTCCCAGCCGATCATCGAAAGCCCCGGATATGCATCATACCGATCGCCCTCCGGCGTGCTCTCGATTCCGAACTGGAAGTTCGGGGAAGTTTGCCTTGATATGGCAGCGAACGACACTATCCGCTACCAGTTCCGCTCGGATCAACTGGTTGCCTTCGACCTTCATTACCACGATGGCAGAAAGGTCCAGAAGCCCGTCCAAGTGAAAAAGGTCGGTGAAATGACGGATGTCTTTGTCGCCAAGGAGGACCAGAATTACTGTCTGATGTGGACGAATGGGTCAACTACGAGAACTACGGTATTCTATCAAGTCACCAGGCCATGAAGAATGGGCAATTCGAAATTTTATGGGCCTTAATTTTAACGCTAGTCAAACAGAATACCTTGGCAGTGGGAAACAAAAGTGACAGCTAGTCGGATGGACCGAACATTCTCTGGTGCGCATCCTGACGTTCTTGCACTAATGAATGTCGGCTTTGAGGGCAAAAGCAAGCATTAGAAAAATTCGAGGCCA
>JAPYUH010000488.1 GCA_029936195.1 Alphaproteobacteria bacterium
GGTCGTAGGAACGGGGGTGTCGGGCAATGATCTCGGCGCCACAGCCGATGACCACCTCATGGACATAGCCGCGGACCCAGACTTCCTGGTGACCATGGGCGACGGGGACGGAATAGTCGTTCGTCCGGTAGCGCACCAGGGACAGGGAGTTGACCCGCGCGCTCCGCTTGTCGCAAGCGTCGAACGGCGCCGGCGGCAACGCCATCAACGCCGCGCGGTCACGCGCGAACCGTTCGCCGATGCTCTCGCGGTGGCCGCGCGGAATATCGCCTTGCCGGTTGCGGCAACCCGCCTCCAGGGATGCATTGAAGGCATCCCAGCACTCGTGACGGGGAAGCGGCGTCATGAAGTTCCGCCGGGCATAGCCGACCACCCCTTCCACATTGCCTTTGTCATTGCCCTTGCCGGGACGGCCATAACGATCTTCGAAGAGGTAATGCGATTGAAGCCCACTGAACGCCCGCGTTCGTTTCCGCACACCGTCCGGCAGGATGCGCGACACCAGGCACTTGTCGTTGTCGTAGAGAATCGATTGCGGAACACCGTCGAAGAATGCGAAGGCCCGGTTATGTCCGTCCAGCCAGGCTTCCGCCGTCGCAGCTGGATAGGCGCACACGAAGCAAGCGTCGCTGTGCGGAAGCGTCATGACGAAGAAATGCGCCCGATGCTTCACCCCGGCGATGAACGCATCCGCCTCGCCAAAGTCCGCCTGAGCATGGCCTGGAGAATGCGCCAGCGGCACGAACATCTCCCGGTAGCGACGGCGCCGTTCGCGAACGTAATCCTTGACGATGGTCTGTCCGCCCGAGAAGCCATGCTCATCGCGAAGACGTTCGAAGATCCGCTTCGCCGTGTGGCGCTGCTTACGATGGACCCCTCAACCAGAATACGCTCGATGATATCCGTGAATGGGTCCAGCTTCGGGCGCTTCGGCGGCTGACGGCGGCGGTAGCCTGGCGGGACCGAATGCGCCAATATCTTGGTCACTGTCTTGCGGGCGATCCTGAACCGCCGGGCCGCCTCTCGCTGGCTCAATCCCTCTCGATGACACGCCAGCCGCACACGGCGATATAAATCCACTCCGTACATCCCCCGCCTTCCATCAAGTCAATCCTGACGAAGGCTATAGACGGTCCCATATTGGGCCGGCGAAACCGGAAAACCCGGTCGCTTTAGTGGGGGACTATTGCGCCGCCTTTCTCACATCGCTCTCGCGAAACCGGCCATGACGGTTGACCGAGAAGGTCCCGTGGCTC
>JAPYUH010000489.1 GCA_029936195.1 Alphaproteobacteria bacterium
CATAATGCTCTCCGCAGATCGGGTCCCGGTCAAAAGCACGCGCTCAAGAGGCGCAGTGGCACTTATGGGTTGTCCCGATCCGTGGGCCGACTGGCGTGGGTGCGTTATTCGTTCATTGCCCTTTCCAACCTCGTGAGCGGAGAGACTTCCCCGCTTGTTCGTGTTGCTGCCCTATACGGGGATCAGCCGTGACGGTTCAAATTTCTCGTTGCGTGCCATCATGGCCCAGGCGATCCGGGCGATCTTGTTGGCCAGGGCGATGGCGGCGATCTTGACGGAGCGCCTCTCCAGCAGCCTGACCAGCCAGGGATGGCGGGTGTAGCCCACCTGCTTGGCGCGCCGGATCACCGAGAGAGCACCGATGACAAGCAAGGTTCGCAGGTATCGATTTCCTGCCTTTGAGATCCCGCCGAGGCGCTCCTTGCCCCCCGTGGAATGTTGTTTCGGCACCAGCCCGATCCAGGCACTCAAGTCACGGCCCGAGCGGAATGCCGACGGATCTGGGATCGAGGCAACAAGGGCTGAGGCAATGAGTGGTCCGACACCGGGGATCGCCTCCAGGCGTTTGCTGATCTTACTGCTGCGATGCCAGGCCAGGACCCGTCGATCCGCCTCTAGGATCTGCCGCTTCGCCAATTCAAGCTGCATGGCCAACGCCATCAGACATTCCCGAGCTGGGGCTGGCAAACGATCATCATTACCCTCCGCAATGCGCTTTAGGAGAACCTCAACACCATTACGCCCGATACCGGCGACAATACCGAACTCAGCCATATGGGCGCGGATCGCGTTGATCAACGATGTGCGCTGGCGAACGAACAGCTGCCGGCTCCGATGCAACATCAGCACCGACTGCTGCTCCGGTGTCTTGATCGGCACGAAGCGCATGTTCGGCCGTGTCACCGCCTCGCAGATCGCTTCGGCATCGGCGGCGTCATTCTTGTTGCGTTTGACGTACGGCTTGACGTAACGCGGCGGCATCAAGCGTACTTCATGGCCGAACGCGGCAATCTCGCGGGCCCAATAGTGAGAGGTGGCGCAGGCTTCAATGCCGATAAGGCATGGCGGCAGTTTTTTGAAAAACGGCAGCACCTGACGACGCCGCAGTTGGCGCCGGATCACCGGCTCTCCGGCGGCATCAACAGCATGGATTTGGAAAACGTTCTTCGCGATATCGACACCGATTGTGATAACTTCATTCATGAGACGGCTCCTATATCCTCGTGGTTGCTGAGAACCACACTGTGGCACCTAG
>JAPYUH010000250.1 GCA_029936195.1 Alphaproteobacteria bacterium
CGCCGGAACCGGTCGATGTGGACGGCATCTATATCGTCTTTTTCGATCTGAACAGCGCCAAGCTTAGCGCCGCGACACAACGGGTTCTGAGCAAGACGGCCAAGTAATTTAAGATGATCGAATCGCCGGGCATGAACATCACCGGCCATTCGGACCGCTCGGGTGGTGATGACTACAATTACGCCCTGTCCCAGCGGCGCTTGGACGCGGTGACCGACTTCCTGATGTCAAAGGGTACCGCCGCGCCGGACATGCAGGCCTCTGCCTATGGCGAGGAAAAGCCCTTGGTTCCGACCAAGAACGGTGTGAAGGAAAAGCGTAATCGCCGGGTTGAGATCATTTTCCGCTAGTTCGATCTCGGTTCGATCCTGGTTACAGTTGCGGACCAGTTGCGCGCGGGGCCATGAAAGTGGTTCCGCGCCAACTGTTTTTGAAGCGTGATTTAGAGTAAAATAAAATGCGTATATTGATTGCCTTGTTATTGCCGTGGTTGTTGTTTTTCACCATTGGCCGGATTTTTGCCGGCATTATTTGTTTGATTTTGCAATGTACCCTTATTGGCTGGGTGCCCGCCGCGATCTGGGCGGTTTATGCCCTGAGCCAGTACAATATGGAAAAACGGTTTGATGAAATGGACGGCTCATAATCGGATCCGCCATAATCGCCTGAATACTCTGGAAGGAGAACTGTCATGGCCGATGCTTATATTTTTGATCATGTGCGGACCCCGCGGGGCAAGGGGCGGGCCAGCGGCGCGCTGCATTCGGTGACGCCCATCGAACTGGCCTCCACCGCATTGCGGGCCATCCGCGACCGCAACGACCTCGATACCGCATATGTGGAGGACGTCATGCTGGGCTGCGTCTCGCCGGTGGGTGAGCAGGGCGCTGATGTGGCCCGTGTCGCCGTGATCAACGCGGACTATGCGGAAACCACCGCCGGCGCCCAGGTCAACCGGTTCTGCGCCTCGGGGCTGGAGGCGGTCAATATCGCGGCCGGACAGATCATGTCGGGTCAGTCGGACATGGCCATTGGCGGCGGCGTGGAAAGTATGAGCCGGGTGCCAATGGGCTCCGACGGCGGCGCCTGGGCCACGGACCCGGCGGTGGCCTTCCACAGCTATTTCGTGCCCCAAGGCATCTCGGCCGATCTGATCGCCACCAAGTATGGTTTCTCCCGCGATGATGTGGATTCCTATGCGATGGAAAGCCAGAAACGGGCGAAAAAATCGTGGGACGAGGGCCGTTTTGACGGCTCCATCGTTCCCGTCGTCGATATCAACGGCGATACGGTCCTAAACAACGACGAGCATATGCGCCCGCAAACCGACATGCAGTCCTTGGCCTCGCTCGACCCTGCGTTCGGCAGCCTGGGCGAACAATTCGGCTTCAACTCCGTCGCCATTCAGCGCTATCCGGAGGTTGAGGCCATCGAACATGTCCATCACGCGGGCAATTCCTCCGGAATTGTCGACGGTGCCTCCGCCATGTTGCTGGGTACCAAGGAAATGGGCGAAAAACTGGGCCTGACGCCCCGGGCCCGCATTCGCAGCTTCGCCTCTGTTGGCTCCGAGCCGACGATCATGCTGACCGGGCCTTCGTTCGCGGCGGAAAAAGCCCTCAAACGCGCGGGCATGGAGAAGAGCGACATCGATCTGTGGGAGCTGAACGAGGCGTTTGCCGCCGTGGTTCTGCGCTTCATGCAGGCCATGGACATCGATCATGACGATATCAATGTCTGCGGCGGCGCCATTGCCATGGGGCACCCGCTTGGCGCCACCGGTGCCATGATCCTGGGCACCGTGCTGGATGAATTGGAACGCACGGGCAAAAGCACGGCGCTGGCCACATTGTGCGTCGGCGCCGGCATGGGCACGGCGACAATTATCGAGCGGCTCTAATCAGGCGCCTCAAATTGGCTGCCTCTAAATTGGCCGCCATTAAAGGACAGAAACTATGATGGACTACAACGTGGATGGCGACGGCGTCGCCACCATCACCTGGAATGTTTCCAACCGGCCCATGAATGTCATGAACAACGACACCATGGCGGCCTTTGGCGCCGCGGTGGACAAGGCGATCGACGACGAGGCCGTCAAGGGCGTCATTGTCGCCTCGGCCCACAAGGAATTCATGGTTGGCGCTGATCTTTCGGTCATGGGCGACGGCGATCTGTCCATGTTGCAGGAATTCATGGAAATTGTGCGTGGCAATTTCCGGCGCATGGAAACCGGGGGCAAGCCCTTTGTCGCCGCCATTAACGGCCACGCCCTGGGCGGCGGGTTCGAAATGTGTCTGGCCTGCCATCACCGTATTGCCGCCGATAACCCGAAAACCAAGATCGGTCTGCCGGAGGCCAAGATCGGCCTGCTGCCGGGCGGCGGCGGTACCCAACGGCTGCCCCGCATGATCGGCATGCAACAGGCCTTGCCTCTGATGCTGGAAGGCAAGGAACTGGCGCCCGCGGCGGCGAAGAATATCGGGCTCGTGGACGAGGTGGTGCCGGCGGACGAGTTGCTGAACGCGGCCAAGGCCTGGGTTCTGGGCGAGGGGCAAAAGAACAAAACCCAGCCCTGGGACAAACGAAACTTCAAGATGCCGGGCGGCGCGGTGCAATCGCCCATGGGACAACAAGCCTTCATGGCCGGTAACGCCATGTTGCGCCAACGCACCTTTGGCAACTATCCGGCGCAACAAAACATCATGTCCTCGGTGTTTGAAGGTTGCTCGGTGGACATTGATACGGGCCTGACCATCGAGATCCGATATCTTATCGCCACCGCCATGACGCCGGAATGCCGCAACATGGTGCGGCTGTTTTTCGCCCTGACCGAGGCGGGCAAGGGTGCGGGGCGTCCCAAGAATATACCGGCGGCCAGTTTCACCAAGATCGGCGTTCTGGGCGCCGGCATGATGGGCGCGGGCATTGCCTACGTCACCGCCATGTCCGGCCTGGACGTTGTACTGCTCGATGCCGAGCAGGCCAGCGCCGACAAGGGCAGGGCACACGCGGGCGAGTTGTTGAAAAAGCGGGTCTCGCGCCGCCGCATGGAACAGCAGACGGCGGAGGCCACCTTGGTCCGCATCCAGGCGACCACGGATTTTTCAGATCTGGATGGTTGTGAATTGGTGATCGAGGCGGTGTTCGAAGACCGCTCGGTCAAGGCCGATGTGACGCAAAAGACCTTGGCGGTTACAGGTGACGGCATCACTTTCGCCTCCAATACTTCGACCCTGCCCATTACCGGCCTGGCCAAGGCGTCGAGCCGGCCCGATAACTTCATCGGCCTGCATTTCTTCTCGCCCGTGGACCGCATGCCCCTGGTGGAGATTATTAGAGGCGAGGACACGTCGGATGAAACCCTGGCCAAGGCCATCGACTATGTGAAGGCGATCCGCAAGACGCCCATCGTGGTCAATGACTCCCGCGGCTTCTACACCTCCCGGGTATTCGGCACTTATGTGCGCGAGGGCCTAGCCCTCTTAGCCGACGGCGTCGCGCCGGCGTTGATCGAGAATGCGGGCAAGATGGCCGGCATGCCGGTGGGGCCCCTGGCCATGGCGGACGAAGTCTCCATCGATCTGATGTACAAGATCGGCAAGCAAACACGGGAAGACATGGGCGCTGACTACGTGCCCGTTCCGGGCGACGATCTGGTGCAAACAATGGTCGAGACCCTGGGCCGTATCGGTAAAAAGGCCGGCAAGGGTTTCTATGATTATCCGGAAAAGAGCGGCAAACGCCTGTGGCCCGGCTTGGCGGATCATTGCCCGCCCGGCAAGGAGCAACCGGATGTGGAGGAGGTCAAGAAACGCCTGATGTATATCCAATCCGTGGAGACCGCCCGCTGCATGGAAGAAGGCGTCATCACCGAGAAACGCGACGCCGACGTGGGCTCCATCATGGGCTGGGGCTTCCCGCCTTTCCGGGGCGGTGTGCTAAGCTTGGTGGATACCATCGGGATCGAGGAATTCGTCGCCGCATGCGATCGCCTGGCCCAGGCTCACGGCCCCCGCTTTAGCCCGCCGAAACTATTGCGGGACATGGCGGCCAGGGGCGAAGGGTTTTACGGCAAGGCGGCATAAGGGAGATTAGACAATGACACGGCAAATTGAAGTACGCCCCATATCCGGCGCCTTGGGTGCGGAAATTCATGGACTGGATCTGAGCGGGGAATTGGAAAACAGCACCATGGCGGCCGTGCGCCAGGCCTTTTTTGACCATGGCGTTGTGTTTTTCATGGATCAACAGATCACGCCGGAACAGCAACTGGGGTTCGCCCGACGCTTTGGCGAGATCGATGTGAACAGGTACTTCCCAACCGTGGACGGTTACCCGGAAGTTGCCGAGGTGCGCAAGGAACCGGATGACTCGTACAATATCGGCGGCAGTTGGCACACCGACCACAGCTATGATGCCACGCCCGCCCTGGGTTCCATGCTCTATGCCAAAACACTGCCCGAACGGGGCGGTGACACCATGTTTGCCTCCATGTATGCGGCATATGATGCTCTGTCGTCCGGGATGGTGGACATGCTGTCGGGTTTACGGGCCGTCCATAGTGGTGCGCGCGCATTTGGTCCAAAGGCGACGTCCAATGATCGCGGGGCAAAGTTTAAATTGTCGGAAACCGCGCTGGCGGAGGTGGAGCATCCGGTGATCTGCACCCATGCGGAATCCGGGCGAAAATACCTCTACGTCAATCGCGGCTTCACCTTGCGTTTCGCCAACATGACGGAAGATGAGAGCAAGCCGCTGTTGGAATTTCTGTTTCAGCATGCGGCACGGCCTGAATTTACCTGCCGCTTCAATTGGCGGCCGGGCGCCATGGCGTTTTGGGACAACCTGTGTACCCAGCATTTCGCGGTCAATGACTATCATGGGCAAACCCGCCTGATGCATCGGATCACCATTCAGGGCCGCGCGCCCCAAGCCTAACGCGTTGGGAAAACAAATGTCCTATCAAGAAGTCGTCTATAACGTCGAAGACGGTGTCGCCGTCGTCACCTTGAACCGCCCCGACCGCTTGAACGCCATGACCCTGACCATGGCCGGCGAAATTCGCGCCGCCATGCAGCAAGCCACCGATGATGACCAGGTTCGGGTCATCGTGCTGACGGGCGCGGGCCGGGGTTTCTGCGCCGGGGCTGACGCGGCCCGCCTGCAAAGCCGGGCCAGCGGCGAAGCGGTGGAAGTGGAAGAAACCTTGCCATTCGTGGGCGCCGTCGATGGCGGCCTGAATTTGCCGGCGGCCTTTGCCGCCAAGTATGCCTGGATCGCCTCGGTGCCGAAACCGGTGATCGCCGCCGTCAACGGACCGGCGGTGGGGGTGGGCATGGTCTTGCCCATGTTCGCCGATATCCGCTTCGCTTCGGATACGGCCAAATTCGGCACGGCATTTTCAAAACGCGGGCTGGTACCGGAATACGGTCTGGGCTGGCTGCTGCCGCGTCTGATCCAGCCCTCCAAGGCGTTCGATCTGCTGTACTCCGCCCGCCTGGTGGAGGCGGACGAGGCGCTGGAGATGGGCCTGGTGGATAAAGTCTTCCCCACCAACGAATTGCTGCCGGCGGTAATGGACTATGCCCGCGAACTGGCCACGGCGGTCTCCCCCCGCTCCAACCGGGTGGTCAAGGAAATGATCTACCAGGGCCTGGACCAGGGTTTCGACCAGGCCATGGAGCAATGTCTGGCCGAAATGATGAAAGCCCAAAAATCGGATGATTTCAAGGAAGGCATCGCCGCCTGGAAAGACAAGCGGGTGCCCAACTTCACCGGCGAATAGAATTT
>JAPYUH010000251.1 GCA_029936195.1 Alphaproteobacteria bacterium
TATTGGAGACTAATAATGAGTTGGATGGAAACCTGCCGCGGCGTGGTCTACCCCTGGCATTGCGATCACCTGGGCCACATGAATGTACAGCACTATGTGGGCCATTTCGATATCGCCGCCTTTCATTTCCTGGTGGAATTGGGCTTCAAGGCCGATGGCAACCAGGACGCGGGCATCACCTTGGTGGATGCCCAGCATACCATTCAGTACAAGAACGAGCAGCGTGTGGGCGCTTTGTTCAAGATCGAAAGCGCACTGCTGAAGGTCGGCAACAAGTCGGTGACCATGATGCATCGCCTGCGAAATATCGAGTCCGAGATCATTGGCGCCACCACGGAAATCGTCTGTGTATGTTTCGATCTGTCCACCCGGTCGGCCATTCCCATCCCCGATGACATCCGCGAAAAACTAGGCGGTTACATCATGGATCCAGACGACGGGACATGAATATTCGTTCGTAGCCGTCTTCGACGCCCTGGCCCGTCACCACCCAGCCCTTGGCCCTATACAGGGCAATGTTTTCGGTCATGGTGACGTGGGTATGGAGCCGCAGTTCACGATACCCCAGGCGCGCCGCTTCCTCGTCCGCAAGAGCGAGCAGGCGGCCACCCAGGCCTTGACCATGATGGTCCGGGTACACGGCGATATTATCCAACAGCAGAAAATCATCCCGGGGTATCAGAACCAGCACGCCGGCGATCCGTTCACCTGTACATAGTAGCCAGACCAGGTGGGCGGTGATGACCGATCCTTAATCTTGCAACATCGGGCCGGGCGGTGTGTCCATGCGGTCGAGATACATCTCATACGCCGTCCGGACACAGGCGGCGACGGCGGCCGCGTCTTCTGGCTCGGCACGCCGAATTTTCAGGTCAATTTGCATGCTGCCGGGTCCCATGGTCTATGATACGCCAGCAAATAATTGCCAGATAGGAGAGTAATGTGTCGGGTGAAATGGACTGGGTGGAAAAACGCAAACAAGTGAAACAGTTTATCGAGGAGGTCGTCTATCCCCTGGAGAAGGGTTTCGACAAGGATTCCCCCGATAGCCAGGCGGCCCTGAAAGCCGTGCAGCAACAAGCCAAGGAAGCCGGCCTGTGGGCCATGGGCCATCCGGTCGACGTCGGTGGCCAGGGCATGCCGTTCATGGATTATGTGCATGTAAACGAGGTCATCGGCCGCTCGCACCTGGGCTCCGTCGCGGTGGGATCCAACACCTTGCAGGATACCATCATGCTGCGCCTCTACGCCTCGCCCGAATGGCGCAAGAATTATATGGAGCCCCTGGTGGCCGGCGAATTCTATCAGAGTTTCGCCATGACCGAGCCCGAGACCGCCTCCTCCGACCCCACGGGCATTCAGACCGCGGCCGTGCTGGACGGCAACCATTGGGTCATCAACGGCCATAAGTGGTTCACCTCCGGTGCCGACCGGGCCAAATACACCACCGTCATGGTACGGACGGAGCCGGAAGGCACGCCGTCCCACGAGGCCTTTTCCATGATCATCGTGCCCACGGACAATCCAGGCTACAACATTCAGCGGGACATCCGCACCATGGGCATGCTGGGCGGCCATATGGAGGTGCTGTACGAAGACTGCCGGGTGCCGGCCACCAATATGCTGGGCGAGCGGGGCGAAGGTTTCAAGGTCGC
Organism: Alphaproteobacteria bacterium; assembly: GCA_029936195.1. Taxonomy (GTDB): domain Bacteria; phylum Pseudomonadota; class Alphaproteobacteria. The sequence goes on from JAPYUH010000251.1 coordinate 1,656, forward strand.
CCAGGAGCGTCTGGGGCCGGGCCGCATTTTCCATGCCATGCGCTGGCTGGGCCAGGCCCAGCGCGCCTTTGACATCATGTGCGAACGCCTGAATACGCGGCGCATCCGCGACGAAATGCTGGGCGACAAGCAGTTGATGCAGGCCATGGTGTTCGAAAGCGCGGCGGAAATTCAACAAAGCCGCCTGATGACCCTGGATGCCGCCCGTAAGATGGACAAGGGCGATCAGGCCCGGGTGGAAATTTCCCTGATCAAGGTGACCGGCGCCCGCATGCTGCACAATGTCATCGACCGGGCCATCCAGGTCATGGGCGCCAAGGGGGTCACGGATGACACGCCCCTGGAACGCATGTACCGCACGGCACGGTTCGCCCGCCTGGTGGACGGCGCCGACGAAGTACACATCTACCGCACCGGCCGGCGCATCCTGCGCGCCTTCGAGCGGGGCGAAGGTTACGATTTCGGCGAGCGCGAGGGAGAGGTCGCCCATATTTCGCGGCGGGCGGAGATGTAGCAACGCTACAAGTTTGGCAAATGATCCGATCCGGCGGCATCCACGATGGCGCCGGATCGGATCAAGCCGGACGCCGTTTCAATATCCGGCGCCAGAATGCGGTCGTCGCCCAGGGCCGGCACGTCCCGCCGTAGGCCCGCAATGACCTGGCTCAAAATTGCGCTGGTCCGCAGCGGCGCCCGCATCTCGACGCCTTGGGCGCCCACCAAAAGTTCCACGCCGATAATTCCGGCCAGATTGTCCGTCATGACCAACAGCCGCCGGGCGGCGTGGGCCGCCATGGAGACGTGGTCTTCCTGATTGGCCGATGTGGGGGTGGAATCCACGGAACAGGGCGCGGCCATTTGCTTGTTTTCGGACATCAGGGCGGCGGTGGTCACCTCGGCGATCATGAAGCCGGAATTCAGGCCGGGATTGGGTGAGAGGAACGCCGGCAGGCCGAAACTCATGGCCGGGTCCACCAGCAGGGCGACGCGGCGTTGGGATATGGCGCCGATCTCGGCGATGGCCAGGGCGATCTGGTCGGCGGCCAGGGCCACGGGTTCAGCATGGAAGTTGCCGCCCGAGACAATGGTGCCGTCGCCGGTGAAGACCAGGGGATTGTCGGTCACCGCGTTGGCTTCGATCTCAAGTGTTCGGGCGGTGAAGCGCAGCACATCGATGCAGGCGCCCATGACTTGCGGTTGGCAGCGGACGCAATAGGGGTCCTGGACCCGGTCATCGTCGCTGCGGTGCGACTCCCGGATCTCCGAACCGTCGATCAGGGCGCGCAAGGCCAGCCCGACGTCGATCTGCCCTTGATGGCCACGCAGGGCCTGCACCTCCGGACGGAACGGCGCGGCGGAACCCATGATGGCGTCCGTGGACAGGGCGCCGGTGACAATGGCGCCCAGGGCGCAACGCCAGGTTTTAAACAGCCCCGCCAGGGCCAGGGCGGTGGAGACCTGGGTGCCGTTGATCAGGGCCAGGCCTTCCTTGGGGCCCAGTACGATGGGCGACAGGCCCGCCGCCGCCAGGGCCGCCCCGCCCGCCATTTTCCGGCTGCCATAACTGGCCTCTCCCTCGCCCAGCATGACGGCGGTCATATGGGCCAAGGGGGCCAGGTCGCCAGAGGCGCCGACTGAGCCCTGGCTGGGGATCGCCGGCGTCACCCCCGCCGCCAGCATATCCGTCAACAGATTTATAACCACCCCCGCACGCCCGAGGCGCCCCGGCCCAGGGAGATCAATTTCAGGCTCATGACCAGCCGGGTGATGGCGGCAGGCAGGGCCGGGCCGATACCGCTGCAATGGGAGAGGATCAGATTGCGCTGCAGGGTGGCCGTGTCCTCGGCTGGAATTGTGGTGCTTGCCAGCTTGCCAAAGCCCGTGTTGACGCCATAGACCGCCCGCCCGCCTCGTGCCGCCCGGGCGATTACCCGGGCGGCGGCGTCGATGGCGGGCCGGCAATCGGAATGCAAGGCCACGCTTGGGCTGTCCCAATACAATGTTTCCAGTTCACCAAGGGATACGCTGCCCGGAACCAGCGTTCGTGTCTCGCTCATGGCGCTCCCCTCATTCCACCCCATTGCGGCCACCCATTGCAGACGGTTGGGAATCAGCCTACGAATTATGATCGGATATATCCAGGGAGCGGACGATGAACCAAGGCTCACGCATCGACAACACGCGGGATATCAAGGCGCCGCGGGGCACCACCCTGAACGCCAAAAGCTGGCTGACCGAGGCGCCTTTGCGCATGCTGATGAATAACCTCGACGCCGAGGTGGCCGAGAATCCGCAGGAACTGGTGGTCTACGGCGGCATCGGCCGGGCCGCCCGCAACTGGCGGGCCTTTGATCAGATCACCGCCTCCCTGAAATCCCTGGAGGCGGACGAGACCCTGTTGGTGCAATCGGGCAAGCCCGTGGCGGTGTTTCGCACCCACGCGGATGCACCCCGGGTGCTGATCGCCAATTCCAATCTGGTGCCCGAATGGGCCAATTGGGACCATTTCAACGAACTCGATAAAGCCGGGCTGATGATGTACGGCCAGATGACCGCCGGCAGTTGGATCTATATCGGCAGCCAGGGCATCGTGCAGGGCACTTACGAAACCTTTGTCGAGGTCGGCCGCCAGCATTACGGCGGCGATCTGTCGGGCCGCTGGATATTGACGGGGGGCCTGGGCGGCATGGGCGGGGCCCAGCCCCTGGCGGCGACCATGGCCGGGGCCTCGTTGCTGGCCGTGGAATGCCAGGCCGGCCGCATCGATGCCCGCCTGCAAGGCGGTTATCTGGACCAGCGCGCCGATACCCTGGACGACGCCTTGGCCATGATCGAGGCATCTTGCGCCGAGAGAAAACCCATTTCCGTGGGCCTGTTGGGCAATGCGGCGGAAATTTTCCCCGAACTGGTGGCCCGGGATATCCGCCCGGATATCGTCACCGACCAAACCTCGGCCCATGATCCCTTCAACGGCTATCTGCCCGCCGGGTGGAGCTTGGAGCGGTGGCAAGCCGCCAAGGAGCGGGACCCCAAGGCGGTGGAGCGGGCGGCCATGAACTCCATGGCGGATCAGGTTCGCGCCATGCTGACCTTCCACGAACGCGGCGTGCCCACGTTGGATTACGGCAACAATATCCGTCAGATGGCCAAGGATATGGGTGTCAGGAATGCCTTTGATTTCCCCGGCTTCGTGCCCGCCTATATCCGCCCCCTGTTCTGCCGGGGCGTGGGGCCATTCCGCTGGGTGGCCCTGTCGGGCGATCCGGAGGACATCTATCGCACCGATGCCAAGGTCAAGGCGTTGATGCCCGATGATCATCATCTGCACACCTGGTTGGACATGGCCAGGGAACGCATCCAGTTCCAGGGCCTGCCCTCGCGCATCTGCTGGGTTGGCCTGGGCGACCGCCACCGCCTCGGGCTAGCCTTCAACGAAATGGTCGCCAGTGGGGAATTGTCCGCCCCCGTGGTGGTCGGCCGGGACCATTTGGACGCCGGTTCCGTCGCCTCCCCCAACCGGGAGACCGAGGCCATGAAGGACGGCTCCGACGCGGTCTCCGACTGGCCGCTTTTGAATGCCCTGCTGAACTGCGCCTCGGGCGCCACTTGGGTTTCCATCCATCACGGCGGCGGCGTCGGCATGGGCTATTCCCAGCACGCGGGCATGGTCATCGTCTGCGACGGCACGGACGATGCCGCCCGGCGGATCGAACGGGTGTTGTGGAACGACCCGGCCAGCGGCGTGGTCCGCCACGCCGATGCCGGCTATGACAGCGCCATTGCCTGCGCCCGCGACTTCGGCCTCGACATGCCGTCGTTGGACTGACCGGGCGGCAGGCGCCATGAAACAATATCTGGCCCAGACCACCCTCGTGATCCGCGACTATGACGAAGCGATTGATTTCTACGTCAACACCCTCGGCTTCACGCTGGTGAAAGATAGCCCGGTGCCCGACCCTCATATGCCCGAAGCCGACAAGCGCTGGGTCGTCGTGGCGCCGCCCGGATCACCAGGCGCACCGGAATCCAGACTGCTGCTCGCCAAGGCCGTGGGCCCCTAGCAGGAATCCCGCATCGGCAACCAAACCGGCGGACGGGTCTTTCTGTTCCTTTTCACCGATGATTTCTG
>JAPYUH010000252.1:0-1134 GCA_029936195.1 Alphaproteobacteria bacterium
AGCAGGCGGAAGTAGATGATGTAGGCCAGCGCCGTCGAAAGTCCGGCGACCCCGAGCAGCGCGCCAAGCACCGGCCACGCTGGGCAGGGGCAGGGTCCATGGCTGATCCACAAACAACATGAGGGGTAACAGCATCAGGCTAGATGCGGTGACTTGCCCGGTGGCGGTGGCCATGGGCGTGACGCCGAGGGCCCGGAAGCGCCGGCCAAAAACCCCGGCGAAGGCATAGGATAAGGCGGCGCCCAGAAACGCCAGCTGGGCCACGACATCAACGCCCAGACTGTCCAAAGCCGCGCCGCCGATCATTATCGCGACACCGATCATGCCCAGAACGACACCCGCCAAGCGACCGGCGGTCATTTTTTCATCACTAGTGAATACATGGGCGGCCAGGACCGTGAAAAACGGCGTGGCGCCATTCAAAATCGACGCTACGCCGGATGCCACATGGGATTGCCCCCGAACGACCAGGGAAAACGGCAGCGCGTTGTTCAGGAACCCCATGGCGAAAAAGGCGGCCCAAACACCCAAATTATTCGGCATGCGCTGGCCCAGCATGCGCATCACGGCCAACAGGATCAGGGCGGCGAATCCAATCCGGCAAACTACTATGACCAGGGTCGGCAGCTCCCGCACCGCGACACCGACAAAGAAATAGAACCCGCCCCACAGCATCGATAGGCTGATCAGCAACAACCACTCAAACGGCGTCATAGCCTTGTTTATTTCAGACACAAATAAACCCCAGAACCGGTCAACATGAGCGGAGGCACTAAATCATGTTGACCGGCCCGGGGCTTTCCGGTTCTTGCGCCCGAATTATCAGGCGCGCCAGAAAGGTCTGGTGATCTCTCGTTCGATGATGTGGGCCGGAACAAACAGGTCCTGCCTTTCGTGGGGGCTCATTTGCGCCAGATAGCGGCGGTTATGATCCCGTTGGCGCCAGGCCTTCAAAGTCGCCTTGATGCCGGTCCAAAGGTGGGGGTGCTCGAACGCCGTGCCCACATGAGGCAGTGATTGATCAGTCATGATGGTCTCCTTCAAAAATCAGGTGGGCGCGCACTTCGATACTTTCCCGTGCCGGGGCGTCCGGGTTCTGATCCGGCAGATCAAAGGCGCCGTGGGGGGTGAACC
>JAPYUH010000252.1:1234-5766 GCA_029936195.1 Alphaproteobacteria bacterium
AACCGGGCCATCCTGGGGCAAGCCAAAGGTAAGCGAAGTACGCACCTCTTCCGTATTCAGATAAGGCGGCGGCGCGGCTGGTGCGCTGTGGGAAATTGCCAGTTCCATGGACCTTATCCTTTCGCCGGTGCAAAAAATGCGTTGCACAGCCATGTCAGCGGTGTCAGCGGGTGAAAACGCAGCCGTTGGCTGCGCCGATAGGCCATTTGAGAAAGAATTTCTAATGACATAGAGACCTCCTCCATAGGCGCCTGGGTGACGGTATTTACCGATTGCGCGATGGTATGTAGGAAACATAAGAAGACGTTCCCAAGTCACAAACCAGAAATTCTTCCCGTCGATTTAGAAATTCTAAATGAAATCGGCCGGCAAGTGATTTAGGCCGTTGAGATTTGACGCGCCATCCCGTGGCATCATCTCACGGCCCTAAATCCTGTGTTTGCGAGCCGGTGTGAAAGACCGGACCAATGGGGGTTCAATCCCGGTTCGCCGGCCTGGGGAGAGACAATTCGGCGATGGCATGGTTGATATTGGCTGTTATCCAGGATCGTTCCCTGGCGCGGCGCCGGGCAATAATCCCCGGCGCAGTTCGTTCAATTCTATCCGGCTGGGATGAAGCGCATCGCGCAGGGCCTTGGCGGCCAGATGGGGATGGGCCGCGCCGCACATGAAAATATCGAAGGCGGCAAAACCATGTTCGGGCCAGGTATGCACCGAAATATGGCTTTCCGCCAAAACGGCGACGCCGGACACGCCGCCCTGGGGCGAAAAATGATGCAGGTGCAGATGCAGCAAGGTCGCCTCGGCGGCCCGCACCGCAGCGCGCATGGCCTGGCCAAGGATTTCGGGATCGTCCAAATGGCCCGCGCCCCACATATCCAGCAGCAAATGGGCGCCCGCGAACCGCACGCCATCCTGGATTTTGAAATGGTCGTTGGGGGCCAGATCTTCATTGGCCGCATCCGCCGCCCTTGGGCGGGGCGCCGATGATTGAGGTTGTATGATCGCCATGGCCGGCGTCCTCCAAAAAACGGCAAATGACCTTAATAAAAGACGCGCCAAACCGCTGACCTGCACCTCCACGGGGTCGAATGCGGAGGCAGAATAGGTCTTTGCGCACCGACGCAAGCGCCAATATTACCAAATTTTTGCCCTATTCCCACCCCATCCGACGGGACGTGAAATTGCGCTGATGACTTGCCATCAACCCGTTCGTTGGAGGATGATGGTGCCTGGCCGGAATTTTTAGGGGTGGGACCATGCCGACAGAGTTGCGGGAAATAATTTTCTCGCACCGGGATTTGCTGGAAGCGTTCGAGACGCGCCCCCCCAAATCTGCCCGGCAACAGCGAAACCGTGCCGCCGGGCGCCGTGCGCGGCGTGCACGTGTTCCAGAAATTCGGCGGCGGCGTCAAGGTATTGCTGGATATTGAGGACGACAAGGAAGGCCGCCTGAAACGCTTCAACCTGAATGCCGAATTTATTTCCGAGGTGCTGCTGCACTATTGCGCCGGCCTGAATATTCCCGTGGCCAAGGAAGCGGATAAATATCTCGAAGTTATTGGCGATAATCTGGCCCTGAGTCAAAAAATCCGGTCTCAGGAAATTTTCGCCGAACATGCGGAAGAACCACCGTTGCACCATTACCGCCCAGCAAGCTTGATTGAAATCGCCGAGCCACCCGCGGCCAGACTAGCGCGGCGGCCCGGTTGGCGGATAGATTTTGTCTTCTCTTGTCCCCGCCCACGATATCTGGATAATCATCGGCTACAATTCAGCCCGGGCATATTCATATTGGATAGGCCCAAATCTTCGAGGAGAGGGCAATTCCCATTGGAATGGCTCCATGGAGGCCGTGATGAGCGACAATGAACTGTTCCCCGTTCCCGATGCCTGGGCAAGCCAGGCCTTTGCCGACAACGAAAAGTATCTTTCCATGTACCAGCAGTCCGTCGATGACCCGGACGGCTTTTGGCGGGAACAGGGCAAGCGGATCGATTGGTTCAAGCCCTATACAAAGGTGAAAAACACTACTTACGGTCCCGGCGACGTGGCCATCAAATGGTACGAGGACGGGACGTTGAATGCCGCCCACAACTGCCTCGACCGCCATCTCGACACCCGCGGTGATCAGACCGCGATTATTTGGGAAGGCGATGACCCGGCCGATAGCAAGACCTTCACCTACAAGGAATTGCACCGCGAAGTGTGCAGATTCGCCAACGGACTGAAAGCCCTGGGCGCCAAAAAGGGCGACCGGGTGACCATCTATCTGCCCATGATCCCCGAGATCGCGGTGGCGGTGCTGGCCTGTGCCCGCATCGGCGCCATCCATTCCGTGGTCTTCGGCGGCTTTTCCCCCGACGCCCTGGCCGGACGCATTCAGGATTGCGACAGCAACCTGATCATCACGTCGGACGAGGGCATGCGGGGCGGCAAAGCCATTCCCCTGAAAGCGAACACGGATGCGGCCATTGCGCAATGCCCATCGATCCAGCATTGCGTTGTGGTCAACCGAACCGGGGGGGACATCAATTTCGCCCCGGGCCGGGACGTCTGGTACCACGACCTGATGGCGGATCAGTCCGCCGATTGCCCGGCGGTGGAGATGGGCGCGGAGGATCCCCTGTTCATCCTCTATACCTCCGGCTCCACGGGCAAGCCCAAGGGCGTGCTGCACACCACGGGGGGCTATATGGTCTATGCCTCCATGACCCATCAATACGTCTTCGATTATCACGACGGTGATATATATTGGTGCACGGCGGACGTGGGCTGGGTCACCGGTCACAGCTATATTCTGTATGGCCCGCTGTCCAACGGCGCCACCACGGTGATGTTCGAAGGGGTGCCGAATTACCCGGACGCCTCGCGCCATTGGCAGGTTTGCGACAAGCATCAGATCAATATCTATTACACCGCGCCCACCGCCATCCGCGCCCTGATGCGGGAGGGCGACGGGCCGGTGAAGAAAACCTCGCGCGCCTCGATCCGCCTGTTGGGCTCGGTGGGCGAACCGATCAATCCGGAAGCCTGGCTGTGGTACCACAACGTGGTGGGCGAGGGGCGCTGTCCCATCGTCGATACCTGGTGGCAGACCGAGACCGGGGGCATATTGATCACGCCGCTGCCAGGCGCCACGGCCCTGAAACCCGGCTCCGCCACACGGCCGTTCTTCGGCATCAAGCCCGCTTTGGTGGATGGCGAGGGCGCTCTGATGGAGGGTGCCGCCTCGGGCAATTTATGCATTCTGGACAGTTGGCCGGGTCAGATGCGCACGCTGTACGGCGATCATGGCCGCTTCGTGGAGGCTTATTTCTCCACCTATCCCGGCAAGTATTTCACCGGCGACGGCTGCCGCCGGGACGAGGACGGTTATTACTGGATCACCGGACGGGTGGATGACGTGATTAATGTGTCCGGCCATCGCATGGGCACGGCGGAGGTGGAAAGCGCCCTGGTCGGCCATAAGCTGGTGGCCGAGGCCGCCGTGGTCGGCTATCCCCACGACATCAAGGGCCAGGGCATTTATGCCTATGTGACCCTGAACGCCGGCCTGGAAGGTGACGAGGATCTGCGCCGGGAATTGGTGCAATGGGTGCGCAAGGATATCGGCCCCATCGCCTCGCCGGATTTGATCCAGTTCGCGTCGGGCCTGCCGAAAACCCGTTCCGGCAAGATCATGCGCCGTATCCTGCGCAAGATCGCCGAGGATGATTTCTCCAACCTGGGTGATACCTCGACCCTGGCCGAACCGGCGGTGGTGGAGGATTTGATCGAGAACCGGCAGAACAAATAGGGCGGCAGCTATCATTCCGCTTTCGTAATATAAGGCTATATATCCGCGCCGGTTGGTGTAATGTTCCCGGATGAGAGATGATTTTCGCAATTGGCTCGCGGCGTTGAACCTGGGACATTTGGCGGAGGTGTTCGAGGTCAACGAAGTCGATCTGTCCGATCTGGCGCTGTTGTCGGAAGATGACCTCAAAGACCTTGGCCTCGCCCTGGGGCCGCGCCGGCGCATACTTAACGCTCTGGCCGGCGCGGATGAACCGGCGGCAACACCACCAACGATAACACCAACAGCGGCAACATTGACCGGCACGGACTCGGGCGGGTCGGCGGAACGGCGGCAGCTGACCATCATGTTTTGTGATCTGGTCGGCTCGACCGAGCTGTCCCAGCGCCTGGACCCGGAAGATCTGCGCGATGTCATGGGGCGCTACCAGGATGCGGTGGCCGGCGCGGTGAGCCAGCATGGTGGCCATGTGGCGAAGTTTCTGGGCGATGGGGTATTGGCCTATTTCGGCTGGCCCCAGGCGCATGAGGACCAGGCCGAGCGCGCTGTCCGCACCGGGCTGGCGGCAGCGGGCGCCGTCAGTGCGGTGACGGCGGGCACGACAGCCACGGACCAGACCCTGCGTGCCCGCATCGGTATTGCTTCCGGTCAGGTTGCGGTGGGCGATTTGGTCGGCGATACCGCTTCCGAGGCGCAAGCGGTCAGCGGCCAGACACCGAACCTGGCCGCCCGC
>JAPYUH010000253.1 GCA_029936195.1 Alphaproteobacteria bacterium
CTAGGGCATGCTATCGGACGATCTGCTCACGCTTCTGCGCGCCTGGTGGCGTCGAGGCCGGGAGAAGGGCGTGATGCTGCCCCATGGCTGGCTGTTTCCAGGACAGAACCCTACCAATCCGTTGACCGCCCGCCAACTGGGCCGCGTCTTTCACGACGCCAAGGAGGCCGCCGACATCGACAAGCGGGTCTCCCTGCACACGCTGAGGCATTGCTTCGCGACCCATCTGCTGGAACAGAAGGTCGATATCCGGGTGATCCAGGTATTGTTGGGACGTAGCAAGCTCGATACCACGGCGCGTTACAGTCATGTGGCATCCACCACCCTGCGGTCGGTCAAGAGCCCGTTGGAGCAGCTCAACCAAGGACCCCTGCCGCCCGCCTGATCGCGCCCGTCATGGCGCGGTAAGCATTGGAGGTCGCGGATATCTTCCGGGATCACGGCCCGGCATGGCGTCGGGCCAACGCCGGCCACATTAGCCTCGGGCAACTCAAGGTGATGTCGGCCATCGAACACTGCCGCACGGCGGTGCTGGGTGGCCACGTGGCCGCCAGCCAATACCGAGGACACTCAAGTTTCTAATGACGAGAGCCTGGATGAGACCTCTCTGGCCTATCCCTGTCCCGACTGCGGTGGCGTCATGGTCATCATCGAACGCTTCGAACCGGGTCATGCACCGCGCCCCCCGCCATCGAGAAAGGCAGAAACAGCATGACAATCAGTCGATCCAAAATCGTCAATACTGCCGGTCGCAACTGGCCACGGCATCGTTTGTCTCAAGGCCACCGTGAGCGCGCGGATCCGCCGCCAGACCCAGCACACATCAAGACAAAATTGCTGCCAAACCACAATAACGGTGTCGTCGTCAGCAATATCAGCGAGATCCAACGGCATCGCCCGCCGGCAAAAGCATGCCCGCTGTCTTCAAATCCACATAAACCGAACAGGCCGCCGAAGTCACGGACGAGCAGATGCAAGGCAACATCCGCGAGGCCATCGGCAAAGCGGCGGACTAGCCGGTTCTGTTTTGCCCGGCTCAACCGGCGCTTCCGCATGGGGACCAGAATAACACTTCATTGGCGTTATCCGGGTCAGCCCCGAAGATTATTTTAGATGATGAGACATCAATCCTTTGCCTGATCGCCATGCCCGATTGGGCGAGGGCCGGGAATGGGCCTCAGGCACGATCAATTCCGGCCAGGCCATATGGACCGGAAACCGTTTGTTGCGGGAAAATTGGCGTCCAACCGGACTAAAACGCCTTCCCGGACCCTGCGCGAAACTTGTTTGACGGCACGAATGATGTCCTGACTGCTTCACGCGGATCCTTGACCCACAGGACCCGGTCCGGGTGCATGCCGGCGCCGAACACGGCCGAGACGGCGGACCGGCGCATGCGGTTCAGCAGGCGCGTGTCGGCTTGCCCGATCGAGGGGTGGGCACCGCCATTATTCTGAACGGTTTGTTCCCAGGCCGCCTTTCGGGCCGTCAATGTCACGGGGTCCGACAGCGCCGTGCAGTTCAGCTCGTTGATATTTAGATCTACGACGATTTCATCGCCATTCTCCACGAAGGCAATGGGTCCGCCCAGGGCGGCTTCCGGGCCCACATGGCCGATCACCAGGCCGACCGAACCGCCGGAAAACCGGGCATCCGTCATCAGGCCGACGATGATATCCTTATCCCGGCACAGGGTGGTGATCCTGGATGTGGAATCCAGCATCTCCGGCATGCCCGGCGCACCGCTGGGGCCTTCGTAGCGGACAATGATCATATCGTTGTTTTCGATTACGTCGGGGTGGTTTTCCAGCGCCGCCAGCAGATCGGCCTCGCTGTTGAAAATGCGGGCCTTGCCGACAAAAATATTGTCTTCCAGGCCGCCCTCGACGCCGGCCAGTTTCAGCACGGCGCTGTATTCCGGCGACAGGTTGCCGCCCAGCACTCGCAAGCCGCCCGTCGGCTTGTACGGGTTTTCCACGGAATAAATCACCACGCCATCTGGGGCCGGGGGGTTGAGGCGGGCAATCTGCTCGGCCAGGGTCTCGCCGGTGCAGCTCAACGCCTCGCCGTTCAGCAGTCCGGCATCCAGCAGCTCCTTGACGATTACCTGGATGCCGCCCATTTCGTCGATATCAACCATGGAATAATTGCCGAACGGCCGGGCATCAACCAGAACCGGCACCACATTCTCCGAGAGGTGGTTGAATTCTTCAAACGACATGATGTCGTCCGCAAAACTGCCGAAACCGGCCGCCCTGGCAATCTCTGGGCCGTGCAGGAGGACATTGGTCGAGCCGCCGACAGCCATGGCAACGATCATAGCGTTGCGAATGGAATCGCGGCTGACGATTTTCCGGGGTGTCAGGTCGGCCGCCATCATGGCGTCGAGATAGCCCACCAGTTCGCCGGGAAATTGTTCCATCCGCCGAGGGTCGTCCGACGGCGGCGAGACCATGTGCAGCGGTTCCATGCCGACCACGGCGATGAAGGTCTGCATGGTGTTGTAGGTAAACATGCCGCCGCAGCTGCCGTATCCGGGGCAAGCATCGCAGGCAATGCGTTTCTTTAATTCCTCGTCATCACTGCCCGCGACCTGAAAGCCGGAGATGATATCGATCCGCTCGTTGGTCACGGAATCCGTGCCGGGGCGGATGGGGCCGTCCGACATGATGATGGCGGGCCGGTCATGTTCTAGCAGCGCCGACAGGGTGCCCACGGGAGGTTTGTCGCAGGCAACGACGGCGATGGTCCCCTCCAGGCCGCTGGCGCTTAAATGTTCGCACATGGTGTCGTGGGTGACTTCGCGGCCAATCAGGGAATAGCGCATCTCCCGGGTGCCGTTGCGCATGCCGTCCGAGGTGGCGACGGTATACTCGGGCTGTACCAGGCGCAGGTTCATCTGTTCGTCGCCCTGGCCGATTTTCCCGCGCAGGCATTCATGGATGACCTCGACCTTGCGCTGGACGCCGAGATAGCATTGGCTGTCGCCCTTGTTGCCGACAACGCCCACGGACGGCTCATGGATCAGATCGATATCCGTGCCAAGCTCCCGCGCGATGCCCACTGTCTGGGCATTTCGGCCGGGATTGTTATCGAACAGAACCGTTTTGGAATTTCGCATCACCTAACACTCCACCTCGCTTGAAAGGCGCTAATCTATAGATGTTGGGTTAGGCTGGCCAAGGAAATCAGCGGCCAAACGGTTGGTGGCGCCAGGATTTTCCCAAGCCGGGAATCCTCCCGCCTCGGACACTACCTCCATCCAAGCATCGCCAAGAAGATCACGGATATGTCCGGCGGCGGCAAGAAAGTCCCCATGGTCGGCCGCACCGTTGTAAATCAGCGCGGGAATGCGGATGCGTGATAACAATTCATCTGCATTGTCAATGGCTTGCGGCGACAGGTCATCCAGCCAGGGACGCCCGGTGAAGTCCTTGATCATGGCGAGGTGTTCCGCCGCCCGGCAGGCTTGCGGATGGGCCTGCATATATTCGAACCAGCAACTATCCCGCCACCATTGATCAAGCGCCGCCGCGACCCCACTCGCGCGCGCGGTGGCGCGGGCGCGATCTATCGTGCCGACGACCACGGGTGGGTTGGCGCCGGGAACCAACGGCCCCTCGAGGATCAGCGCGCTGATCAGACCAGGCGATGTGGCCGCCAGATAGAGGCCGATGGTCGCCCCCGTGTGAGTGCCCCAGTAACAGACATTGTCCGCCCCGTTGGCTGTGATGACATGCTCCACGTGAGCGGCCATCTCCACATGGCCAAAGGGTCCGCCCGTGCCGGACGCCAGCCCGTGGCCCGGCAAGTCAACCAGCAATATCCGATACTGGTCCTTGAAAGTTTCGAGCTGAGCGGAAAACACCCGGTGGTCCTGGCTCATGCCGTGCACCATGACCAGCCAGGGCTGGCCGTTGCCGGCGTCCTTAATAACGATTTCTGAAGCCATGGATCTTCAATTTTTTCGACTAAACCGGGCTGGGTTCACCGGCTCATTCTTGTCTTTCAAGCATGTACGTTTTTCTCGGTCCATGGCCCTTTACCGCAATTTCCCCACGGGAACGTGTCCTAAATCGGTTCGGCAGCAATGCAAAGGTTTCGGCCGAGATCTGAATCTGGTCTGCAATGCCTTCGGATTCCATTCGGCTGGCAACATTCACCGTGTCTCCCCAAAGGTCGTAGGCAAATTTTTGGGTACCAATGACCCCGGCGACAACAGCGCCGGAGTGCGCCCCAATGCGAAGCTTTATATCGACGTTATGCTGGGCGCGAAACTCAACAAACGCCGCCTGCATGCCAGGGCGAGATCGGCGATTTTTTCCGCATGGTCGGCAACATTACCGCTCAAACCAGTGGCGACCATATACGCATCGCCGATGGTTTTGATCTTTTCGGCGCCATGTTTGTTGGCGAGGTCATCAAACCGGGAAAATAAATCATTCAGCAAATTCACCAGCTCACCGGCCGACAGCGTCCGAGACAGATTGGTGAAACCGGCAAGGTCGGCGAACAGGACGGATACGCTGTCATGCTGGTCGGCAAGGGGTTCCTCTCTTGCCTTAAGCCGCAATGCAATGTCCGCGGGAAGAATATTGTGGAGCAGCATTTCCGCCCGGCCAAATTCCGTCTGCAGCGCATCTTCCGCTCTGATGACGGCAAGCTCGAACGATGAGATGACGGCAATCAAAATAGAAGCAAAAAACATGATGTTAAATGCAAAAAAGAAAATGACCCATTCAGAGGCGATGGGTTGAGGAGGGCCATTAGAAAAACTGAAAATGGCCAGTGCCGCCAAGGTGAATGAAAAACCAATGCATGCGGTAACGCGCACGGACCTGGGGACAAATGGGACCAAAAGCAGGACAACAATATTTGTGAAGAAAAAAATCCAAAATGCTGAACCAAGCCCAATGTAGACGGTCGCCAAAACTGCATGAACAGGTATTTCAAAGAATAAGGTTAGAATAACCGGCCACAGCATTTCACCCCGATTATGGGCCCAAATGGCGAGTAAAAAAATTGCGATACTAATAATGTTGAATGCCGCCAGAACCTTCAAGTCCAGGAGCCAGAACATCCCAAGAAAGCCCGCGTGACCAAGAAAACCGAGCGGGTAGGCAATTCGCCCCAATATATAGAAACGAACGAAGTCCGGCCGTAGACCGGCGGGAGATTTTGTCATGAATGCCTGGAAGCGGTTTGCCTCTCCGCGCGGATGTTCCAGTTTATTCATTTCCGAGGTAGTCCACTACATGGATCCACGGCGGCGATGGTAGGTGGCTGTCGCCGCCCAAGGCCCCTCAAAGGCGGTTATGGGCGCCGTTGCAGAACGGCTTGCCGTCGTTGTTGTGCTTGCAGCCGCACAGGGCATAGGACTTCGCCTTGTCCACACTGAATTTGACCGGCGTGAAATCGGAACCTTTGTGAGAGCCGTCGCAGAAGGGCTGGTTGGCGCTTTTGCCGCAGGCACACCAGAAATAATCCTTGCCCGCTTCCAAATCGGTCATGTAGGGAGTTTCTTGGGCGATTACGGCGTCGGACATTGGTCAAGCTCCTGGTTTGGTTCCCTTTGTTGGCGCTAATCTATGCGGTTGTTGGGCGGAAAACAATCGAAGGCGTCCGAACAACTTTGTTTCCCCACAAGCACAATAATGGATCGGTTACAGCGCCGCGGCCAATACTCCGATCAATCGGTCCACGTCGGCCTCGTTGTTGTAGAGATGCGGCGTGATGCGCATGG
>JAPYUH010000490.1 GCA_029936195.1 Alphaproteobacteria bacterium
TGAAGCCTTGAACCGGGACTTCAAGGAACCGCTGGTGGAAACCTCGGCCGGCGGCAGCGGCGGTGGCGGGGCGCTGGTCACAGCCGCCGGGCAGGAGGCGCTGCGGCGTTACCGCATCATGGAACACAAGGCCTCGGCCGCGGTAAAGAAGGAGATGTCTGATTTTGCCGATCTCTTGAACAATTCGTCTGAATAAAAAGTGGGCCCCTCACCCACTCCGGCTAGGCTCAGCAAATGCTTCGCCAAGCCTGCATACCCTCTCCCGCTTGCGGGCTAGCACGTGCACACATTTTGTTTGTGGTTGTGTGGTTTTGATTGGGGAAGGTTTTCGGAGATGATTCTGTGTCATTTGGGATTGGTTTGTCGAGGGGGTGAAGATGGTTTCGTTCATGGATCTGTTTGCCGGCCGCTTTGGGGACGAGCATCGGGCAAAAGGGGGGGTCTTCTGGCCGGGCGACTTGTGGAACAGCAAAGCCCGATCGTGCACCGTCTGGGGCGCGACCGGGCCGGCACGGTGGCGTTCGAGAGGTTTCTTGCCAACCGGTCTGTGATGCCGGAAGAGATTTTCGCGGCGGCAGGATCGGCGTTGGCCGCGCGGCGCGCCAGGCTGGCGCTTAAATACGGTACGGTGGAGATCTGCCAGCCGCGCCATTGTTCCACCGCCGGACTGCCTAAATCGATGACGCTGCAACTGGTCGAGGTCGAGGAGATCAACCCGCCGCCGGGGGCGACCGCGATCCACTGGCGGCTGTTGACGACCCACGCGGTGACAACCGTGGCGGAGGCCCATCAAATTGTCGCCTGGTACTGCCAGCGCTGGCGGATCGAGGAGTATTTCCGGGTCCTCAAGAGAAGCGGCATCGACCTTGAGGCGGCGATGGTCGAGGGTACCCATGCGCTGCTCAACCTGGTCGCCATGGCCGCGGTTGCCGGCGTCGCGGTAATGCAGCTGGTCGAGGGCCGCGCTGCTGGACCCGAGCGCCGCGCCAGCGAGGTCATCGCCCCGCACGGGTTGGATTTCGCGGTCGCGCTCAACAGCACCCTCGAAGGCAAAACCGACAAGCAGAAGAACCCGCATCAGGAAGCCTCGCTCGCCTGGTTCGTCGCCCGGCTCGGCGGCTGGAGCGGTTACCAGCGTTACCGCCCCGCCGGCCCTAAAACCATCGCATACGGATGGAATCAATTCAAAACCATGAGCCAAGGATGGAACCTCAGACAAAATGTGTGAATCTGCTAGC
>JAPYUH010000491.1 GCA_029936195.1 Alphaproteobacteria bacterium
CCCCTGAGCGCCGCCACGCTGGCCAAGAACCCGGCGATCCCGCCGACAACGGCCGACGCGACGATGGCCAGCGCATAAGGCACCCCGAAGTAGACCATGAGGATGGCCGTCGTATAGGCGCCGATCCCGAAAAATGCGGTGTTGGCGAAGGCGAGCTGGCCCAGGTTGCCGATGATGAGGTTGAACCCGACCGTGACAAGTGTATAGACGAGTATGGCGTTTACCACCCACAGCAGGTACTCGTTGGCGAAATACGGTATAACCAACGCGACGACGGGTATGAGATAGTAGAGCCGCCGCCATCGCGTTATGGAAGGTATTGAAGGGTCCCTGGTTTCGCTCATGCCGCGCCCCTCACATGCGGACCGTGACGGTCTTGCCGAACAGACCGGCCGGGCGAATGACCAGCACCGCGACAATGACCAAGTAGGCGGTGATGTCGATCAAGGCCGTATTTACAAAAAAGCCGAGATTCTGCTCGGCGATGCCCAATAGGAGGCCGCCGACGACGGCGCCGCCGAGCGACCCGAACCCGCCGAGCGTCATCGCTGCAAACCCGCGAATTAAGAACGTGGCGCCGAGATCGGGATGGAGCAGCGAAATAGGTGCGATCAGGATTCCTCCCATCGCCCCCATGGCGAGGCCCACGCCCCACATGGATTGATGGAAAGCCTGGACGTTGACACCAATTAACGCGGCACCGCGCTCGGACTGATAGACCGCCTGGATCAAGGTACCAATCGTTGTCCGATAGAAGATCAGGAAGAAGATCGTCAGTAATATCGCCACAATGGCGCAGATGAACAGAACGTCACCTGTCACCACTAGTTCACCGATGAATATGGGGTCGGCATCGAAGACCCGAGGCATGGGAAAGACCTCGCGCCCCCAAAGGGTACGTGCGCCGCCCCTGAGAACGTAGCCCAAGGATATGCTCATCATGGCGAAGCCGATGTGGGGCCCAGCCTTGATGGGATCGATGAAGCCGCGGCTGATTGCGACACCCAGACCGAACAAGATCACGACCGCCAGAACGGCGGCCGGAACGTAGGGCAGGCCGAGATAAACCACCAACACGTAGACCACGAAGGCGCCGGCCATGACGAAATCACCGTGCCCAAAATTGACGATGGTCGTCGCCCGATAGACGACGGTCATAGAAAGCGCGATCAAACCATAGATGGCGCCTTGCGACAGTCCACTGAGGGTAAGTTGAAGAAAGTAGTACATCCGCTA
>JAPYUH010000254.1 GCA_029936195.1 Alphaproteobacteria bacterium
TCGTTCTTTTCCACATCCGGCTTGTCGCCGCCCGCCGGGACATAGAAATTATGCAATTCCACCCCGCCCGGCAGAGTGCAGTAAACATGGCGGGCTTGTTCGATGCCGCACCAGTCCCTGGCCGTAATTCTCTCCAACGGCACCGCCGCCTTGGCAAAAATGGCAACGCCGTGATAGGCCTTTTGCCCTTGCAGGGCGTGATGCACATAGCCGTTGGCTTCGAACAACTCCAGGGGGAATATTTCGTTGGTGACCTTGATTTCCTGCAGGCACAACACATCCGGCTGCCGGTTGGCCAGGAACTGCTCGATGGTGGGCAGATGGGCCCGGACGGAATTGACGTTCCAGGTGGCTATTGAAATTTTCACTGGCGCAACCCTAGGACGAAGCTTCGTAGGAAATGGACAGAGTGGCGATACCCTCCACGGCACCTTCCAGACGGTCGCCGGGCACCACGGCGGCGACACCTTCGGGCGTGCCGGTGTAGATCAGATCGCCCGGGCGCAGATGAAATAGTCCGGACAGATAGGCGATTGTCTCGGGCACATTCCAGATCATCTGATTGATATTGCCGTCCTGGCGCATCTCGCCATTGACCTCCAGATGAATGCGGGCATCCGTTGGATGGCCCACATCCGCCACGGTGTGCAGGGCGCCGATGGGGGCGGAATGGTCAAAGCCCTTGCCGGTGTCCCAAGGCCGGCCCTTTGATTTTGCCTCGGCCTGCAGATCCCGCCGTGTCATGTCCAGGCCTACCGTATATCCGAAAACATGGTCGAGCGCCCGCGCCTCCGGAATATCGGCGCCGCCCTTGGCAAGCGCCACGACCAATTCGATTTCATGGTGCAGGTCGTTGGTGGCGGGGGGATAGGGGATGGCGCCGCCGTCATAGGTCACGGCATCAGCCGGCTTCATGAAAAAAAATGGCGGTTCGCGGTCCGGATCATGGCCCATTTCACGGGCATGTGCGGCATAGTTGCGGCCGACGCAATAGATCCGCCGCACGGGAAACGGCTTGCCGCCCTGAACGGGGACGGAGGCATGGGGGGAGGGTGTGATGGCGAAGACCATTTTGGCTCCTACTCCTGTCAGAAAATGTGAAAGCTGTTGCCGACCACGCCGATGGGCCAGCGGCCGGATTCGAACAATTTGTATTTCAAGGCAAAGACGTGATGTTCGTCATCCTCGTTTTCGGCCGCCAGAAGAAGCCCGGCCTGATAAATCGCCTGGGCGCCCGCGCCCGCGACGGCGCGGATCAGTTCTTCATCCATCACTCCGCCGGCTTCCGCCGCCAGTTCGGTGGGCTGCGAAACAGCCTCGATGGCCTGGTTTTGCAGATGGGTCAGGGCGATCATCACGGTTTCCTCGTCCGCCCGCTGACAGGCCTCGCTGACCAGGGCGACGCGGACCTGCTCCTCGGCCTCCCACCATTCCGTGTTCCAGTCCGGATTGGCGGCGGCGTCCGCCGCCTCCTCCCAGTCCATGATCGGCGCGATGCGGGCATCGGGGAAACCCAGTGCCAGCAGATAATCTTCCGACAGCAGCACCTCCCGCCCGTCGAGCTCCAGCCCCAGGGCGCCATACCAGGGCACCTCGCTCAGCATGCGGACGAATTGAGAGACCGCCATGAGGCCGGGAAAGTCGCTTAATTCCGCCTCGTCCAGGAATTCGTATTCGCCGCCTGCCATCCTTACGCCGCCATGTTCAGTGGTTGCCGCGATCTTGGCGCCACAAACCCAGCTTTTCCTGGATTGGGCGGTCCGAGAAACTGAACAGCACCGCATCGCCGTTGGCAACGTGGTGATGGCGGTGCCAGCTTGGCACGACAAAAGTATCCCGCGGCCCCCAGGTCAATTCCTGGCCGCCGACCATTGTCCGGCCGGTACCCTCGACCACGCTGTAGACCATGCCGTCCGTGGATCGATAGGGCGCCGTGGTCATGCCGTCGGGCAGCAATTGCATGAAGGTGCCCATGGTGGGCATGGCGTAGTCGCCGGTGATGGGATTGACGTAGCGCATCTTCAGTCCGTGGCAGGGGTCCCATTCCTGGGCCTTGCGCATCTGCTCCAGGGCCTCGCGGGTCCGTGTGTAGGGATAGTTGAAGACGGGGGAGGCGGGCGTTGTGTGCTCGTAACCGACCGGCAGCAGCCCAGAGCCGAATCGGGCCAGACTGTCGCCGGCGGGGCGGGACAGGGCCTGACTGTCGTCTTCCAGTTCCTCGGCGAAACTAGCGTCGAAAAAGCTGACAATGGGAATATCCAGACCGTCCAGCCAGACCATGGGCTGGTCCCCCTCGTTGCCATGATCGTGCCAGGTCCAGGACGGCGTGGTGACGAAATCACCGGGCCGCATGATGGTCCGCTCCCCCTCCACCGCCGTGTAGGCGCCGGTGCCTTCGACAATGAAGCGCAGGGCGGTCTGGCTATGGCGATGGGCCGGCGCCACTTCGCCGGGCAGGATCAATTGCAGACCGGCATACAGGGTGTTGGTGATTTTGGATTGTCCCTGGTAGTTCGGATTTTCCAGGATCAGGACCCGCCGCACCGCCTCCTTGGCGGTGATCAGGCTGCCGGATTCCATGATGTAGGGACGGATCTTGTCATAGTGCCACACAGCCGCCGCTGCCTCCGCTTGCGGCTCCGGTGTCACCAGGGCCGAAAGCACCTCCCACAGGGGTGTCAGATGTGATGGCGCGATACGGTCGTAATAGGCTTGGCGTGCCCGATCCGCGGTCGTGTCGGTTTGGTTCATGTCTTTCCCTGATCAGCCAGCTCGTGCACCGTGTAAAAAGGATCGGCGTGCAGATCATCGGCTCTCGCGCCCAGCTTGGCGGTCAGGTCGCGGATGGCATCGACCATGGGCGGGGGCCCGGCCGTGTAAATCTTGCTGCCGTCCATAGTGGTGAAGTCCTCGGCGATGGCGTCATGCAGGAAGCCGGTGCGTCGCGTGGTTGCGCCGCTGGGTTCCGAAAGTACCGGAACAAAGGTGAAATTGGCATGTTTTGCGGCCATGGCCTCGAAATGATCGACAAGATACAAATCGATCTCGTCACGGGCACCGAAATACAGCGAAATCGGCTGCTTCATGCCCTTGGCCAGGGCGGTTTCGACGATGGCCTTGATTGGCGCCAGACCGGAGCCGCCCGCCGCCGCCAGAATGGGGCCGGTATGCAATTCGCACAAGAACGCCAGACCCATGGGGCCGGACAGGGCAATCTTGTCGCCCACTTGTATTTTCTGCGCCGCCGCGCTGACCTGGCCGCCATCAATGGCGCGGATATGAAACTCCAGGGTCTCGCCATAGGGTTCCCCGCCCATGGAAAAATCCCGGGCGGGCTGTCCCGGCAGGGTAAGGGAGGCGTATTGCCCGGCGGAAAACGCCATGGCGCCAGACGCCTGCAATTGCAGCACCACGATGTCATGGGTCGCCTGTTCCACCGAGCTGACCGTGCAATCCAGATTCTGGCTTGTGTGCTGAACGGTTTCCTCCAAATCCAGCCAGGCCACGTC
The DNA here is from genome assembly GCA_029936195.1 of Alphaproteobacteria bacterium. Classification (GTDB taxonomy): domain Bacteria; phylum Pseudomonadota; class Alphaproteobacteria. The sequence goes on from JAPYUH010000254.1 coordinate 3,510, forward strand.
GCAGTTGGCCACGGGCACGGAACTGCAGGCCAGGATCTGCCCCTGTTCCCGCTCCTCGTCGGTCAGGGCATATTCGGAATAATCCGACATCTCCACCTCGCCCGCCAACAGCCGGGACTTGCACGCCCCGCAATTGCCCGACTGACAACCGAAGGGATAATCTATCCCCGCTTCCAGGGCGGCCTCCAATATGGTTTTGTCTTCGCCCATCGTCAGGGTCTTGTCGGTGCCACGCACTTTTACTTGATAGCTCACGTTCGTTCGGTCCCCATGGTGATGTCGTGTTCGCCGCCAGATTAATGCACAATGTGGCTTTCTCCAATCGGCGCGAGGTGGCATTAGTACACAGTATGGATGAATTTGACCATGATCTGCTGCCGGGCTTGATCGGCTATAATCTGCGCAAGGCGCAGACGGCGGTGTTTCAGGATTTTTCCCGCAGTTTGCAGGATTGCAATATCACGCCGGGCCAGTTTGGCGTGCTTGTATTGATCCAGGCCAACGCCGGTCTGAACCAGACCTCGCTGGGCCGGGCGCTCGGTATTGACCGCTCCACCGTGGTGGCGGTGATCGACAAGTTGGAGGGGCGCGGCCTGGTGGACCGCACCCCGGCGCCTGGCGACCGGCGCTCCTATGCCTTGCGGCTATCGGAAAGTGGCGGGGCATTGCTGAAACGGGCGCGCGGCCTGGTCACGGCGCACGAGGCGCGCATTGCAAATGATTTGAGCTCGGGGGAGCAGGCACAATTGATCGCCCTGCTGTCCCGTTTGGCGGAAAGCTGAATGGATATTGGATAAGCTGGCAAATAGGTTCTGGTGACCGACGAGCCAGCGGCATCGGCCGCCAGGGCCCTTGTCACTGTTACGCGGCATCAACTGGGGGAGAGAGCATGAACCGAAACGTTGTCATCACCTGTGCCGTCACCGGCTCCGCCGATACGGTGAACAAACATCCCGACGTTCCCGTTACGCCCGAACAGATCGCCACGGCGTCTATCGAGGCCGCCAAGGCCGGCGCCGCCATCGCCCATATCCATGTCCGCGACCCCAAGACGGGCGAGGCCTGCCGCGATCCCCATTTATACGCGGAGGTGGTGCAACGCATCCGCGACAGCGGCACGGACGTGGTGATCAATCTGACCACGGGCATGGGCGGTGATATCTATCTGGGGCCTCCCGACGATCCTCTGCGTCTGGGCCAGGCCACGGACATGGCCAGCGCGGCGGAGCGGCTGGAACATATCCGCGACCTGTTGCCGGAAATCTGCACCCTGGATTGCGGCACCATGAATTTTGGCGAGGGCAACTACGTCATGACCAACACGGTGGATATGCTGCGCGTCATGGCCAAGGGCATCCGGGACCTGGGCGTCAAACCGGAGGTGGAGGTCTTCGATTTCGGGCATCTGTGGTTTGCCAAGCAGTTGCTGGAAGAGGGCCTGCTGGACCCGCCGCCCCTGTATCAATTCTGCCTGGGCATCCCCTACGGGGCGGAGGCTAATACGCAAAGCATGAAGGGCATGGTGGACAATCTGCCCCCCGGCGCCATCTGGTCCGGTTTCGGCATCGGGGCGATGCAGATGCCCATGGTGGCCCAGGCCATGCTGTTGGGCGGTCACGTGCGCGTCGGGCTGGAGGATAACCTTTATCTGGACCGTGGCGTCCATGCCACGAATGCAACGTTGGTGGATCGCGCGGTCAATATTGTCGAAAACCTGGGCGGTACGGTTCAGACGCCAGCCCGGGCACGGGTGACATTTGGTCTGGACCGGGTGATGGTGTGAATTTAGGGGGGCTGACGGCCATGGCAAAGGGGCGTGAAATTCCATTCTGGCGAACGTTCGTCGGCACCTTCGGTTTCTTCTTCTCTTCAAAATGTTTGGGAAGAATTGGGTTTTGGCAAACGCTGCTGTTTTTGGTTATTCTTCTTGTCGTGGCCGAAGAGATTTCGGAATATTTGGCGGTTTTGAACGACAATTTTCTCAATTTTGTCTTGATACTTCTGGAATGCCTAATTTTGTCGCCGTTGGCCATTTCAATACATAGAAAAATCCTGATTGACGAAAATATTTCCGCAGAATTCACTTTTACCAAAAAAACAATATTGTATACATTCGTGGCCTTCATATTCTCATCCTACGGAATATTATTCTCAATTGTCACCGATTATTTTGATTCAATGGATTTTATAT